>NZ_AUKW01000005.1:0-444166 GCF_000424965.1 Streptomyces sp. TAA204
AGGGTTGTGGTGGTGAGGCAGGCTTCGCCGGTGCCGTCGAGTGCGACGGTTTGGTTGAGTCCGCCGGGTCCGGTGAAGGTGACGGTGCCGGTGGGTGTTCCGGTGCCGGGTGCGTTGGTGGTGACGACGGCGCAGACTTCGACGGATTCTCCGCAGACGGAGGGGTCGGGGTCGGCGGTGACGACGGTGGTGGTGGCTGCGGGGTTGACGGTGATGTCGGTGGTGCCTGTCGAAGTGGAGGCGCATGCGTCGCCGTTGTAGACGGCGGTGATGGTGCCGGTGGTGAGGGTTGTGGTGGTGAGGCAGGCTTCGCCGGTGCCGTCGAGTGCGACGGTCTGGTTGAGTCCGCCCGGCCCGGTGAAGGTGACGGTGCCGGTGGGGATTCCGGAGCCGGGTGCGTCGATGGTGACCACCGCGCAGACCTCGACCGTTTCCCCGCACACCGACGGGTCGGGGTCAGCGGTGACGACGGTGGTGGTGGCTGCGGGGTTGACGGTGATGTCGGTGGTGCCTGTCGAAGTGGAGGCGCATGCGTCGCCGTTGTAGACGGCTGTCACTGTCCCCGTGGCGAGGGTTGTGGAGGTGAGGCAGGCTTCGCCGGTGCCGTCCAGTGCGACGGTCTGGTTGAGTCCGCCCGGCCCGGTGAAGGTGACCGTGCCCGTGGGGATTCCCGATCCGGGTGCGTCGATGGTGACCACCGCGCAGACCTCGACCGACTCGCCACACACCGACGGGTCGGGGTCAGCGGTCACGACGGTTGTCGTTGCCGCCGGGTTGACGGTCACCGCCACGGTGTCGATCGAGCTGTTGCGGCAGGGGTCGCCGTTGTAGGTGGCGGTGATGGTGCCGGTGGCGAGCGTCGTGGTGGTGAGGCAGGCTTCGCCGGTGCCGTCGAGTGCAACGGTCTGGTTGAGTCCGCCCGGCCCGGTGAAGGTGACCGTGCCGGTGGGGATTCCCGATCCGGGTGCGTTGGTGGTGACCACCGCGCAGACCTCGACGGATTCTCCGCAGACGGAAGGGTCGGGGTCGGCGGTGACGACGGTGGTGGTGTCTGCGGGGTTGACGGTGACTGCGACGGTGTCGATCGAGCTGTTGCGGCAGGGGTCGCCGTCGTAGGTGGCGGTGACCGTTTCGGTGGTGAGGGTTGTGGTGGTGAGGCAGGCTTCGCCGGTGCCGTCGAGTGGGACGGTTTGGTTGAGTCCGCCGGGGCTGGTGAAGGTGACGGTGCCGGTGGGGATTCCGGTGCCGGGTGCGTTGGTGGTGACGACGGCGCAGACTTCGACCGACTCGCCACACACCGAGGGGTTCGGGTCGGCCGTCACCGAAGTCGTGGTGTCTGCGGGGTTGACGGTGACTGCGACGGTGTCGATCGAGCTGTTGCGGCAGGAATCGCCGTTGTAGGTGGCGGTGACCGTTTCGGTGGTGAGGGTTGTGGTGGTGAGGCAGGCTTCGCCGGTGCCGTCGAGTGGGACGGTTTGGTTGAGTCCGCCGGGGCTGGTGAAGGTGACGGTGCCGGTGGGGATTCCGGTGCCGGGTGCGTTGGTGGTGACGACGGCGCAGACTTCGACGGATTCGCCGCACACCGAGGGGTTCGGGTCGGCCGTCACCGAAGTCGTGGTGTCTGCCGGGTTGACGGTGATGTCGACGGTGTCGGCCGATCCGCCGGCGCAGTCGTCCCCGCTGTAGGTGGCGGTCACCGTTTCCGTGATGAGGGTTGTGGAGGTGAAGCAGGCTTCGCCCGTGCCGTCCAGTACGACTGGCTCGTTGAGTCCACCGGGGCTGGTGAAGGTGACCGTGCCGGTCGGGATGCCCCCTCCGGGCGGGTTGATGGTGACCACCGCGCAGATCTCGACGGATTCGCCGCACACCGAGGGGTTCGGGTCGGCCGTGACCACGGTGGTGCTGGTCGCAGCCTGGACGGTGTGGGTGTCGAGCGGGGATGAGGAGGGATCGAAGGTTCCGTCGCCGCTGTAGACGGCGATGGCCGTGTGAACGCCGACGCTCAGGTCGTCGATGGTCATCTGGGCCTGGCCGGCGCCGTCGAGCGGGACGACCACGGCGGGTCCGTCGTCACTGATGATGAAGGTGACGGTGCCGGTCGGGGTTGCTGTTTCCGGAGGTACCGGGCTCACCACAGCGGTGAAGGTGACGGTCTCACCGCAGGTTGACGGGTCCGGTGCCGAGGTTATCGAGGTGGTCGAACTGGCCATTGTGAGACGCCTTTCACGGGAATCACGGGGCGGAAGTGAGCACGTTCTCCCTCCCGGTGCGACCGGGCACGAGCAGGGTCTGCTTCGGCCGCCGACTGAATTCCGCGGAGTCGGTCGACACCACGTGGATGCCTGCGTCCCGCGGAGTTCGGTGGAAGACGGAGGAGTCAGCGCTCACCTGACGGTGTTTCAAGTAAGCGTCAGTGATCGGCTTTTGGGCCAGACGAGTGGACCCGAAAACCCCCGGTTGGCGGAGCGCATTGGGGAGTGCGGGGCGCGAATCCATGCAGACCCCGACGCCACCGGCGCACGCTCTCGAATGTCCTGAACGTGACCGGACCGCTCTCAATCCTGCTCTGTTTCAGCCAAGTCCGCAGGAGGCGCTCCCAGGGAACGCTGAACTCAGCGTGAGTGCGGGACTCTTGAAAATTCTTTGTACGCCCCGCGAGCCCTCAATGTGCGTCGCGAGTGCGCCCCTCCCGGTGGCCGGTCGCCAGCTGTCACAGCTGTGTGCGGGAACAACTCGGCCGTTGCCGTCTCCGTTTGTACGGAGCGCTTGAACTTCCCCTGGCTTGCGAGCCGGAGTCACACTTCGTGAAGACGGTCCCGCCGCGCCTTCTTCTTCCCGTCAAGCGTTACGTTCGCGAGCGGGGGCGTATTCGGAATGTCCGGGGCGCTGCCAGTTCGCGCCTCTTCTGCGCCCCCGCGGACGGAATCAGGAAGACCCCGATAGAAGGCATCGATTCAGCAAAGTAATCATATGGAATGAGTGCTTGCGTCGGAATGCGTGGGGCCCGGAGCGGAGCCGGAGGACTTGAGGGCGGCCCTGCGGAAGCGGCGCGGAGGGGCGGAGGGCGCGGACGGGCAAGGCGCGCTCAAGCGGGGGAGTGGCGGTGGGGACGGTTACCTTGCGGGCGCCCTGTCCGGCCGCACAGGCAGCCGGCGTGCAGCGGTGCTGCACGCCGGCGGGAGTCTGCGAGCTTCTCCGGTTGTCTATTGCCCGGTGTCGGTGTCCGGTCAGTGGCCCGTGTGCGGGGTCCGTGATCCGGAGGGTGGGGCCGGGAGTGTCAACTCCACCTCGGCGCTCACTGGTTGACGGCCACTATCCTTCCGCCGTTCCCCAGGCGCCTCTTTGCGGCGTGGGCCTCCTGCAGGGTCGCGTAGTCGCGGGTGCCCCCGTTCGGCAGAATCAGCCGGTACACGGTGACGGTCCGGCGGGAACGTCCGCCGCAATTGCATCCCATCGTGTCTTCCTCCTTGGGGCCCGGGCCTGCTGTAGTCGGCCGGAGAACCCGCCGATGCCGTGGCCCTCGTCGTAATGGGGCTCGTGGTCCGCCGGTCCCGCGCCGCGTTCCCGGCGGCTGACTTGGGAGGAGCGGCGGAATGCTGCCGTGTACCGTGGGGGTGGGTTGCCTCCCCGCTTCCCGGAATCATTGTCCCCGGGCCGGCGGTTCCCGACACCCGTGGAATTTCTGCCCTGTTCGGAAGCCGGTGTTTCCGTGCTGGTCAGTCGAGCCAGTTGGACGCGACACCGCAGAGATAGGACAGGGAAAGAACCATCGCGACGGTCTGGAAGGCGACCGTGTGCCCGGTCAGATGGGCTACGGGAACAACGGCGGCGGCCACCCAGATGCTGGTGCACCAGCTGCAGGTGACGACATAGGCCAATTTGGAGTCGTCGCCGAACCGTTCGGCCGTCCAGGACCGGAATCCGGCGGCGAGCGTGTCCTTCGCTATGAATCGGGTGATGCGGCACGTGATGCCGAGCGCGAGAAGAAACACCACCACAGTCATGGGATTCATCGTACGGCGGACCGGTGCCGGGAACAGCCCTGTGATGCCTCTTTCCGGCGTGCCGAGTGGTGGTGCGCGGGGCAGAACCGCGCCTGCCGGAACCCCGTGACCCCGAATTCACCACCCGGAGCTTTTTGCACGCCCCCTTCGCCGCCCGCTTCCGCCCCGCCGCCCGGCACGTGCCGGAGGAGGGACGGCTCCCCCGGCACGCGGGCCCGACGCGGTGCACTCACGCGCCGCCGGCGGTCACCTCGGTTTCGGAGGCCACCGGGACCTGCGGCCCGTCCTCGTAGGCGCCGGTGCTGCCACCCGTGTGCAGGCCGGTGCCACGGCCGGCGGTGAAGGGCAGCGAGCGGATGCGGTTGTCGAAGTTGGAGGGCACGAACTCCGGCTGTCCCGCCGCGCGCATCCCGATGTCCTCGCTGAGAAGCACCTTGAAGAGCGCCTTCAGCTCCTGCCGGGCGAGGTGCGCACCGAGGCAGTAGTGCGGCCCGCCGCCGCCGTAGCCGAGGTGCGGGTTGGGGCTGCGGGTGATGTCGAAGGTGCCGGGTTCGGTGAAGACGGCCTCGTCGCGGTTGGCGGACGCGTAGAAGAGCGCCACGGTCTCGCCCTGGCGCAGCGTCCGTCCGCCCACGGCGTGGTCGCATGTCAGCGTGCGCTTGAACTGGATGATGGGCGTGGAGCACCGCACGATCTCGTCCACGGCCGTCTCCGCGTACGTCTCGAAGTCGCCCGCCCACAGGGCGCGTTGCTCCGGGTGGGCGCTGAGCAGCGCGAGACCGTGCGAGATGGCGTTGCGGGTGGTCTCCACACCCGCGACCATCAGCAGCGTGAAGAACGCGCCCAGTTGGCGGTTTCCCAGGCACTGGCCGTCCACGTCGGCGCTGACGAGGGCGGAGACGAGGTCGTTGGTGGGCCGCCGTCGTCGTTCGCGGGCGAGCGTGGCGATCATGACGTGCATACGGGCCAGGGCGCGCAGCCCTTTTCCGGGGATGCGGAACTTCGCGCCCGCGCCCCGCCGTACGCCGATGTTCTCCGAGGCGTCGTTGAGCTGGTCGAGAATGCGCGGACGGTGCCGTTCGGGGATGCCCATCATGTCGCACACCACTTCGAAGGGCACGCGGGAGGCAACGGCCGTCACGAACTCGCGGGAGGGCTGCCTCAGCGCGTCCTCGACGACCCGGGCGGCCACCTCCTCGATGTTCTTCTCGGCGTCGGCGAGCAGCCGGGGGCTGAAGGCCCGCGAGACGATCTTCCGGAGCTGGGCGTGTTCCCGTCCGTCGAGGTTGACCATGGATTTCCCGAAGAGTGTCTGTACCCAGCGCGCGGGCTGCGGCGTGGTGACTCCGGGGGCGCTGGCGAAGACGGCGGGGTTGCGGCTGGCCTCGCGCACGTCCTCGTGCCGGACCAGCGCGTAGAAGCCCTGTGGCTGCCCCCGGCGCCAGGTGTGCGGCGGGGGGGAGCAGAAGACGGGCTCCCGTCGGCGGCGCAGCGTCGCGAAGGCTTCCAGGCGCTGCTCGTGCGGGAGCTGCCAGAAGCGGGGGTCGGCGGGGTTGGCCTCGGGCGGCAGGCCCTCACCGTGCGGGGCGGACTGGGCGGGCTGGGCGGGCAGTGGCATGGTCCCTCTCCTGTGTTCGTCGGCTGTCTCCCGGCCGGCCGGTGCCACCGATGCCGGGCGTCGCCCCGTTCACGGTGTGCCCGGCCCCGGACGAGGGCCCGGACGCCCTGGCCGTACGTGCGTACCGCGTGCGTTACGTGGTGCGTGCACGTGCTCGCGTACGTCCGTGCGCGGCCCCGGCGAGGCGGTGAGTCTCCATGTGCAGCTTGGGCCGCCCCGGACCTCAGGCGGTGTCCGCCACACCGCAGCGACCCGTACGGACGGTCCCGCCGCGCCGCCGGTGGGTGCACAGTTGTCCGCACCTCCGGTCCCGCCGCGTCCGCGTTACAACGACGGCGGAGAGATGGTCCACATCGCCGTCGGGGAGGAAACCGCCTTCTGGGACCGGGCAGCGGTGGAGACGCTGCGGCACTCCGGCGTCCGCAACGAGGAACGTGCGAGCCCACCTGAGCATCCGCCAGTACCGGCGGCCCTGTGGCGAGGTCATCGCGATGCTGGTCATCGCTCCTTCTGCGACGCAGGACGCGGGCCGGGGCCGAAGGCCGGGTCGGTGAGATCGAGGGAACCGACCTCACCCTCGCTCACCTCCGCGCGAAGCGCGACGAGACCCAGCGCCGAGCTCGGCGACCAGCCCTCCATCTCGGCATCCCCGTACGCCGCCGTCCGCAGGAGTCCGAATGACGTTCCCCAGGGCGATGCCCTGAAGCAAGAGCTGTCAGAGCCTGTGAACAAATCCCTAAGTCTGCCCGGGTCACTCCGCTATGGGCAGGCACTCGGCGAGCAGGTCGACGACGTCCCGCCAAGCTCGCCGCGCGTGCTGAGGGTGATGACCGACCCCGGGAAGCGCGCTGTGGTCGACCGGTGGGTGATGGAAGGCGTGCAAGGCGCCACCGTAGACCACGAGGCGCCAGTCGACGCCCGCAGCCTGCATCTCGGCGGTGAATGCGTCCCGTTGCGCGGGCGGCATGATCGGGTCTTCCGACCCGACCCCGGCCCACACCGGGCAGTGAATGCGCGCCGTCTCGCCCGGTCGGCCCGTGATCAGTCCGTTGACTGTCGCGATCGCGCGCAGGTCGACGCCGTCGCGCCCGAGTTCCAGCGCGATTGCGCCCCCGGTGCCGTAGCCGACGGCGGCGATCCGTCCCGGGGCGGTCCGCGGCTCGGCGCGGAGCACGTCGAGCGCCGCGTGGCCGATGCCTCGCATCCGGCCGGGGTCGGCGAGCAGCGGCTTGCAACGGGCCAACATCTCCTCCGGGTCGCCCAAGTAGCGCCCGCCGTGGAGGTCGAAGGCCAGCGCCACGTATCCCAGCTCGGCGAGCGCATCGGCCCGGCGGCGCTCGACGTCGCTGAGCCCCACCCCCTCGGGCCCGACCAGGACCGCGGGCCGGCAGTCGGCACCGGCCGGGAGCGCGAGGTGCCCGGTCATCGTCAGGCCGTCGGCCGCGTATTCGATCGTGCGCGTTGTAACTGTCGTCATGAGCCTGGACAGTAGTGATCGCCGAGCCCGGCCGGGCCGGTGTTCTGCCGCCGGCAGAAGAGCCCCGGCCGAGGAGTCCCAGTGCACGGTGAACGGAGTGGTCGCACCCCGGCCGCCTCTCGGACAGTCGTGCGGAGAGTCCAGGTTCCAGCCGGAGTATCCACCGGGCCTGTTGGCGGCCTCACCGATCGCGCGGTAGAGGCGGTAGAGGGTGTCCCGGTCAACGGCATGCCGGCCGTCGAAGGTGAACACCTGGCCTGCGGGGGCATCGGGCTTCCCCCGGCGTTGGCACTCCGCCGCGGCGTCCGCCGTTCTCCGTGACACCGCCGCCGTGCGGGAACACCGACGGCCGCTGCCGTGCGGCCCGTTCGACGGACCGCACGGCAGCGGTGAGGGGACGGGCTGTACGGCTACGGCGTGCCGGCGGGCGCCGCCGCGGCGGGCTCCTGCGAACCGCGCCGTGTCCTGGACCCCAGCGCTCGCTCGGCGAGATGACCGAAGGTCAGGCCGAACGCGGCCCACAGTACGAGCTGGACCGCGAGCGTCGAGATCCTGAACCGCCACAGCAGCATCCCCGGGAAGCCCTCGGGGAGTTCACTGAGGGAGGGCAGGAAGGCGTAGGCGAGGCCGACGGCGGCGGCGAAGCCGAGCCCGGCGGCGACGCTCGCGTTCCAGTTGCCCAGCCGCGACGCCATGCGTCTGCCCGCGATCGTGGCGGCGACCGCCAGCAGCACGCTCAGCAGCACCATGAGGAAGAACAGAGCGGTGCGTTGGTCGAGGCTGGCGGGGTCGCCCACGGACGGCGGGTTGGCGGGGTACTTCAGGAACGGCACGAGGTAGACGCTCACGAAGGCGGCGCCCGCCAGCAGCGCCGCCGTGGCACGCGGGCCGAAACGGCCCACCCGCCCCAGGGCGAAGCTGAAGGCCAGCGCGGCGATACCG
The DNA here is from genome assembly GCF_000424965.1 of Streptomyces sp. TAA204. Taxonomy (NCBI): domain Bacteria; kingdom Bacillati; phylum Actinomycetota; class Actinomycetes; order Kitasatosporales; family Streptomycetaceae; genus Streptomyces; species Streptomyces sp. TAA204. Next base: position 8,042 of record NZ_AUKW01000005.1, read on the forward strand.
CCCACGGCCACGCCGTAGACCAGGACGCCCGTGGCCAGTCCGGCCGTCGACTGCGTGGAGCGGCTGACGACCGCCTCCTCCTCGTGCCCGTGCCCGCTTGCGTGTTCGTGTGCCTGGGCCTCCTCGTAGGCGATGGCGGCGTCGATGTGCGGTTCGCCCAGCGACCAGGCGACCGCGAGGGCGAACACGCCGGCGACGAGACCGGCGAGCATGCCGCGCACGAGGAGGGTTCTCACAGTGGCGGAGTTCATGGTGTGTATCCCCCCGCGCTCAGTGGCAGGGGAAGCCGAGCAGGTGGCGTCCGTCGTGGACCCACTCGTGCACGCCGGTGCCCGCGAAGAGGGAGGTGGCTCCCTGCTCGGCGCCGACGAAGTAGAGCATGACCAGCATCACGAGTCCGAAGAAGAACGCCCACGGCAGGATCGCCTTCACCGGCAGCGTTGCCGGGACTGCGGTGCCGGTGTTCGGCGGGGCGATGGACTGTGCCATGGCAAAGACCTCCTGGTGGGAACTCGCGTCCCTGTCGGTGGAGCCCGTGACGGCACAGCGGGTCTGACTCGCCCCGCCCGTACGCTGCGCACGGCAGCGGACCGAAGGGGGCATACAGTGGCGCGACCGCGCCGGGATCTCACCGGCTTCCGCCCTGCCGTCGTCGATACCAGCGGAAGGTATCGCGACACCACCTGCCGGGCCAAGGCCGCACGGCGGGCCGCAGGAGCCGAGCAGTGACCAACTCCCGTACGGAACGTGGCCGTTCACGGGTCCAGGAGAGGCTGATGACCACCCGAGTGACTTTGATCTCGCCCGCCCGCAGTGAGGCACTCGACGAGGTCCGCTTCGAGGACGGCGGGCCGCTGACACCGGCGGGGGAGCGGACGGCACGGTCCGCCGCGGGCGAACTGCCGGCCGGCGCACGCAATTTCGCCTCGCCCTCCGAGCGCTGCGCGCAGACGGCCCGGGCTCTGGGCCTGCGGGACGTGGCCACCGCGGGCGCCGCCGCGGGCTGTGCCATGGGCCGCTGGCGGGGACGGACCCTGGAGGAGGTCACGGCCCGCGAACCGGAGGGCGTCGCCCGGTGGCTGTCCGACCCCGGCAGCGCGCCGCACGGCGGTGAGTCCGTGGGGCAGTTGGTGGCCCGGACTGCGCGGTGGCTGGCTGAACTGGCTGAGGGCTCCGGGCCGGTGGTGGCCGTCGTGGAACCGGATGTCGTACGGGCAGCGGTGGTGTGCGCCCTGGACGCACCGGCGCGGGGCCTGTGGCGGGTGGACGTGGAACCGCTGACGGCGACCCGGCTCAGCGGCAGGTCCGACCGGTGGAACCTGCGGCCGGGAACGGGACTCGGGCGTGCGGGAGGCGGAGGTGCCGGAGGCGGGAGCGGCGGGAGCGGTGTCTGACAACGGCGTCCCGCCGCCCGGCTGTTACGGCCCGGGCTGTTACCGCCCGGGCCGTCACCGTTCCGCCGGGGCGGGAGGGTCGGCGAACACGCCCTCCAGCATCCCCGTCGCCTGCCCCACCTCGATGAGGTAGCCGTCGGGATCCCGTACGTAGCAGCGCAGTTCGGCCTTGCGGTCGATGGGCGGGGTGAGGAACTCGGCGCCCCGGGCGCTCCATTCGCGGTGGCACTCCGCGATGTCGGCCACGCGGATGTTGAGGAAGGCCGACGCGGTGGCGGGGTCCTCGGGCGGGCGCAGCGTCACCCCCGGCTTGTCGGGGGTGGGGCCGCCGCCGGGATTCATGATGATCCAGCCGTTGGCGAGGGCGACGATGCACGGGTTCTCCTCCAGCACCACCGTGCCGCCCAGGACGTCCGCGTAGAACGCGCGGGAGCGGGCCACGTCCCGCACGGTGAGGAAGTGGGTGAGGAGCAGGCCCGTCGGCGGTGCGGGCAGGTCGTCTCGGTGCACGTTCTCTCCCAGCTTCGGTCTCTCCGGGCGCTTGACGTGCCGAGCGTATGCGGCGTTCGTCCCGGTACGTTCCGTAACACGCCTCAGTGCCCCAGGTGGGCCCGTACCCTGGCCGCCCGCACGGCCCGGTGCAGGCTCTCGCGGTCGTAGGCGCCCCGGTGCCAGCGGCCGTTGATGAAGAACGTGGGCGTGCCGGATGCACCGCTCTCCTCGGCGGAGGCGAGGTCCTCGGCGATACGGTCCGCGCCGGACTGGGCGCGCAGGGCCTCCCGGAAGCGGTCGGTGTCCAGCCCGATCAGCTCCGCCTGCCGTGTCAGCTCCGTCACGCGCAGGTCGTCCTGGTGCTCCAGCATCCATTCGTGCATCGCCCAGAAGGCGCCCTGAGCGGCGGCTGCCTCGGCTGCCTCCGCGGCCAGCTGCGCCTGCGGGTGCACATCGGTCAGCGGCAGATGACGCCAGACGTGGCGGACGTCGTCCTCACCGAGCAGCAGGTCACGGATGACGGGCTCGGCGCCGCCGCAGTAGGGGCACTGGTAGTCGCCGTACTCCAGGACCGTGACGGCCGCGTCCTCGGGACCGCGCACGTGGTCGCGCTCGTCGTCGACCACGGCGGTGAGGTCGACGACCGGGTCGGAGGTGCCCAGCATGGCCCGTCCCTTCACATTGTGCGGCAGTCGCGCCGCCGCCCGGGCCAGGGCCCAGGTCACGGCGGACGCGCACACCGCGGCGCTGAGCACTCCGACCTTCGCCTCCTCCAACTCCTCTCCCTCGAAAGCCTTTCCGGCGATCAGCAGCGAGACGGTGAAGCCGATGCCGGCGATCGTCCCGCCGCCCGCGGCCGCGACCCAGCCCACGGGAGGGCGGAGCCGGCCGTTGCTGAGACGGGTCACCAGCCAGGAGAACCCGAGGAGCCCCAGAGGCTTGCCCACGAGGAAGGCCACGAGGATGCCGAGGGTCAAGGGCGAGGTGAAGGCGCGGGAGAGCAACTCCGAGGTGAAGTGCACGCCCACGTTGGCCAGGGCGAACAGCGGCACGACCACATAGCCCGCCCAGGGGTGGAACACCTCCAGAAGCCGTTCGTTCGGGGAGATGGCCGAACGCAGTCCCACCCGCACGGTGCGGGCCAGTTCCCCGGTGGGCTGCTCGCGGAAGAGTCTGAACAGGCCGCTCGCCCGCTCCAGATCGTCCCGGGCGGCTGGATAGGCGTACGTCAGCAGCCCCAGCAGCAGTCCGGTGACGACCGGGTCGACACCGGACTCCAGCAACGCCACCCACAGGGCGACGCCCAGCACGGCGTAGACGGTCCCGGAGGAGACCCCCGCGGCACGGACCGCCAGCACCGCGGCGAGGACGCCCAAGGCGCTCAACAGCGGCCCGCCGTCGATCTCTTCGCTGTACACGAGGGCGATCACCACGAGGGCGACGGCGTCGTCGGCGATGGTGAAGGTCAGTACGAAAGCCCGCAGCCGCCGTGGGAAGCGCGGCCCGACCAGGGCGAGCATGCCCAGGGCGAAGGCCGTGTCCGTCGACATCGCCGTGCCCCAGCCCTGAGCGGAGGGCTGCCCGGCGTTGATCGCGAGATACAGGCCGACCGGGACGATCATCGCGCCGACACCGGCGAGGGCCGGCAGGGTCACGCGGCGGCGCTCCCGCAGATCGCCCATGTCGAACTCGCGCCGCGCCTCGAGCCCGACGACGAAGAAGAAGAACGTCATCAGACCGCTGTTGACCCACTCGTGCAGCTCCAGCGAGATCTGCCCGTCCGCCACACCCAGATACAGATGTGCGGCCCACAGGCGCTCGTACGAGCCCGGGTCGGTGTTGGCCCAGACGAGCGCAGCGAGCGAGGCCGCCAGGAGTACCCCGGCGCTGCCGGTCTCCGTGCGCAGGAAGCGGCGCAGCGGCCCCTGAAGGTTCGCCCAGGCTGTCCGGCCGGTCAGTTGAGTGCGGGGCCCCTGGGACTCGGTCATTGCGCAAGTCTGTCCCAGGAGCGGAGCGCGTCCCGGGACCGGCGGCGTGCGTCGGGGGCAGGGCCGCACGTACGGACGCAGGAACGCGCGCACGTGCGGCCCGGGATGCTGTGCGGCCCCCGGAACGCCTTGCGGCGGGCGCGTCCGCACGGGGGACGCGCCCGGGGGGTCAGGAGCGCTTCCCGCCCATCACGGACGCGAAGGTCTCCGGCTCGGTGTCGAACCCGCGCACGTCCGCGCGGAATTCCCACGCACCCGAGTCGGTCCGGGTGAACTCCGCGACGGTGGCGGCCGTGGCGTCCGCGACGCCGGCGAAGTCGTCCTCCGCCAGCGCCGTGTAGCCCTCGGAGACCGAGACGGAGGTGTTCGGTATGTCGCGGAACGTCTTGCGGCCCCCGCCCTGCTGGACGGCCACGCCCACGACGACACGCACGTAGGAGGAGGCAAGCCGCTCCAGCTCCAGGGTCATCTCCTCGTCGGCGCCGAAGCCCTGGCCCGTGCGGCTGTCCCGGTTGAGGATGATGGTGCCGTCGGGGGCGCGGCTGTCGAAGTGGACGAGGTACGCGGGTTCTCCGTAGGGGTCGTCGGCCGTGTACGTGCCGGCGATGATGTCGAGATCGTGCACCGGCGCACCGAGGGGACTCGGGTCCCACTTGAGTGCAACGTCGACTTTGCTGAGTCCCTTGTTGAGACTGCTCACAGACTTCCCTTCCTCGGGTGGGCTGTGGCGGGAAGCGACCGCGCTCACCTCTCAACTGTACTGCCGCAGGATTGACTTGACATGCCGTCAGAAAAGCGGGGGCGAGGTCCGCGCGACCGTCTCCCGCGCTCGTCGTCCGGGGGCGGGGCGGCCCCGTGCGGAACCCGCCGGCGCCCGCTGCGCCCGGTGGCCCCGGCGCGGCCTGTCGGCATCGCCGGGGCCGGGGGACAATGGACTCATGACCGAACGGAAACCGCCGGGAGTCACCTTCGAGTCGTGGGCCGACAGGCAGATCCGCGAGGCCGAGGAGCGCGGCGCCTTCGCCGGTCTCCCCGGCGCGGGCAAGCCCCTGCGCGACGCGGACGCACCCTACGACGAGACATGGTGGCTGAAGCGGAAGATGCGCGAGGAGGGCCTGTCCCACCTGCCGCCCACCCTCGCCCTGCGCAAGGAGGCGCAGGACGCGCTCGCCGCGGCCCTCCGCGCCCCCACGGAGCGTCAGGTCCGGCGGATCGTCACGCAGATCAACGACAAGATCCGCGAGGCGATCCGCCGTCCCATGTCCGGCCCGCCGCTCAATCTGGCGCCCTACGACGTGGAAGACGTCGTCGCCGAGTGGCGCGAGCGGGGCGGGAGCCGGGAGGGCTGACGGCCGGGTGCCGCCCTTACTGCGCGGACCGGCACCGCCGAGGCCCTGCCCCGCCCCCGCACACTGTCAGGGCAGCAGTGAACGCACCAGGCCGCACGTCGTGTTGGACGGCGGGTGGACGCCGATGCGGGCCGCCGTGCGCCGTATCGTGCGGTTGCGGGCCTGTGCCGGGGTGTAGACGCCGGAGTCGAGCAGGGCGACGGCTATGCGCATCGCCTTGAGCCGGCGGTTGTGGGAGACGTACCACTCCCGGGGGCGGCCGGCGGGCAACGGCTTCTTCCCCGGCGGCACCCGTACCGCCGCCGGAGCAGCGGGAGCCGAGGCGGCCGGGGGCGCCGGGGAGAGCGGAAGCGGGGTCTTCAGGGTGCTGGCTGCGGTCATCGGCGACCTCCATGAGCGTCGTGAATCCGCCTGGACTCTGCACCAGGATTCTGCTTCTCAGAATACCCGCCGGCACTGACAATCGAACGGCCTGCGTCGCAGGTGGTGAAGGGAATCGAGAGGATACTGTTCGAATTCTCCGCCGGTGTTCGGGAGGCCCCGTCCCGGCCTTTTCCCGGCCCCCCGCGGCCGTCCCGGCCCCGCCCCGCGCGCCCTCAGGCCGCCACACGAAGGGGGCGGTCCGCCGCCGGCACCGGCAGCCCGAAGTCGCGCAGGACCTCGGCCGCTGCCCGCCGCCCCGAGACCAGCGCTCCCTGAGCGGTGCTCGTGTCGCGGTGCTCGCCGCACACGTACAGCCCGGACAGCAGCCGCACCGGACGCCGCATGTCGTGCGGTGCCGGCATCGCTGGCACCGCACGCGGCTCGTGGTGGGCGGCGACCAGGCTCCAGCGGTCGGCCGGGAAGCCGTGCAGCGTGCCCAGTTGAGGCCGGGAGGCCTTGTCCAGGACGGTGACGGGATCGCTCGCCGCCCCGCCCAGGACCACCGAGGTGACCAGCGCTCCTCCCGGCCGCGCCCGCGCCGGGTCGACGGCGGAGGCGGCCCACGTGTGCGAGACGGGCCCTGACCGCTGCGCGTCCCCGTCCACCAGCAGCGACGGCGACAGGGGCAGCGGTTCGTCGATGGCGTGGTGCAGGACCGTCATGGGATGGAAGCCGGGTACCCGCAGCCCGGGGAGGAGTTCACCGGCGTCCGCGGCGTCGGTGGCGACGACGACGGCCCGGCACGCGAGAGTCCCGTGGTGCCGGGTCGTCACGGCGTTCGTGGTGACGGACACCGCCTGGACACCGGTGCGTATCGTGCCCGCCGGCAGCCCGGCCGCCAGCAGTCCGGGCACCGCCGCCATGCCGCCCGCCGGGAGCGCGCAGCCTTCCCTCACGAACCCGCGCAGCGCGAGGTCGGCGACCCGGCTGGAGGTGGTCAGCGCGGGGTCGGAGAGCAGCGCGACCAGCAGCGGGCGTACGAGCGAGCCGACCGTACGGGCGGGCAGGCCGCGAGCGGAGAGGGCCTGGGCGGCGGGGAGTTCGGTACGGGCGAGCAGCCGCTCGGAGGGGATGGCGGCGAAACGGGCCAGGCTGTTGCGCAGCCGCGCCAGGTCCAGCGCGCCCGTCATCGCGGCGCGGCTGCGGACACTGGTGAGGGCGCGCGCTGTGGTGAGTGCGCCCCTCGTGCGCCGTCGGTCGGTCCGCTCGCCGTGCCGGGCGCCGTGGCCCGTCCCCTGCCCCGCGCCAGTGGCGGGCCCCGTGCCGGTCCCCTCCGTGCCGCCGGGACGGGCGGTGCGTCCGGGGCGTGGGCCGACGCGGGCGGAGTCGCCGATCCGGTGCGTACGCCCGTCGGCCCTCAGCAGCGCCCCCGGCGTGAAATGCCGCAGCTCGAGCGCGTCCAGGGCGGGCAGCCGCCGCAGCTCCGGCCAGTCGGGGCACAGCAGCCTTCCGCTGAGGTCGAGCAGATAGCCGTCGACCGACTCGGTGGCCATCCGGCCACCCACCCGCGAGGCCGCCTCCAGCACGGTGACCTGCACTCCGGCGGCCGTCAGATGGTGAGCGGCGGCGAGACCCGCGAGTCCTGAGCCGATGACGACGACATCGGCGTCCGGTGTCGGCGTACGGCCGGAGCGTGCTGAGTCGCTGGGGCGCACGATGCCTCCCGTGGTCGGCGCGCGGTGCGGGGCCGTACTTGCCATCCTCCTCCCCGAACCGGCGCGGGTGAAGCGTGAGGTTCAGGACTCTACGCAGCTGCCCGGACGCGGGCAGTGGCACACGGTGGAAGCACGGGCGCACGCCGGTCGCACGCCGCACATGTCATCCGCCGCAGCACGTCACGGGACCTCTCGCCGCACGGGCGTACCCGGGCCGTGCTGTCAGCGCAGTGCGGCGCGTACCGCGTCATCGATGTCCGGAAACGCGAACCCGAAGCCCGAATCGAGCAGCCGCCGGGGCACGACCCGCTGGCTGCCCAGCACGTCCCCGGCGAACTCGCCGAGCGCCGCCCGCAGCACCGGGGCCGGAACGGGGAAGGGGGCGGGCCGGTGCAGGACACGGCCCATGGCGGCGGTGACCTCCCGGTTCGTGACGGGCTCGGGCGCGGTCAGGTTGAACGGGCCGGACAGGTCCTGGCGGTCCAGCAGGTGACGCAGCGCGGCGATGTGGTCGTGCAGCGCGATGTGGCTCCAGTACTGGCTTCCGTCGCCCAGCCGTCCTCCCAGACCCGCCTTGAAGAGGGGGAAGAGCCGCCCCCACGCGCCGCCACCCCGTGCGACCACCAGACCGGTACGGGCGAAGACCGTCCTGATCCCGGCCTCCTCGGCCGCGCTCGCCGCCTCCTCCCACTCCTGGCAGACCTCCGGCAGGAAGCCGCGCCCGGGCGGCGCGCTCTCGTCGACGGCGCGGTCGCCGGTGTCGCCGTAGTAGCCGATGGCCGTGCCGACCAGCAGGGTGCGCGGCGGGTCGTCGAGGGAGGCGAGGGCGTCGGCGATGGCGGCGGTGCCCAGCACGCGGCTGTCGCGGATCTCCTTCTTGTAGGCGGGGGTCCAGCGCCGGTCCCCGACGCCCGCTCCCGCGAGGTGCACGACGGCGTCGCACCCGGAGAGGCCGCGCGCGTCCACGTACTGGCCCTTGGGGTCCCACGCCACCTCCGACGGCGGGTCTTGGGCGTCTCCCCGTGCGTGGCCTGCGTCCTCGTAGCGCCGTGCGTCCCGGGAGGAGCGCCGTACGAGCCGGACGATGTCGTGCCCGTCCGCACGCAGCGAACGGGAGAGGGCCGTGCCGATGAGGCCGGTGGAACCGGTGACCGCGATACGCATGAGGACATCCTGCCGTGCGAGGGGGCGAGCCTGAAACGCCCGCGCCCCTCCCTCATCCGCGCCTCTCCCGCTTCCGGGCCGCACCGCACGTCGCGGGCCGGCACCGCCCGCACCGCCGTCTGCCCCGGGAATCCGGTGGCGGCGCGCACGGTCCTTGGGCACAGTGACGCGCATGCCCGCCCCGCCGGCCGTCCGTGACGCCACCCTCGCCGACGAGGTCCCGCTCGGTGAGCTGGACCGTCGCTGCTGGTCCCCGCTGCACTCCGTGCAGCCGCGGCCACGGGCACCGTTCGCGCCCTTCTTCGACGGGGCGCACCTGCCCGCCCACTATCTCCTCGCGCAGCTGCCCGACGCCCCGCCGGGTGAGGGCGTGGCCGGATACATACGCCTCGTGCCGCCCACGGACCTCGAGTGCAACGCCCACGTACGGCAGATACAGGGCCTGGTCGTCGATCCGGGCGCCCGCAGGCGCGGCGTCGGGCAGGCGCTGGTCGAGGCCGCGTGCGTGCGGGCGCGCCGGCAGGGCGCGGCACGGATCACGCTGCGCGTACTGGGGCACAACGAGCCAGCCCGCGCGCTGTACGCCGCGGCGGGCTTCGCCGTGGAGGGGGTGCTGCGCGGGGAGTTCAAGCTGGAGGGCAGGTATGTGGACGACGTGCTGATGGGGCGCTGGCTGGAGCCCCGGCCCGGCGCATGAGCGCCCGTCCGGGCGGGGCCGCCGGCCACGGCGACCAGCACGGCGACCGGCCCGCCGGGCGGCCCCCGGCGGCGGACGGACCGGCGGCGGAAGGGGGCGCACTCACCCCCTGAAGCGTTCCCACAGCTTCGGGAGCCGCTCCGCGAGCGCCGCGTCGTCCTCCAGGTCGAGCGAGACCCCCGTCGGGTCCTCCGGCGGCTCGGGCAGACCGAGGTCGGGCATGATGATGCCGGTGAGCTGCTCGTACGCCTCGTCGGCGGTGTAGCCCAGCTCTTCGGCGTCGCCGTCGAGCTCCTCGTCGAAGCCCTCCAGGACGTCCGCGAGGGAGTCCGCGTCGTGCGCGGCGCTCTCGAAGACCTCCCTGCCCTGGCCGATCAGCCAGCAGCGGAAGGCGTCGAAGGCGTCGTCGCTGACGCCGTCCAGCAGAATCCACGCCGCGGCCCACAGGTCCCACTGGTTGGCGCGGTTGTAGCGGGACTCGAAGTGCCGGGCGAAGAACATCACGGCGTCCGGATCGAGCCGCGTCAGCCGCTCGATGAGCAGGTCGGCCTGCTCCTCGGGATCGCCGTCGGCGTCCTCGCGGGTGGAATCGATCAGCGCCCAGAACTCGGTCTCGTCCATCACGAACACAGCATCCGCCTTGAAACCGCCCAGTGCACGCGGACTCCCTCGGATGCCGCCTTGTCGTTACCGGGACGCGTCACGGTGTCGATGAGCGGTTGATGTGACGATCCCACGCAGAGCCGTCAGTGAAGGTTCCGGCGACCCGCCCCGAAGCCGGACAGAAGATGTCGTGTATCCGTGCCAGCGTGCTGTCGCGAAGGCCACAGGGCGAGGGCAGCGGGAGGACACGCGGTGAGCACAGCAGGAGCACTGAGGGGCAAGGTCGCACTGGTCGCCGGCGCGACACGCGGCGCGGGCCGGGCCATGGCCGTGGAGCTGGGCAGAGCGGGAGCGACCGTCTACGCCACGGGACGCACCACCCGCGGCACGGTCAGCGAAGTGGGACGCGCCGGGGAGACCGTCGAGGGCACCGCCGAGCTCGTCGGGGAAGCGGGCGGTACGGGCGTGGCCCACCCCGCCGACCACCTGGAGCCCGGGCAGGTACGGGAGCTGGTCGGGCGGATCGAGCGGGAGCAGGGCCGGCTGGACATCCTCGTCAACGACATCTGGGGCGGCGACCACCTCGTCCAGTGGGACAGGAAGATGTGGGAGCACGACCTGGAGCAGGGCCTGCGCATCCTGCGGCTGGGGGTGGAGAGCCACATCGTCACCAGCCGCTACGCGATCCCGCTGCTCATCCGCCGCCCCGGCGGTCTCGTCGTCGAAGTCACCGACGGAACCGAGGAGTACAACCGCCGCTACCGCCGCCCCTTCTACTACGACCTGGCCAAGTGCGCCCCGCTGCGGATGGCGCGTGCCCTGGCCGAGGAACTCCCCGAACACGGCGCGACCGCCGTCTGCCTCACACCCGGCTGGCTGCGCTCGGAGGCGATGCTCGACACCCACTTCAAGGTGACCGAGGAGAACTGGCTCGAAGGCACCGCGCAGAACCCGCACTTCGCCATCTCCGAGTCCCCGGTCTTCACCGGGCGGGCACTGGCCGCACTGGCCGCCGACCCGGAAGTGGCCCGCTTCAACGGGCGTTCACTCTCCAGCGGCGGACTCGCACGGGAGTACGGCTTCACGGACGTGGACGGCTCGTCCCCCGACGCCTGGCGCTACATCACCGAGGTCGACCAGGAAGGGCCCGCCGACGTCACCGGCTACCGCTGAGGCGGCTCCGCGCCGTACAGCGCGGCCATGCGCCGTCCCGCCTGCCCGAACCGGGCCCGCAGCGGCGGCGGTTCGAGCACCTCGCACTCCGGGCCCAGGGAGAGGAGCTGGGTGTAGGCGACGTCCGCCGACTCCACGGCCAGTTCGACCACGGCCGTCTCCCGGCCGTGGTCACCGCCCTCCGCCTCTCCTTCCGCGTCTCCTCCCGCCGCGTCGTCCGGCACGACTACCGCTCCGGCCAGCGCCTCCTCCGCGGCCCGGCGGTCGGTGGCGTACCGCAGCATCCGCATACCGGCGGGCGTCAGCCGCAGCACCACCTTCTCCCGCAGGATCGAACGGGCGAAGGCGGCCGAACGCTCCTCCCAGAAACCGGGCAGGTCGAACTCCTCCTCCCGCACGAAGCGCCCCCCGCCCGCTTCCGCCTCCACGATCCGGTCCACCCGGTACACACGCCAGTCGCCGCCGGTCACCCTGGCCGCCAGATACCAGACGCCGGCCTTCAGCACGAGTCCGTACGGCTCCAGCTCGCGCTCCACCTCCGCCCCGCGCCGCCGGTAGCGCATCCGCACCCTGCGGTCGTCCCACACCGCGTCGGCCAGCACCGGCAGCAGCGACGGTGTCTGCGCCGGCTGCCACCAGCCGGGCGCGTCGAGATGGAAGCGCTGCGCCGCGCTGCGGTGCGCGTCGCTCAACTCCGGCTGGAGGGCGGCGGAGACCTTCAGCCGTGCCGCGGACGCCGCGTCGGCGAGCCCCATGTCCCGCAGCGCGGAGGGGACTCCGGACAGGAACAGCGCCTCTGCCTCGTCCCGGGCGATGCCGGTCAGCCGGGTGCGGTAGCCACCCACGAGGCGGTAGCCGCCGCTGCGGCCGCGGTCCGCGTACACCGGCACCCCCGCCTCGGAGAGCGCCAGCACGTCGCGGGAGACCGTACGTTCGGAGACCTCCAGCTCGGCGGCGAGTTCCGCGCCGGTCATGGCCCGCCGGGTCTGCAGCAGCAGCACCATCTTGATCAGCCGGGACGCGCGCATGACAGCATTCTGCCGCCGGCCCCTCGGCGGCGTGAACCACGGGGGCCGGCGGGCGGAAGGCCGCCGGGATTAGGCCAGGCCGTACGCCTCGGCGGCCCGCCGGACCGTCTCGCGCTTGACCTCGCCCCGCCGCGCGAGCCGGTCCAGCGCGGCGACGACGACCGACTCGGCGTCCACGCCGAAGTGGCGGCGGGCCGCCTCGCGCGTGTCGGAGAGGCCGAAGCCGTCCGTGCCCAGCGAGGACCAGTCCTGCGGCACCCACTGGCTGATCTGGTCCGGCACGGCCCGCATCCAGTCGCTGACGGCCAGCACCGGGCCCTCGGCGTCCTGCAGCACGCGTGTCACGTACGGGACGCGGTCCTCGCCCCGCAGGGCGGCGGCGTCGCACTCCAGCGCGTCGCGCCGCAGCTCGCTCCACGAGGGCGCCGACCACACGTCGGCGGTCACCTCCCACTCCTCGGCCAGCTTCCGCTGCGCCTCCAGCGTCCAGTGGACGGCGGTGCCGCTGGCCAGGAGCTGGATGCGGGGCGAGCCGGGCTCGGCGGGCTGCCCCTCGCGGAAGCGGTAGAGGCCCTTGAGGATGCCCTCCTCGATATTCCCGGTGCCCTCGCCCGAAGGCATGGGCGGCTGGACCTTCGGCTCGTTGTAGACCGTGAGGTAGTAGAAGACGTCCTCGTTGCGGGCCGGGTCCGGGCCGTACATCCGGCGCATCCCGTCCTTGACGACGGCGCCGACCTCGTAGGCGAACGCCGGGTCGTAGGTGAGGACCGCCGGGTTGGTGGAGGCCAGCAGCGGGGAGTGGCCGTCCGCGTGCTGGAGCCCCTCACCCGTCATCGTCGTACGGCCCGCGGTGGCGCCGATGACGAAGCCGCGGCCCAACTGGTCGGCCAGGGACCAGAACTGGTCGCCGGTGCGCTGGAAGCCGAACATGGAGTAGAAGATGTAGAACGGGATCATCGGCTCGCCGTGCGTCGCGTACGACGTCGCCGCCGCCGTGAAGTCCGCGAGCGAACCGGCCTCCGTGATGCCCTCGTTGAGGATCTGCCCGTCCGACGCCTCCTTGTAGTAGAGGAGTTGGTCGCGGTCGACGGGCTCGTAGTTCTGGCCGAGGGGGGAGTAGATGCCCGCGGAGGGGAAGAGGGACTCCATCCCGAAGGTGCGGGCCTCGTCGGGGACGACGGGGACCCAGCGCCTGCCGCTCTCCTTCTCCCGCATCAGGTCCTTCACCAGCCGCACGAAGGCCATGGTGGTGGCGATCTCCTGGCTGCCCGAACCCTTCTGAAGCGCCTCGAACGGCTTCGCGGAGGGCTCCGGCAGGCTCACCGGGTGCACCCTGCGGGCCGGCGCGGGACCGCCGAGGGCGGCACGGCGCTCCTGGAGGTAGCGCACCTCCGGCGAGTCGGGACCGGGGTGCAGATACGGGACGAGGTCGCCCTCCAGCTCGCTGTCGGGCACCGGCAGCTCCAGGAGGTCCCGCATGGCGCGGAACTCCTGACCGGTGAGCTTCTTCATCTGGTGGTTGGCGTTGCGCGACTCGAAGCCGGGGCCCAGCGTCCAGCCCTTGACGGTCTGCGCGAGGATCACGGTCGGTGCGCCCTCGTGCTCGACGGCCGCCCTGTATGCCGCGTAGACCTTCCGCGGTTCGTGGCCGGCGCGCGAGGTGTGGAAGCACTCGGTGATCTTGTCGTCGGTCAGCAGCCGGGCCATCTCCGCCAGCGCGGGGTCTGCGCCGAAGAAGTGCTCGCGTATGTAGGCGGCGTCACGGGTGGCGTACGTCTGGAACTGGGCGTCCGGCACTTCCCCGAGGCGCCTGACCAGGGCGCCGGTGACATCGAGCCGGAGCAACTCGTCCCAGGCGGCACCCCACAGGGACTTCACCACGTTCCAGCCCGCGGCGCGGAAGAGGGCCTCGAGCTCCTGCACGACGCGGAAGTTGGCGCGCACGGGCCCGTCGAGGCGCTGCAGGTTGCAGTTGACGACGAAGGTGAGGTTGTCGAGCTGCTCGCGGGCGGCGAGGGCGAGTGCGGCGGTCGACTCGGGCTCGTCCATCTCGCCGTCGCCGAGGAACGCCCAGACGTGGGAGGCGGAGGTGTCCTTGATGCCGCGGTGCGTCAGGTAGCGGTTGAAGCGTGCCTGGTGGATCGCCGAGAGCGGGCCGATGCCCATGGAGACGGTGGGGAACTCCCACAGCCACGGCAGCCGCCGCGGGTGCGGGTAGGAGGGCAGGCCGTGGCCCGCGGCCTCCTGGCGGAAGTGGTCGAGGTCCCTCTCGGTGAGGCGGCCGTCGAGGAAGGCGCGGGCGTAGATGCCGGGGGAGGCGTGGCCCTGGATGAAGAGCTGGTCGCCGGAGCCGCCGGAGCCTCCTTCGGCGAGGCCGTCCTTGCCGCGGAAGAAGTGCTGGAAGCCGGTCTCGTACAGCCAGGCGGCGGAGGCGAAGGTCGCGATGTGCCCCCCGAGGCCGTAGCGGCTGCCGCGGGTGACCATCGCGGCGGCGTTCCAGCGGTTCCAGGCGGTGATCCTGGACTCGATCTCCTCGTCGCCGGGGAAGGCGGGCTCCGCGGAGGCCGGGACGGTGTTGACGTAGTCCGTCTCCAGCAGCCGGGGTACACGCACTCCGCTGCCGCGTGCGTGGTCGAGGGTGCGGCGCATCAGGTACGCGGCGCGCTCGGGTCCGGCGTGTGCGGTCACGGCGTCGAGGGAGTCCCGCCACTCGGCGGTCTCCTGCGGGTCGCGGTCCGGGAGCTGGTCGAGCTCGCTCGGCTGGTCGCGTACGGGACGGGGCATGGTGGCCGCCTTCCGGACGTGCTGATGGGGGGAGTGTGGGGGGTAGGGGGTGGGCCTTCCCTGAAGGGGCAGGACAGGGCGGCCCAGTACACGCGACTGTACTCCTGCGATCGATGATCGATCAAAGCTTTGTATGAAATTGGCATTCCGTGCCGTGGAAGTCGGCACGCGGTGCCCCGAGGTCCGGGGTCGCCGTTCGGGCCGCCGTTCCGGCCGCCGATATGGCCGCCGTTCCGGCCGCCGGTATGGCCGGAACGCCCTCAGCGAGTGGCCGGTGGGTGCCCCTCAGCGGTCCCACCGGCCCGGTGGACGTCCTCACAGCCGGCGGACACCCTCACCGCCGGCCGGCGGCAGGTCGCGCAGCCACTGCTTCTGGATCTTTCCCGAGCCCGTCCGCGGCAGCGCCTCGACCTGCTCGAAGTAGGCGGGGACCTTGTACTTCGCCAGATGATCGGTGAGGAAGGACTTCAGTTCGCCGCCGGAGGTCTCCATCCCAGGACGGAGTGTCACGAACGCCCGTCCCACCTGCCCCCACGTCGGGTGCGGGACCCCGACGACGGCGCAGCCGGACACCGCGGGATGGGCGAAGAGCACACCCTCGACCTCGGCCGGATAGACGTTCTCGCCGCCGGAGATGTACATGTCCTTGACCCGGTCGACGATGGATATGTAGCCGTCCTCGTCGCGGACGCCTACATCGCCGGAGTGGAACCAGTCGCCCGGGGAGAACGCCGCCGCCGTCGCGTCCGGGTCGTTCCAGTAGCCCGGGGTGACGTTCGGCCCCTGGATGATGACCTCGCCCCGCTCACCGGGGCCTACGTCCGTCAGGTCGGGGCGCACAAGGCGCACGTTGACGAAGAAGGCGGGCAGCCCGGCGGTTCCGGCCTTGGCGACGCTCTCCGCTGCTTCCAGGAACGTCGCGCCGGGCGCGGTCTCGGTGAGCCCGTAGCCCTGGAGGAAGACCAGCCCGCGCTCCTGGTACGTGCGGATCAGCGACTCCGGCACGGGCGCACCCCCAGACATCAGGTGGCGCAGCGAGGACAGGTCCGCGCCGTCCCACCGCGGGGAGTGCGCGAGCGCCGCGAACATCGTCGTCACCCCGAACATCCAGGTGATGCGGTGCTTCTCGATCAGGTCGTAGCACGCCCCGACGTCCCAGGTGGGCATGATCACGCAGCAGCCGCCCTTGAGGAAGGTCGGCAGCAGCGTCTGGTTCAGGGCGGCGACGTGGAAGAGCGGGGCGCTCAGCAGCGTCACCTCGTCGGCGGCGATGTCGAGACCGACCATCAGATTGAAGGTGTTCCAGATCAGGTTGGCGTGGGTGAGCGTGGCTCCCTTGGGCCGTCCCGTGGTCCCGGAGGTGTAGAGGATGAAAGCGGGGGCGTCCCGGGGGACGGGGACGTCGAGGGGCTCCGGATCGCCGTCCGCGAGCCAGGACTCGTAGCCGTGCTCGCCCTCGGCGGGTTCGCCGAGAGCCACGACGGTGCGCAGCGCGTCCCCGCACGTCAGGGCACGTACGGCGGCCGCGCACTCGGGGGCGTGGACAAGGACGGCGGCCCCCGACTGGCCGAGCACGTAGTCGAGTTCGGGCGCCGCCGAGCGGAAGTTGAGCGGCACGAACACCCCGCCCAGCAGATGCGTGGCGAACATCGTCTCGGCGAACGCCGGGTGGTTGGGGCCCAGATAGGCGACCCGGTCGCCGGGCCCCACGCCCGCCGCCCGCAGCTGCGACGCCAGGCGGGTGCTTCGCTCGTGCACCTCGGCGTAGGTGACCGGTGTGCCCTCGTGGATGAACGCTGTCCGCCGGGGCGAGAGTTGCGCACGCCGCGCAGGCCACGATCCGACGCCCTGATTCTGCATCTGCATCTCCTGGCTAGGGTTGCGCGCGGGGGCCCCGCCCGGGCTCGGAGAGGGAGGCGGGGGAGGCGGTTCCCGTGGGACGCCCGCCCGTGCCCGCCGGTTCCTCGGTCAGGTCTCTGCGGCTGGTCTCCTCCAGCAGCCGGATGCTGACAATGGTCAGCACACAGAACCCCGCGATGACCAGGGAGATGACAAAGGTCGCGCCGCCGCCCGTCGCACGCTGGATCTCCGCGAAGAGCAGCGGGGCGAGTCCCGCGCCCATCCCGGCGAGCTGATATCCCAGGGACGCTCCCGTGTAGCGGCTTCGGGTGCTGAACATCTCCGCGCACAGGGCCGCCAGCGGGCCGTACATCATCGGGTGGATGACGGACTGCCCCAGCACCAGCGCCGCCGTCAGCAGCAGCGCGCTGCCGGTGTCGACCATCGGGAAGAGGGCGAAACCGAAGACTCCCATCGCCACCGCTCCCGCGAGGACGACCGGCCGCCGCCCGACCCGGTCCGAGAGCGCCGACCAGCCGATGATGCCGGCCACCGCCAGTGCGGAGGAGAGCGTCAGGGCGTTGAGGACCGTCTGCCGCTCATGACCGGCCTGCACACCGTGGGCGATGAGGAACGTGGTGAGCGTTCCCTGCGCGACGAACGCGGCCAGTCCCACTCCGACGGCGAGCGCCAGGTTGCGCGGATGGCGCCGCAGCACCTCCATCAGCGGCAGTCCGCTCCTGCGGTCCTTCCCCCTGCGGGCAGCCGCGAAGACGGGCGTCTCCTCCACCCGCATCCGCACGAACAGGCCGACGCCCAGCAGCAGGATGCTCAGCAGGAAGGGGACGCGCCAGCCCCACGCGAGGAACGCCTCCTCGCCGACCACCGCTCCGGTGCCCGTCAGGGCCGCCGTGGAGAGCACCATGCCGCAGGGCGCGCCCGCGTTGGTGAAGCTCGCCCACAACCCGCGGCGCGAGGTGGCGTGTTCGGCGGACATCAGCACCGCCCCGCCCCACTCCCCGCCGACCGCCACGCCCTGCAGGACGCGCAGCAGCACCAGCATGACCGCCGCCCAGCTGCCCACCTGCTCGTACGTGGGGAGCACGCCGATGAGGAAGCTGACAGCCCCCATCAGGGTCATCGTCATCACCAGCACGCGTTTGCGGCCGAGCCGGTCGCCGAAGTGCCCGAAGACGACACCCCCGAGGGGACGGGCGAGGTATCCGGCGGCGAACGTCCCGAAGCTGGCGACCGTGGCGGCCAGCGGATCGAGGTCGGTGAAGAAGACCTTGCCGAAGACCACGGCGGCGGCGGTGGCGTAGAGGAGGAAGTCGTAGTACTCGATGACGCTGCCGAGGAAGCTGGAGGCAACCGCGCGTCGCAGCTGGGTGTTGTCCGGAGGTGGTGTCGCGGTGTTGGCCATGACTGCCGTCCCGTCTGTGTCGCGAGGCCCCCGAGTTCCGGGGGAGGTGTCGCGTCGGGTGGGTTTCACATGGCTCAGGCGTGCTCTGGGGCGTAGTGCCGGTAGAGGGCCTGGCCGACGCATGCGGGCTTGTCGGAACCGTCGCGTTCGACGGTGAAGTCCAGCTCCATCTGGACGCCGCCGCCCGCGACTTCCTCGACGGCACCGACCCGGCCGGTCAGCCGGACTCTGCTGCCGACGGGGACCGGGCTGGGGAAACGGACCTTCCCCAGGCCGTAGTTGACGCTCATCGAGACGCCGGTGACGGTGAGCATCTGCGTGAAGAGCGGGATGACGAGCGAGAGAGTCAGATAGCCGTGCGCGATGGTCTTGCCGAACGGGCCCTGGGCGGCCCGCTCCTCGTCGACGTGAATCCACTGGTGGTCGCCGGTCGCGTCGGCGAAGGTGTTCACGCGCTCCTGCGTGACCTCCAGCCATTCGCTGCTGCCGAGGTCCGTGCCGGCGAGTGCCTTCAGCTCCTGCACCCCGTGCGCTTCGGTGGTCACGTCGTCTCCCTCCGCGTGTGCGGTTCGGGCGGCCCGGTCAGACCGAGCAGCCGGGCCGCGTTGTCCTTGAGGATCTTCGGGCGTACTTCGGGTTTGATCTCGAGCCGGGCGAAGTCGTCCAGCCAGCGGTCGGGAGTGATGACCGGGTAGTCCGAGCCGAAGAGGACCTTGTCCTGCAGCAGCGAGTTGGCGTACTTCACCAGCTGCGGCGGGAAGTACTTCGGCGACCAGCCGGAGAGGTCGATGTGGACGTAGGGCTTGTGCGTGGCGACCGCCAGCGCCTCGTCCTGCCAGGGGAAGGACGGATGCGCCAGGATGATGCGCAGCTGCGGGAAATCCACGGCGACATCGTCGACCAGCATCGGGTCGGAGTACTTCAGCCGTATCCCTCCGCCGCCGGGGACGCCGGCCCCGATGCCGGTCTGCCCGGTGTGGAACAGGGCGGGCACGCCCAGCTCCTCGATCGCCCCGTAGAGCGGGTAGGCCATGCGGTCGTCCGGAGCGAACCCCTGGATGCTGGGGTGGAACTTGAAGCCGCGTACGCCGTACTCCTCCACGAGCCGCCGGGCCTCCCGTACGGCCGCCCTGCCCTTGAACGGGTCGACGCTCGCGAAGGGGATCAGCACGTCGGAGTGGCGGGCGCAGGTCTCCGCGATCTCCTCGTTGGAGATGCGGGGATGGCCGGTGGCGTGCTCGGCGTCCACGGTGAAGACGACGGCGGCCATGCTGCGTTCGCGGTAGTGGGCGGCCATCTGACCGATGGTGGGCTGCCGTTCGGTGCGGGACTTGAAGTACTCGGCGGAAGCGCCGAAGAGTTCGGGACTGAGTGAGCCGTGGCCGTCGGCGGAGACCTCGGCGTGGGTGTGCACGTCGATGGCCGTCAGCTGCCCGACGTCCATGGCCGGCCGGGGCTCGCCGGCCGGCGTTCCCGCCGCTGTCCCGGCCGCCGTCACCGCAGCTCCTCGGGAGACCGGGGCGCGGGGATGCCGTAGGTCTCCGGCCGGGCGCCCACGCCCTCGGCCCACGAGCCCGCGATGCCCTCGGCGCTCCAGCCGCCGTCGGCCCACGCGGCGGCCTTCTCCTGCGGATGCGTCCACAGGGTGAGCTTGTCGCCGCCGATGCCGACGGCCTGTCCCGTCACCCCGCTCGCGGCGTCGGAGGCGAGGAAGACGACGAGCGGGGCGGCGTCCTCGGCGGTGCCGAACCCCTCGTCCTTGCGCAGCCATTCCGGCAGCGGCTTCCCCGTCCGCTCGGCCTCCTCGATCAGCGGTGCGAAGGCCGGGATCGTCCTGGTCATCTCGGTGGCGGCCACCGGCACGACCGCGTTGGCGGTGATCTCGGACCGTGCCAGCTCCATCGCCCACGTACGGGCCATGGAGACGATGCCCGCCTTGGCCGCCGCGTAGTTGGTCTGCCCGAAGTTGCCGCGCTGGCCGGCGGGGGAGGCGACGAGGATCAGCCGGCCGCCGGTGCCCTGCTCGCGCATACGGACGGCGGCGGCGCGGGCGCAGGTGAACGTGCCGCGCAGGTGGACCCTCACCACGTCGTCGAAGTCCTCGTCGGACATCTTCCACAGCACCTTGTCGCGGAGGATGCCGGCGTTGGTGACCATGACGTCGAGCCGTCCGAACTCCTCGACCGCCTTGTCGACGAGGGCGTCGGCTGTCGCTGTCTCTCCCACGGGCGCGACGACGGAGACCGCCGTGCCGCCGCGTGCGGTGATCCTCCCGACCGCGGCGTCCGCGGCACCGGCGTCCACGTCGTTGATCACGACGCGCGCTCCGGCTCCGGCCAGCGCCTCCGCATAGGCCAGGCCGAGGCCCCGGCCGCTCCCGGTGACGACGGCTGCTTTCCCGGACAGGTCCATGGGCACGTACCTCTCTCGTCCGCTGTTCGGCGCTCGATGTGCGGCGCCCGGCGCTCGGCCGTGTGCGTACAGCCAGGAACGTACGGCTGTCTCGTGACGTCCGTCAATAATGTGCACAACATCAGATCCGGGGGCTACGCTCGGGGTGTGACGCCCAGCAGTGAAGACACCCCCGCGCAGCGGCTGTCGGTGCGCCCGCAGTCGCTGATGTTCAGCTTCCTCGGCATCCACGTGCTCGGACGCGGCACGGGCGTCTACTCGGGAAGCATCATCGACGTCTTCGCCCGGACCGGCGTCTCCGAGGAGGCCGTGCGCTCCACGCTCGCCCGCATGGTCAAGCGGAACCTGCTGATGCGCAGGCGGCAGGGCCGAAAGGTCTACTTCGGCCTCACCCCGCACGCCGAGGACGTACTCCGCGACGGCCACCGGCGCATCTGGGAGACCGGCGCCGTCAACCGCGACCGGGACGGCACCTGGACGCTCGTGGGCTTCTCACTCCCCGACAGCCGCCGCCGGGAGAGACACGACCTGCGCTCCCAGCTCACCTGGGAGGGATTCGGCCCGCTGCAGAGCGGACTGTGGATCGCGCCGGGCGAGAAGGACGCCGCAGCGATCCTCGCGCCGCTCGGCCTCGACGAGCACGTCACCGTGCTGAGGGCGCAGGCGTCCAAGCCGACCGAGGCCGCCGACCTCGTACGGAAGGCCTTCGACACCTCCGCCATCGCCGACGGGTACAGGGCCTTCCTCGAACGCTGGGACCGGCACCGCCCGCTGCCCTCCGCCCCCGACGACCTGGCGCGGCAGCTGATGCTGCACACGGACTGGCTCCAACTGGTCCGCCAGGACCCCCACCTGCCCGCCGAACACCTCCCGCGGGACTGGCCGGCCATCCGCGCGGAGACGTGCTTCCGCTCCCTGGCGGGCACCTACGAACCGGTCGCCGCCCGCATCGCCGGCGAAGTGCTGGACGTACTCGACCTCACCTGACGCGGCCGCACCGCACCCCGCCCGACCCGCCCCCCGCTACGGGGCCGCGGGCCCCCGGGGCGCGGGGGCACAGCCGAGGACGTGCGCCTTGACCAGCTCGCCGATACGCGGATCGTGCCGCCGGAAAGCCTCCATGACCGCCTCGTGCTCCTCCGCGTAGGACTGCTGCACCGTCCCCAGCCAGCGGATCGACAGCGCCGTCCACACCCCGATGCCCAGCGATTCCCACGTGTGCAGCAGCACGCTGTTGCCCGCCGCCCGCACCAGTTCACGGTGGAAGGCGACCGTGTGCCGCACCTGCGCCTCCCCGTCACCGGTCCGGTCAGCCTCGTAGAGCGCCTCCACGTGGGGCCGGAGGGCGGAGGCGTCACCGGCCAGCCCCGGCGCGGCCAGCTCGGCGGCGATCTGCTCCAGCCCGGCCCGTACCGGGTAGATCTCCTCCAGGTCGGCCGCCGACAACTCCCTCACCCGCACGCCCTTGTTGGTGGCGGACTCGATCAGCCGCAGCGCCTCCAGCTCGCGCAGGGCCTCCCTGACGGGCGTCTGGCTGACCTCCAGCTCCACTGCGATCCGCCGCTCGACGATCCGCTCTCCGGGCTGCCACCGGCCGCTGACGATCCCCTCCACGATGTGCTCGCGGATCTGCTCGCGCAGCGAGTGGGCGAGCGGCGGCCGGGACGGGGTGGAGGTCACAGGCGCGGCTTCCTTTCGTGCGGATCGTGCGGGATTCCGGGCGGGACGGTGCCTCGACAATACGGCCCGGGAAGGGGCCGCCTCGCGGGGAGGCATTCAAGACAGCGGGGGACGGCTCGGCCGGTTAACGACTTCCGTCCCCGGCGCCGTCTCCCCTTACCATGCGCAGTCGGCCGTTCACAGGCGTGGACGTACTTCGTGCTCGGATCAACGGGGGGTTGACGGAAAGACCATGACGCTTGTCTTCAAGGGCGCCGACGGTGTCTTCAAGCTGCTGAACAGACTGGTGCGCAGGCCGTCCAGAGGCGAATCACCGGAAGGCGTGAAGGGCCGCAACGGCATCCCGGTCGTGTGCCTGACGACTCACGACCAGGACGGCCTGGCCGCGGACATGGCGGGAGCGCTGCGCACGGCCAGACCGAACGGAGTCCTGCACGAGTCGGTCGACGTGCCGGCGGTGTGGTCCGAGGTCACGCGGCAGCGGACCGACCTGCCCGACGACTGGAAGCCCGTCGAGCTCTGCCGGCAGGTCCTGGTCAAGCTCGCGCAGGAGTACTCCTCGGCGAGCAACGAACGCGACCGGCGCGTGCGCTTCCGCCGGTTCGGCCTCGTCAACTGGCTGCTGTCGACGCAGTACGCCGCGGAGGAGCCCGACCCCCAGCACGACCGGGAACTGCTGCGCGGCCTGCGGGAGCGGGAGTTCAGGCGACGGCGCTTCTTCGGTGTGCTGCGCAGCCCGGAGACCGAGGTCGCGCTGCAGGGCGCCGGGATCTCCTGGTGGGTGCCGATTCTCGGGCTGCACGTCTTTCCCGTGGTGTGGTTCCGGGCCTGGCGCGGAGTGGGCGCCGAGTACAGGTGGCTGCTGCGCCAGCCGTACATGGCGCCGCGAGACCCGGGGACCTTCGTCGGCTTCGCGATGCGGCTGACGCAGCCCCGCTGGGGGCGGGAGAGCCCCGAACAGGTCGGCAAACTGATGATCAACGCCTTCCTGGAGGACCTGCGGGCGGAGTACCGCCGGCGCACGGGGCGCCGGCGGCGGGCCGCGCGCCGTACGGCCTACTGCGTGGCGCTGCTGCGCGGGGTGAGCGAGGCCAACCACGGCAAGGAGCTGCTGCGTTCACTCGTCGACGTCCGCAACGACACCGGTGCGTTCGACCCGTTGGTGGTCATCAGCAGCAGCGCCCCGAGCGGCGACGAACGTCCGGGCCAGGGGCAGCTCTCCGAGGACCTGTACGGGATCTGGCGCAACAAGTTCAGCGACGCGGGACGGAGCCGCACCCCCGACGTGTGGTACCTGCCCGTCACCGTCCCCGGGCCTCTCTCCGACACCGACGCCGACTACGAACTGCACCAGGACCGGCTGCGGCTGGCCAACAAGCTGGAGGTCGACCCGCCGCCGCGCTGGGCACGGCGCCGCGTGAGCGTCGCGGCGGCCGTCGTCGCGCTGTGCGTGCTGGCCGGAGGCGTCGCCGGGTGGGCCCGCAGCGAGGGCAGCTGGGAGGAGCGGCACTGCGGACTGAGCCGCTCGGACCCGGACGCGGCCACACTGAGCGTCCACGGCGACGGCGAATGCGTCGGTGTGGCACCCCACGGCTACGCCTTCGGCTCCTCGGACCCGAAGGTCAACAAGACGCTGAAGACACTCGCCGAACAGAACGAGGAAGCCGACAGGCTGCACCGCGACTCGCAGCGCCCCCTGGTGACGCTCGTGCACGTCTCGGCGCTGCTCAACTCCGCGCAGGCGAAGAACGACGGGCCACTGACATACGCGCGTGAACAGCTCCAGGGAGCCGCGAGCGCGCAGCGGCGCCAGCTCGACAAGAGGGGCGGCACCCAGCCCGTGCTGCGCATCTACCCGGCGAGCGCCGGCTCCCAGATGCGCTACGGCCCCGAGGTCGTCAAGACGCTCGAGCGCATGATGCGGGAGGACGAGTCCATCGTGGGTGTCACCGGACTCGACCAGAGCCGGACCATGACGGTCACCACGATCAGGCAGCTCACCCGCATCGGGCTCCCGATGGTCGCGACGACCCCGTCGGCGGACTCCTTCAGCGACTCCTCGCCGATGTACTACCAGGTCTCACCGCAGAACCGCCGCGAGTCGGCGGTCGCCGCCGCCTACGCCTCCGAACTTGCCGAGAAGGAGGACCGGGAGCGTCGGGTCCGCATCATCTACTCCGCCGACCCGTCGGACGTCTACAGCTCCAACCTCCGGGAGGACATGAAGGAGTCGATGCTCGCGGCGGACTTCGACGTCGAGGAGGCAGCCTTCACACCCGGGACCGGTTCGGCAGCCGGGGCGGGCCGTGCCGGACCGCGGCTGATGGGCGAGCAGGCCTGCGGCTACGACGGACTGGTCTTCTACGCCGGACGCGCGGAGGACTTCGCGACGGTGCTGAACGGGACCGACGAAGCCTGCGGATCCGCCCCTCCCACCCTGCTGGGCGGGGACGACGTGGCACGGCTCGCGGCCGACCCCGACCTGCGCACCGCCTATCCCAAGGTGCCCTTCACCTTCCTCGACTTCACCATGGGCTCCGTCTCCTGCGACAGCGAGAGCAACCTCTACAGCACGATGCGGGAGCTGTTCCCCGACGAGTGCGAGCAGGCGCCGAACACCTCGCTGGACGGACACGCGACGCTGGCGTTCGACGCCGTCAACCTCTACATCAAAGCCCTCGGCCAACTGCGGGACACAGCGCCGAGCCTGCCGCTGACCGCACCCGCCGTGTGGCACGCGCTCAGCAGCATCCACGGCAGCGCGGCCCTGGACGGCGAGAGCGGACGCATCGACTTCGGCGGGAAGGTCGACCGGCAGATCCCCCTCGACAAACTGATCTCCGTGCAGCACGTCGACGGGGAGAAGAGACCCGAACAGATGGGGTTCTGCGGGCGCTGGGGGCAGTTGGAGCAGGATGACTGGTGCCCGGAACCGGAGCGGGCGGAGTAGCGGACGCAGCGGACGGGACGGCCGGCAACAGCTCCCACGGACACGGGCGTCACCCGAGCGAATGATTCGTCCCGGCAGCACCCGTGAACGGGATTCGTACTGCCAATACTGGCCTTCGACTGGAAGGAGGTACACCATGACGGTTATGGCCGAGCACACGTCTCAGATGCGGGTCGAGGAGTTCGAAGAGATCGCCTCCAAAGCCCCCGAGACCGTCATGCTGGAGTTCCTCGACGGACGGATCGGGGTCAAGAGCATGCCTGACGGGGACCACGACACCATCACGATGTGGCTGCTCAGACAGTGCATCCACGCCCGGCCGGAGCTGGATCTCCATCCCGAACGAGGGCTGCGGGTCGGGTCGTACCGCAACGGCCGTGCACGTGCCGACGGCGCTCTCGCGCCCGTGGCCCACTTCGCCGGGCAGGGCGAGTGGGCCGATCCGAGCGGAGTCCTGATGGTGGCGGAGGTGACCTCCTACGACGAGGACACCGACCGCAGGGACCGGGTCGAGAAGCCCCCGGCGTACGCGGCCGCGGGCATCCCTGTCTACCTGCTTGTCGACCGGGACTCCTGCACGGTCGTCGTGCACAGCAACCCGGATCCCGAAGGGGCTCGCTACCGGGACGTCCACACCGCCCGCTTCGGCGAGAGGGTGGTCCTCCCCGAGCCCGTGGGGATCGAACTGGACACGGACGTGCTGAAGAACTACGTGCGCTGACGCCGCGGACTGCCGTTCCCGCCCCGCACTCCGCACCTGAGCAACCGCGCGACCGGACCCTCCGAGGCCCGAACTCGCCGCCCTGGCGGGGACGCTGACGGTGCGGTGAACTCCACGGCGCCGGGCAGCCTGCCTGCCCTGCACCGGCGCCGTCCCACGCGCGGCAACTCAGGTGTTTCCGTCCTGACGGCGGCGCCCCGTGGCCCGGGGAACGCCGAACGCCGCCGGAATCGCCACGACCGCGGCACCCGCGACCAGCCCCGGAAGGATGGCCCAGCACACCTCCGGCCGGGCCTCCACCCACATCGGCCCGTCCTGGAAGACCTCGCCGAGCAGTGCGCCGTTGCGCCCGGGGAAGAGGGAGAGCAGCGCGGCGGTGCTTGGCATGGCGCTGACGTAGGCGAGGACGGTCAACCCCCACAGCCCGGCACCCTCCGGGGAGAGCGGGGCCGCCTGCCGGGCATGGCGGTAGACGGTCCCGGCCAGGGTCCAGGTGACGACGATCAGGAAGCCGGCACTGGCCGCGAAGCCGTAACCGCCGCCCGGCCAGTGAGGCGCCAGCCGGCGCCACAGCGCGTCGCCCTGTGCCATCACGATCCACGCGCTGAGGGCGATCACCGCCCACGTCCCGGCCTTCTTGCACAGTGAGACCGCCCTCGCCTTGTGCGGCATGCCCCCGAACCCTCTCTGACCAGCGCGCCACCAGCGCGTTGCCGGCCCGCACGACGGATGACGCCGCGGTGTGCGGCTCCCTCGTACGGACGAGGGAATCACCCGGGCGGACGAACCGCCCCGGCGGGGCACGTCGCCCGCCCTGACCCCCCGGCCGATGAGCAGCCGCGCGACGCGCGCCTCCGGTCCCGAACTCGCCCCTGTGACCATTGTGTTGTGTCTCTGGCTCAACCTCTGTGGCCTACCCGGCCCTTCTCCGGCACAGTCGTCACCGGTTCAGGACGCGCCTCGTCCTGTGAAACCGGGGGGACGGCGAAGGACGGCACCCGGAGCGCGATCCGCGTCTCCTTCGCCGGGGCGGCGGCCGAGAACGGCAAGCAAGTTCGGTACGCCGCCCACGGGATGTCCCTGTCCGTGCGCAACCACGGGCAGGGGCCTCGCCGTTCACCGGGATCTGTCACTCCTCCCCGGGAGCCCCCTTCTGCCGCAGCAGCGCCTCGCCCAGCGAAGTGAGCTGGTGGAAGACGCTGTTGGCGTGCCGGCGGCTGACGAGCAGCCCGGCGTCCCGCAGGACGGCGGCGTGCTGGCTGGCGGCGGACGGAGAGATGCCCGCGCCGCGGGCGAGTTCGGTGGTGTTGGGCACGGTGGCCGCCTCGCGCAGCACTGCAGCCCGTGTGGTGCCCAGCACCCGGGCCAGCGCATCGCCGGAGGGTTCCCCGGCACCGTACGGTTCGGGACGCATCCACCCGGCGTCGCGGTCCAGGGGGTAGAGGATCGTCGGCGGCAGGTCCGGATCGGCGAGCGGCACCGGGCGGCTCCACAGGAACTGGGAGGGGACCAGATGGACTCCGCGCCCCCGCAGGTGAAGATCCCGCTCCACGGGATGTGCGGGAATCTCCAGTACGGGCGGCCGCCAGCGCATCGCCGGGCGGAAACTGTCCAACAGGCCCTGACCGCCGCCGACTCCGCCCTCCCGGAGGGCCCGGACGCGCACCGCGCGGTCCGCCGCGGCGCGGCGGCGGACCGCCGGCCAGTACGGGGTCAGCGCCCGCGCGTGGAAGCCGGTGATCATACGGCCCAGCCGCTCGCGGGCGTGCGGTGAACGGTCGGTGAGTTCGTGCGCCCAGCCGGGCGCCCCCACGCGATCGTGCAGCTTGCCGAGTTCGTCGCCGATGCGCCTGCGCGGTGTGGCGAGGACGGCCTCGACGCCCGGCTCCACGCCCAGCATGCCCTCGGGCGGCGTGAGGAAGTCCGGGAAGTAGCTGGCGTCGGGCGCGAGGGCCGACAACTGCCGCACCTCGTCCGTGCGTCCGTGCAGGCGCAGGTCTGCCCGTACCTCCCGGCGCCACTCGGCGAAGGGCAGACGCCCGTACCGGGCCTGCAGCATGTGCAGGCTGAAGACCGTCTCCCAGAGGGGGTCGGGGCCCTCGGCGATGTGGGTGCGTGCGAGGTCCGTACCGGTGAAGTGGATGCGCAGCATGCGGTGTTCTCCGTGGCCCCTTCCGCTCGCAGGCGGCACGTTTCGCCGACACGCTAGCGCATACGCAGCGTTGCTGTGTCCTGACGGAGAGCGGGCGGGGGCCGGGGAGCGGGGCCCGGTACGGCGGCGGCCCCGCCCGGAGCAGCGAGGAGCTGTCCGGGCGGGGCCGCCGCGAGGCCGTGGGGGAGCGGGTCAGAGACCCAGCTCGCCCTCGAACTCGCCTGCCTCCAGGCGGGCCTTGACGTCGCCGAGGTAGCGCGCCGCGTCCGCTCCGTCGACCAGCTGGTGGTCGTAGGAGAGCGTCAGGTGGACCATGTCGCGGATCGCGATGGTCTCGCCCAGCTCCGGGTGGTCGATGACCATCGGACGGCGGACAGTGGCGCCGATGCCGAGCTCGGCCACCTGCGGGTAGTTCACGATGATCGTGTCGAACAGCGCACCGCGCGAACCGGTGTTGCTGATCGTGAACGTCCCGCCGGACATGTCGTCCGGGCCCAGGCCGCCGGTGCGGACCTTGTTCGCCAGCTCGGCCGTCTTACGGGCGATTCCCGCGAGGTTGAGGTTCCCGGCCTCCTTGATGACCGGGACCATCAGGCCCTTCTCCGAGTCCACCGCGATGCCGATGTTCTCGACGTCGTGGTAGGTGATCGTGCCGTCCTCGTTGAGGCGGGCGTTGACGGACGGGTGCGCCTTGAGCGCCTCGGCCGCCGCCTGCACGAAGAACGGCATCGGGGAGAGCTTGACGCCCTCGCGGGCGGTGAAGGAGTCCTTCGCGCGGGCACGCAGCCGCATCACGCGGGTGACGTCCACCTCGACCACGGTCGACAACTGCGCCTGGTTGTGCAGCGCCTTCATCATGTTCTCCGCGATCACCTTGCGGATGCGCGGCATCTTGACCGTCTGGCCGCGCAGCGGAGAGGGCTCCAGCTTCGGCGACCTGGGAGCGGACGACGCAGCCGCCGGAGCCGCCGGTGCCTGCTTCTTGGCGGCCTCGGCCGCGGCGACGACGTCCTGTTTGCGGATGCGGCCGCCGACGCCGGTGCCCTTGACCGTGGAGAGGTCGACGCCCTGCTCGGAGGCCAGCTTGCGCACCAGCGGAGTGACGTACGCGCCGTCGGAGTCACCGCCCGCGGGGGCGGGCGCGGCGGGCGCGGCCTGCGCCGGAGCAGGGGCAGGAGTCGGCGCGGGGGCGGGAGCCTGGGGCTGCTGCGGTGCCTGCTGGGGGGCGGGCTGCTGGGTCTGCTGAGCGGGCTGCGGCTCGGGCTCGGGCGCCGGTGCCTGCGCGGGCTCGGGCTGAGCCGGGGCCGCCGGAGCGGCCGCCGGTGCGGCGCCCGCAGCGCCGATCACGGCAAGCTTGGAGCCGACCTCGGCGGTCTCGTCCTCGCCGACCACGATCTCCAGCAGAGTGCCGGCCGCGGGGGCCGGGATCTCGGTGTCGACCTTGTCGGTGGAGACCTCCAGCAGCGGCTCGTCGGCCTGGACCTCCTCGCCGACCTGCTTCAGCCAGCGCGTGACGGTGCCCTCGGTGACGGACTCGCCCAGCGCCGGGAGCACCACGTCCGTACCCTCGGCGGGCCCGCCGCCGGACTGCGCGGCCGGTGCCTCGGCCGCCGGAGCCGGTGCCTGCTGCGCGGGCGCTTCCTGCGCCGGCTCGGGCTGCGCCTCGGGCTGTGCCTGCGCGGGCTCGGAGGCGGCCGCGCCCCCTGTCCCGTCGTCGATCACGGCCAGCTCGGCGCCGACCTCGACGGTCTCGTCCTCGGCCACCTTGATGGAGGAGAGAGTGCCGGCTGCGGGGGCCGGGATCTCGGTGTCGACCTTGTCGGTGGAGACCTCGAGCAGCGGCTCGTCGGCCTCCACTTGCTCACCCTCGGCTTTCAGCCATCGGGTGACGGTGCCCTCGGTGACGCTCTCGCCGAGCGCCGGCAGGGTTACGGAAACCGCCATGGTTTCGGTTGCTCCTAACGGAATGGTGCGGATGCGGGTCGCGCCCGGACTCTTCCCCCGGGGGCCTCTCCCCCTCGCTTCGCCGGGGGGACCCCCAGGGGAGGCCGAATCATCAGTCGTGGGAGTGCAGCGGCTTGCCCGCGAGGGCCAGGTGGGCTTCGCCGAGCGCCTCGTTCTGCGTCGGGTGTGCGTGGATCAGCTGCGCGACCTCGGCCGGCAGCGCCTCCCAGTTGTAGATGAGCTGGGCCTCGCCCACCTGCTCGCCCATCCGGTCACCGACCATGTGGACGCCCACCACGGCACCGTCACGGACCTGGACCAGCTTGATCTCGCCCGTGGTGTTGAGGATCTTGCTCTTTCCGTTGCCGGCGAGGTTGTACTTGAGGGTGACCACCTTGTCCGCGCCGTAGATCTCCTTGGCCTTCTCCTCGGAGACGCCGACGGAGGCGACCTCCGGGTGGCAGTACGTCACGCGCGGCACGCCGTCGTAGTCGACGGGCACCGGGTTCAGCCCGGCCAGCCGCTCCGCGACGAGGATGCCCTCGGCGAAGCCGACGTGTGCGAGCTGGAGGGTCGGGATGAGGTCGCCGACGGCGGAGATCGTCGGGACGTTCGTACGGCAGTACTCGTCCGCGAGCACGAAGCCGCGGTCCATGGCGACCCCGGCCTCCTCGTAGCCCAGGCCCTGCGAGACCGGGCCGCGGCCGATCGCGACGAGCAGCAACTCCGCTTCGTACTCCTTGCCGTTGGCCAGCCGCACCTTCACACCGTTGTCGGTGTACTCGGCCTTCTCGAAGAAGGAGCCCAGGGAGAAGGTGATGCCGCGCTTGCGGAAGGCGCGCTCCAGCAGCTTGGAGCTGCTCTCGTCCTCCGCGGGGACGAGGTGGGGGAGACCCTCGACGATCGTCACGTCCGTGCCGAACGACTTCCAGGCGGAGGCGAACTCGACGCCGATGACGCCGCCGCCCAGGACGATCGCGGACTCGGGAACCCGGTCCAGGCGCAGTCCGTGGTCGGAGGAGATGATGCGGTTGCCGTCGATCTCCAGACCGGGCAGCGACTTGGGCACCGAGCCCGTCGCGAGAAGGATGTGCCGGCCCTCGTAGCGCTGGCCGCCCACATCGACGGAGGTGGGGGAGGACAGCCGGCCCTCGCCCTCGACATAGGTGATCTTGCGGGACGCGACGAGACCCTGCAGGCCCTTGTAGAGCCCGGAGACCACGCCGTCCTTGTACTTGTGCACCCCGGCCATGTCGATGCCTTCGAGGCTGCTCCTGACGCCGTACTTGGCGCCCTCGCGTGCCTGGTCGGCCAGTTCCCCGGCGTGCAGCAGAGCCTTGGTGGGGATGCAGCCACGGTGCAGACAGGTGCCGCCCAGCTTGTCCTTCTCGATCAGGGCGACGTCCAGACCCAGCTGCGCCCCGCGCAGTGCAGCGGCATAGCCACCGCTGCCGCCCCCGAGGATCACTAGGTCGAAAACGGTGCTGGCGTCTTTCGCCACGTCACGTCCTCCATGCATGGGTACGCCGGAGCCGGTCTCCTACCGACCGGGCGGCTGTATGTTCGGCCGCTGTCTTGCTCGGCCCTGGACTCGGCTTGGTGAAGCCGCGCTGGGGGCCCTGTCCTGCCGGAGACCCATCTTCGCACTTGTCGGCGGGCAGCGGGACGCGGGGCTGTTTACCGGGCGGTACGGCCACGATCGCTCCGGGCGAACGAGGCCGTACCGCAAGGCGCTTCACTCAGTACCCCCTCCGCGGAGCGGGAAGTGTGACGCTGCTCACTCACCCCCCCCCGTGCGGAGGGAACCTCAGCCGATGTCGCCCGCCGCGGTCCGCTCCGCGAGCCGGACGAGGGTGCGGACCCCGGAGCCGGTGCCGCCCTTGGGGGTGTAGCCGAAGGGGCCGGACTCGTTGAACGCGGGGCCCGCGATGTCGATGTGGGCCCAGGTGACCTTCTCGTCGACGAACTCCTTCAGGAACAGGCCCGCCACGAGGCCGCCGCCCGGCCGGTCACCGATGTTGGCGATGTCGGCGACCGGTGACTCCATGCCCTTGCGCAGGTGGGCGGGCATCGGCATCGGCCACGACGCCTCGCCCGCCTCCTCCGCCAGCTCGTGCACGGTGCCGCGGAAGGCGTCGTCGTTGCCGAGGATGCCGAAGGTGCGGTTGCCCAGCGCCAGCACCATCGCGCCGGTGAGGGTGGCCACGTCCACCAGGGCGTCGGGGGACTCCTCGCAGGCGCGGGTGATGGCGTCCGCGAGGACGAGCCGGCCCTCCGCGTCGGTGTTGAGCACCTCGACGGTCTTGCCGCTGTACATGCTGAGCACATCACCGGGGCGGGTGGCGGAACCGGACGGCATGTTCTCGGCGAGCGCCAGCCAGCCCGTCACGTTGACGCGCAGGCCGAGCCGGGCGGCCGAGACGACCGCGGCGAAGACGGCCGCCGCCCCGCTCATGTCGCACTTCATCGTCTCGTTGTGGCCTGCGGGCTTGAGCGAGATGCCGCCCGAGTCGTAGGTGATGCCCTTGCCGACGAGGGCCAGCGACTTCTTGGCCCTGGGGTGGGTGTGTGCGATACGCACCAGGCGCGGCGGGTTGTCCGAGCCCTGGCCGACGCCGAGGATGCCGCCGTAGCCGCCCTTGGCGAGCGCCTTCTCGTCGAGGACCTCGATGTCCAGGCCGTGACTCTTGGCGGCCTCCCTCGCCCGGTCGGCGAAGACGGCCGGAGTGAGGTCGTTGGAGGGGGTGTTGATCAGATCGCGGGCACGGTCCACCTCCGAGGCGAGGACCTGGGCGCGCTCCGCCGCGGCCTTGTGCGCCTTGTCCCGCGGCTTGGCTCCGACCACCGCGATCTCTGCGAGCGGGGCCTTGGTGTCCTTGTCCTTGCCGCCCCGTCCCTTCTTGCCGTCCTCGCCGCCGCTGCGGTAGGTGGTGAAGGCGTACGCGCCGAGCAGCGCGCCCTCCGTCACGGCTGCCACGGCCGCCGCGTCGTCGACCGGCAGCGCGAAGGCGGCCTTCTTCGTGCCGGACAGGGCGCGCGCGGCCGTACCCGCCGCGCGGCGAAGCGTCTCCGGGTCCCAGGGCTCGTTCTTCGCGGGGGCCTCGCCCAGCCCGACGGCCAGCACGACCGGTGCCTTCAGGCCGTCGGCGGGGGCCGGAAGCCTGGTGGTCTCGCCCTCACTGCCGCCCGCGCCGAGTGCGTCCAGGGTCGCGGCGAGCTTCCCGCCGTACGCCTTGTCCACGGTCTCACCCCCGGATGCGACCACGGGGCCCTTGGGGCCCTTGGCTACGCCGATGACGACGACGTCCGCGCGCTGGGACGTCGCGGAGGAGGTGCTGAGAGTCAGAGCAGACACGGTGAGAAGGACCTTCTTCCTTGGAGAGGCCGGAACGGCGGGCCGCCGGATCTCGGTTGGGCGCTTCCGGGCTTCGGGCACCGGGCATCGTATGCCCGCGAAAAAGTCGTATGCGGGAGACGATACGCGCTGCCCGTGTGCCCACAACGGCCGCTGGGACGGTCTTCACACCGCCGTGGTTCCTCGCACGGGGGTCAGCCGAGTGCCATGACGGCCAGTGCCACGGTGCCCGCCGTCTCGGCGAGCGCGCCGAAGACGTCACCGGTCACGCCGCCCAGCCGGCGGCGGCAGTGCCGCAACAGCGCCTCGGCGGCGGCCAGTCCGAGGAGGACGGCCAACGCGCAGGAGACGGCGCCCGGGAACGCCGCGCCCCAGTGCACGAGTGCCCCCGCGGCCGCTGCCGACACGGTGACCAGCGCGGCGACGGCGGCGGCGGAACGTACGGGGACACTGCCCGCGACGGCCGCCCCCAGCCCGTCCGTACGGGCGGCGGCGACACCCGAACGGGCTGCGAGAGTCAGCGCACTTCGCGCCGTGACGGCGGACACGGTCACCGCGAGCGCCCCGTACGCCCAGCCGCTCTCGCCGAACAGCTCGCTGATGAGGGCGGTTTGCGCCAGCAGCACGAGCACCAGCGTGACGACCCCGAACGGGCCGATGTCCGACTGCTTCATGACGCGCAGCGCGTCTCCGGCAGGCTTGGCGCTGCCCAGCCCGTCCGCGACGTCCGCGAGACCGTCCAGGTGCAGCGCACGGGTGAGCACGGCGGGCACGGCGACGCAGACCACGGCGGCGAAGAGCGCGGACGTACCGAGCAGCAGCGCCAGCACGCCCGCGGCGGCTGCCGCCAGACCCATCAGCAGACCGGCGAGCGGAGCCAGCTCCATGCCGCGGCGGGCCGCACCGCGGTCCCAGCGCGTGACGTGCACGGGAAGGACGGTGAGCGTGCCCAGCGCGAACCGCAGTCCGTCCTCGGCGGACGCGGTACCGGTGGAGTCCTTGCCGGAGTCACCGGAGTCACCGGAGTCACCGGAGTCACCGGAGTCACCGGAGTCACCGGAGTCACCGGGGCCGCCCGGGCCTTCGCTGCCGCCGTCCGCGCCGGGGCTGCCGGGGTCCCGCGCGTCACCGCCGCCCGCGGTGGCGGCGGTGTCGTCCTCCTGGGGCCCGTCCGGCCGGTTGCCGTCCATGGCAGCGCAGGTTAGCGCTTCACGCCACCGGGCGGGACCGTCGCGGCGAACTCGGTCCGGGACGACGAGGGGCGGATCAAGTCGCGTCCAGCGCGGGTGCGTTCGCGCCCTCGCCCTCGCCCTCGTCGTCCGCTCCGCCGTCGGTCTCACGCACGGGCAGCTGAGCCGCCAGCTCGGACGCCGCCTGAACCAGCGGCAGCGCCAGCAGCGCCCCGGTGCCTCCGCCGACCGCGACCCGCTGGTCCATCAGGGGGTCCAGCGCCATGCGGTCCAGGGCCTTGGCCTGCGCCGGCTCGCCGCTGACCTGTCCGGCCAGCCACCAGTCGGGCGCGCGGAACGCGACGCGCTGCGCGACGAGCGCGCACGCCGCGGAGACCACGCCGTCGAGGATCACGGGCGTACGGCGCACGGCGGACTGCAGCAGGAACCCTGTCATCGCGGTCAGGTCCGCACCCGCGACGGCCGCGAGCAGCTCCAACTGGTCGCCCAGCACGGGACGCGCCCGCCGCAGACCGTCCCGGACGGCGGCGCACTTGCGCATCCACGCGAGGTCGTCGATCTCGTGGCCGCCGCGTCCGGTGACGACGGAGGCGTCCGTGCCGCACAGCGCGGCGATGAGCGTTCCCGCCGCCGTCGTACCGCCGACGGACAGGTCGCCGAGGACGATCAGGTCCGTGCCGGCGTCCGCCTCCTCGTCCGCGAGGGCCATCCCCGCGCGGAACGCCCGCTCCGCCTCCTCGTCGGTGAGGGTGTCCTCCTTGTCCAGCCGTCCCGAGGAGCGCCGCACCCGGTGCCGGGTCACCTCCGCGGGAAGCTCCCCGGGGTCGCAGTCGAGCGCCATGTCGACGATGCGCACGGGGACATCGAGGCGCCTGGCGAGGATCGCGGCGGGTGACGTGCCCTCCAGCGCCGCCTGTACGAGCGCGGTCGCACTGCCGAGGGGGGAGGCCGAGACGTTCAGCTCGGCCACGCCGTGATCGCCCGCGAAGACCACCATGCGCGGCTGACGCACCGGCTCGACGGGCAGTCGGTTCTGAGCCGCCGTCAGCCACTCGCCCAACTCGTCGAGCCTGCCGAGAGCATGAGCGGGCAGTCCGGTCCGCGCCCTTCGATCTTCGGCGTCCCGGCGCAGTCCGCCGTGCGGGCGCTCGATGAGATCGGAGAAGTCATCCAGTTCCAGGGTGCGGTCACTCATATTGGCGAAGCGTACGGTACCGACCCCGCGCGGGCGGTGGTGCGGGGTGGGGGCGTGTACGGACCGGAGCGGGCCGCCGTACGGACGGAAGCCCGCGTGCCGCGCGGTCGGCGACGAGGCGGGCGGACGGAACCCGGGCCTGCGTCGCCTCAGCCGCGCAGCGGATGCGCGATGCCCGCGGTGACGGTCAGCACGTGCTCGCACTCCGCCGCGAACGCCGCGTTCAGCCGCCCCAGTTCGTCACGGAACCGGCGGCCCGCGGCGGTGGCGGGCACGATCCCCGACCCCACCTCGTTGCTGACCGCCACCACCGTCCGCCGAGTACCGCGCACGGCCGCGACGAGAAGCGCGACCCGCTCCCGCAGCATCCGCTCCCCGACAGTGCTCCAGCGCCGCTCGTCCCAGGCCCCGGCCGCGTCCATCGCGTCCGTCAGCCACAGGGCGAGACAGTCGACGAGCAGCGGCGGCCCGGTGGCGTCCAGGAGCGGGACGAGATCGCACGTCTCGCTGGTGCGCCAGGACGCGGGGCGGCGCTCCCTGTGCGCCTGCACCCTGTCCGCCCACTCGGGATCGTCCTCCCGGCTTCCGCCGGTGGCCACGTACAGCACACCCGGGAAGGCCGCCAGCCGCCGCTCCGCCTCCGCCGACTTGCCCGACCGCGCACCGCCCAGGACCAGCGTGCGGCGCGGCACCTCCGGCAGCTCCGGGTACTCGCCCACGACCAGCGTGGTCCCGTCCGGCTCGGTGTGCGCCCCCGCCGCGGCGAGCCGCCTGCGCAGCTCGGCCCCGGGCGGCACGTCGTGGCCGATGTGGACGGCGAGCACGTCGGTGGACGGGCCGACCGCGCCGGCGGCACGCAGCCGGGCGAGTGCGTCGGGGCGGCCGAGCACGTCGAGCAGCACCATGTCGTGGGGCGCGGCCGCGTGCGCGTCCCGGCCGTCGGCCGGCCCGGCGCGGCCGGCACCGGGCGGCAGGTAGAGCAGGCTCTCGCCGCCCGGTCCGGTCACCTGGTAGCCCGTCCCCGGCGAGTCCAGCGACACGGCGCGGACGCGGTGGCCGCTGATCAGGACGAGTTCCTGCCGGTCCGAGACCCGTACCGGGGCGGGCAGTCCGGCGGGGACCTCCAGCGCGGGCCCGTCGTGCGGATGCGACAGCAGTACCTGGCGTACGTGGTGCAGGGAGCGCCCCGCCCGTGCGGCGGCGAAGGCAGGGCCGGGAGTGAGGTCGAGCAGCACCGTGTCGTCGATGAGGAGCGCCGTGGGTGCGCGCGCGTCCGTCGGGCTGCCCACGCAGGCCGCGCACACGGCGCACGGGCAGTCGGGCCGGGGCAGTCCGGTGGGGGCTCCGGTGCCGAGCAGTGTGAGTTCCACACCACGATCGTCTCGTGCGCGGTCGGCGGCCGCGCACTCAGGATTACTCTGCGGGGCAGACAGTCGATCTCGGGAGGCACAGATGGCGTGGACGTGGCGGTTCGAGAAGACGGACGGCACGGAGACCGAACCGGCCGTACAGCCCGAGGACTTTCCCACTCAGGGCGACGCCGAGTCATGGATCGGCGAGGTCTGGAAGGAGCTGCTGGAGGGCGGGACCGATCAGGTCACCCTGATGGAGGACGGCAGCAGGATCTACGGGCCGATGAGCCTGCACGCCGACGCGGGCTACCCGGACGACACCGCGCCGGAGAGCTGAACCGCACCGCAACGGTGCCCACCGCCGGGCCCGGCCCCCGGGCCCGGCGGGTCAGCCCCTCGCTCCGCAGACGTGCAGCAGTGCGGCGACCGAGCGGTACGGGTCGGTGCGTCCCGCCCGCTCCTCCGCGGCCAGCATCCGCGCCGCGGCCTCCTCCTCGGCGGGCCACGCCTCGTGGCCGAACACCCCCACCCCGTACCAGTGCCGCAGCGGTGTGCCGATCCCGGCGAGCCCTCTGGCCAGCGTCTCCAGACGGAAGGCCCGCCCGACGTGTTCCGGCAGGTCGAAGGCCGCCAGTGCCGCGTCCCAGTCGCCCGTACGGCCCGGGTGCATGGCCAGCGCGTCGTCGTTGCGTATCAGCACGGACAGCAGCCCGCCCGCGTCGAGCACCCTTGCGAGCCCCGCCAGCGTGGTGCCGGGGTCGCGGGCCTGGATGAGGCCCCCGTGGCACAGCACGACGTCGAAGGTCCCGGGCAGGAAGTGGGCGCCCGTCTCCTGGCTGCCGCCGGAGACGAGACGAACCCGCTTGCGTATCCCTTCGGGCTCGTCCGCCAGCTCCTTCTCCAGGAGTTCGTGCAGATCGGGGTCCGACTCGAGCCCGGTCACATGGTGCCCGGCGCGGGCCAGCCGCAGAGCCTGTACACCGTGCCCGAGGCCGACGTCGAGCACACGCAGCCTGCGTCCCACCGGGAAACCCGCGGCGAGCTGCTCGTCGAGCTGGCGTGCGAGGACTTCCTGACCGAGCCGGCCGAGCTGACCGAGCCGGCCCGGCTGCCCGCTCAGGGTCGCTCGCCGCGTGCGACCTGCGGCTTGGGAAGGCGCATCCGGCGCAGCTGGAGCGTACGCATCAGGGCGTAGGCCACGGCGCCCCGCTTGGGTTCGTCGGGGAAGCGCGCGCGCAGGTCGCGCTTCAGCCGGAAGCCCAGCCCGACCGAATCGAGGACGATCATCACGATCACGAAGAGCCACAGCAGCAGCGAGACGTTCTTCAGCTGCAGCGACGGCATCATGCTCAGCACAAGGATGATCACCGCGATGGGCAGGAAGAACTCGGCGACCGACCATCGTGAGTCCACGTAGTCGCGCGCGTACCGCCGCACGGGCCCCTTGTCCCGCGGGGGCAGATAGCGCTCGTCACCGCCTGCCAGCGCCGCACGCTGGCGGGCCATGGCGTTGCGGCGGTCCTCGCGCTGCCGCTTGGCCGCCTCCCTGCGGTTCGCCGGGGTCTTGGCGAGCGTACGGCGCTGCGACTGCGCGTCACTGCGCTTCGGCGTCGGGCGGCCCTTGGGGGCCTGCGGGTCACGGATCTGACTGGGCTCGGCAGCTGTCACCTTGCTGGTGGAGGCGGCCTGCCCTTCCTTCGAACGGCTTCGGAACACGACTCCAAGGGTACGGCGTGCGCCGGGGTGCCCCCAGGCCCGGGCGGGAACGATCTGGCAACGCCCGTGCCCCGGAGCGCCCGGTCACGCGGTCGAGGACCCTGCGCCTACTCCCTGGGCCGGAGGCGGCGGAGCTGGATCGTTCTTCAGGAGGAGCGCATCCGCCGCCGAACAGTGCGGTAATGGAAGCAGGGCCCGTAGTCTTGGGTCTTGAAGGTGTGCTGCTGAGGCTCAGTCCGTTTACGAAGGGGGCGCGCGAGGCCCATGAGCGGTGTCATGAAGCGGATGGGGATGCTCTTCCGCGCGAAGGCGAACAAGGCCCTGGACCGGGCCGAGGACCCCCGCGAGACGCTCGACTACTCGTACCAGAAGCAGCTCGAACTGCTGCAGAAGGTGCGCCGCGGTGTCGCGGACGTCGCGACGTCCCGCAAACGGCTCGAGCTGCAGCTCAGCCAGTTGCAGGGCCAGTCCTCCAAGCTGGAGGAGCAGGGCAAGAAGGCCCTCGCGCTGGGCCGTGAGGACCTGGCCCGCGAGGCGCTCTCCCGGCGTGCGGCCCTGCAGCAGCAGGTCACGGACCTGGAGTCGCAGCACCAGACGCTCCAGGGCGAGGAGGAGAAGCTGACCCTCGCCTCGCAGCGGCTGCAGGCCAAGGTCGACGCGTTCCGCACGAAGAAGGAGACCATCAAGGCCACCTACACCGCCGCCCAGGCGCAGACCCGTATCGGCGAGGCCTTCTCCGGCATCTCCGAGGAGATGGGCGACGTCGGCATGGCCGTCCAGCGCGCCGAGGACAAGACCGCGCAGCTGCAGGCCCGCTCCGGGGCCATCGACGAGCTGCTCGCCTCCGGTGCGCTCGATGACCCCTCCGGCATGGCCAAGGACGACATCACGGCCGAGCTCGACCGGCTCTCCGGCGGTACCGACGTCGAAATGGAGCTGCAGCGGATGAAGGCCGAACTGGCCGGCGGCAGCGGCAGCGGCGACAAGCAGGCCATCGAGGGCGGCAACAGCGCCGGCCAGGGCGAGCAGGCGCAGCAGCAGTCCCAGGACACACCCAAGTTCGAGAAGTAGCCCCCGGGCGGACAGCGGGAGCCGGCAGCGCGGGCACCGACGCGACACATCGGCGAGCGGCTGACGGCCCCACGCAGAAGGAGAGCGACATGATCGTGCGGATCATGGGGGAAGGCCAGGTGAAGCTGGACGACAGCCACTTCGCCGAGCTGAACAAGCTGGACGACGAGCTGCTCGCCGAGATGGAGACCGGGGACGGGGAAGGTTTCCGGCGCACCCTGACCGCGCTGCTGAGCGCGGTACGCACCATGGGCACCACGCTTCCCGACGATGTGCTGGAACCTTCGGAGCTGATCCTGCCTTCGCCCGACGCGTCGCTCGAAGAGGTACGGGAGATGCTCACCGACGACGGCCTCATCCCGGGCTGAGCGGCCCCCGGGGGCCGGTGGCAGCGCCGCCGCCCGTGCCCCTGCCGGGCTCCGGCCGGCGGCTGTGGAGAGCCTTAGCGTGCCTGACGTGACGACGAACCCCGCGGTCGGCGCCCTGTGCCGGGCGCGCCGGAGCATGCGCGCGCACCCGTACGCCGTGGACGGGCTGATAGCGCTCGGCGTCCTCTGCGCGATCCTGCTGAGCGCGGCCGCCGACGCGCACGGCCACGGCCGCCCGCACTTCGGTGAGCGCGACGTCCACCCCCTGACGATCACGCTGGCGGCCCTGGCCTGCTCGGCGCTGGTGCTGCGCCGCCGTACGCCGATGCCGGTGCTGTGCGTGACCACCGCCCTCACCGTCTTCGGACTGATCAGCGACCCGCGCATCGGCGCACCCCCTGAGGGGCACCGGGCACCCATCGTGATCGCCGCGATCATCGCTCTCTACACGGTCTCCAACCGGACCGACCGTGTGACGAGCGTGCGCGTGGGTGCCGTCACCGTCGGTGTGCTCACCGCCGCGGGAATGCTGCTGAGCGGCCGTCCCTGGTACGCGCAGGAGAACCTGGGCATCTTCGCCTGGACCGGGCTGGCCGCCGCGGCCGGAGAGGCCGTACGCAGCCGCCGGGCCTTCATCGACGCCATCCGTGAGCGCGCCGAACGCGCCGAGCGCACCCGTGAGGAGGAGGCGCGGCGGCGGGTCGCCGAGGAGCGGATGCGCATCGCACGCGAACTGCACGACGTGGTCGCCCACCACATCGCCCTCGTCAACGTGCAGGCCGGGGTCGCCTCTCATGTGATGGACCTGCGTCCGGACCAGGCCAAGCAGGCCCTCGCGCACGTACGGGAGGCGAGCCGGCACGCCCTCAACGAACTGCAGGCCACCGTCGGCCTGCTGCGCCAGTCGGGGGAGAGCACCGCTCCGACCGAACCGGCGCCGGGGCTCGGTGTGCTGGACGAACTGGTCGAGGGCTTCACCCGGGCGGGGCTGTCCGTCACCGTCTCCGTCTCCCCTCAGGACGCGTCCGCGGCGGAGGGGCCGTCGCTGCCCTCGGCGATCGACCTGACCGCCTACCGGGTCGTTCAGGAGGCGCTGACCAATGTTCAGAAGCACGTCGGACCCGGCGCGCACGCCGAAGTGCGCATCGCGGCGACTCCGGCCTCCCTGGAGGTCACGGTGACCGACGACGGCGCGGGCACCGCCGCGGAGCCGGCGAAGGAGCCCTCCGGGACGGGGGAGCCTCCAGGGACGGGGGAGTCTCCCGCGCAGCCCGCCGGAACCGGACCGCCGGCCGCCCCCGCACGGGCGCCGGGTGAGGCGCCGGGGGAGGACGCCACGAGCGGGGGACACGGACTGATCGGCATGCGCGAGCGTGCCGCCGCCCTGCACGGCGTGTGTGAGACGGGGCCGCTGCCCGGCGGCGGCTTCCGTGTGCACGTACAGCTGCCGCTGCAGCCTTCGGCCCGGGACGGGCGGGCCCCGCGGACACAGGCCCAGGAGGGTGCGTCCGCATGACGATCCGGGTGGTGCTGGCCGACGACCAGACGCTGCTGCGCAGCGCGTTCAGGGTGCTGGTCGACTCCGAGCCCGACATGGAGGTCGTCGGCGAGGCGTCCGACGGGGACGGGGCCGTGGAGGCCGTACGCGGGACCGGGGCGGACGTCGTCCTGATGGACATCCGTATGCCCGGCAGCGACGGTCTCGCCGCCACTCGCGCCATCAGCGGCGACCCCGCGCTCTCCGCGGTCCGGGTGGTCATCCTCACCACGTTCGAGGCGGACGACTACGTCGTTGAGGCGCTGCGCGCCGGGGCCTCCGGCTTCCTCGGCAAGGGCGCCGAGCCCGAGGAGCTGCTCGCCGCGATCCGTACGGCCGCCAAGGGCGACGCACTGCTCTCCCCGGCGGCCACGAAGGGACTGATCGCCTCCTTCCTGGCACAGGGCGCCCCGCATCCGGCCGGCGGCAGCCCGGCGGGGGACGCGTCCGGCGCCGGCCGGGGGGCGCTGGAGGTGCTCACGGGACGTGAACGCGAGGTGCTCACGCTGATCGGCGGCGGTCTCAACAACGAGGAGATCGCGGAGCGGCTGACAGTCAGCCCGCTGACCGTCAAGACGCACGTCAACCGGACCATGTCGAAGCTGGCGGCGCGCGACCGGGCCCAGCTCGTCGTCGCGGCCTACGAGAACGGACTGGTGCGGCCCGGGAGCTGACCCCGGTCCCCGGTCCCCGGTCCCCGGCCGCCGGGGTGGCCGGGGCCGCGGCCTCAGAGGAAACCGCCCGAAGGGATGTAGGGACTGGGCGGGCGCATGCCGCGCAGACAGACGTAGCCGCCGGTCGTGACCTCCATACCCGCCGCCAGCCCGACGTCGAGAGCCCACTGCTGCTCGGCCGTGAGGCCGTGGACCGCGGCCGTGGAGCCCTCGGGCAGGCTCAGCAGTGCCGCGGTCAGGAGCCGCGTGGCCAGGCGCCGCGAGGTGGCCGCCAGCAGCTCCACCCTGCCGTCTTCGTCGAAGTAGCAGTAGCCGCTGCCCGCGAGGTCGTCGGCGACGAACAAGCGGCGGTGGCGCAGCAGATACTCGTGGTCCGGGCCGTGCGCGCCGCCGCGCAGCCGCCGGTCGAGAGAGTCCATCAGGTCGCGGTGCGCGGCGGACCCCACGACGGCCGGGCCGTCGGGGTCGGCGAGTCCGGCGTGGTCGACCGTCCCGCGCAGCCGCATCGCCGGATGCAGGTCGAAGCCCGCCCGGCGGTACGCGCGGGCAGCCACCGGATGACGCGAGCCGAGGACCATGCCGCGCAGGCATGCCCTGCCGTACTGGAGAGTCCGCTCCAGAAGCGCGGTGCCCACGCCTCTGCCCTGGGCCTCGGGCAGTACGACGAGCAGTGCCAGCCCCCAGGTGCCCTCCCGGATCAGCGACTGCGCGGCGCCCACCGGCCGGCCGTCGGCGCCGGTGGCGAGCCAGCTTCCGGCGGGGTCCGTACGCACCAGATGCCGGACGCGCTCGCGCCGCCGCGCCGCCTGCCGCGGTCCGGGCTCCGGGAGAGGGGCCTCGTCCTTCGCGGCGGCGGATGCGGCGAAGGACGCCTCGGCCAGCCGCCGTACGGCCTCGGCGTCCTCGTCGCTCTCCCGTGCCGGTCGCAGCAGCATTGCCGCAGGCTACGGCAGGGCCAGCATCCGCTCCAGGGCGAGTTTCGCGAACTTCTCGGTCTCCTCGTCCACTTCGATCCGGTTGACGACCTTGCCGTCCGCCAGCGATTCCAGTGCCCAGACCAGATGGGGCAGGTCGATCCGGTTCATGGTCGAGCAGAAGCAGACCGTGCGGTCGAGGAAGACGACCTCCTTGTCGGGGGCGTGACGTTTCGCCAGCCGCCGCACCAGGTTCAGTTCGGTGCCGATCGCCCACTTCGAGCCGGCGGGGGCGTCCTGGAGCGTCCTGATGATGTACTCGGTCGAGCCGACCTGGTCGGCGGCGGCGACCACCTCGTGCTTGCACTCGGGGTGCACGAGGACGTTGACGCCGGGGACGCGGGCGCGTACGTCGTGCACGGAGTCCAGCGAGAAGCGGCCGTGGACGGAGCAGTGGCCACGCCAGAGGATCATCTTCGCGTCGCGCAGCTGCCGGGCGGTCAGCCCGCCGTCCGGCTTGTGCGGGTTGTAGACCACGCAGTCCTCCAGCGACATCCCCATGTCGCGGACGGCGGTGTTGCGGCCCAGGTGCTGGTCCGGCAGGAAGAGCACCTTGTTGTGCCGGCCGCCCTCCCGCGGCTGACCCTGTGCGAAGGCCCACTCCAGTGCGCGGCGGGCGTTGGAGGAGGTGCAGATCGTGCCGCCGTGCCTGCCGGTGAAGGCTTTGATGTCGGCGGAGGAGTTCATGTACGAGACGGGAACTGTGACGTCCGCCACGCCTGCCTCGGTGAGCACGTCCCAGCACTCGGC
Organism: Streptomyces sp. TAA204; assembly: GCF_000424965.1. NCBI lineage: Bacteria > Bacillati > Actinomycetota > Actinomycetes > Kitasatosporales > Streptomycetaceae > Streptomyces > Streptomyces sp. TAA204. Next base: position 52,095 of record NZ_AUKW01000005.1, read on the forward strand.
GACCTGCTCGGCCGTCGCCATGTCGGCCATGGAGCAGCCCGCGGCGAGGTCGGGCAGGACCACCCGCTGCTCGGCGGAGGTGAGGATGTCGGCCGACTCGGCCATGAAGTGCACGCCGCAGAAGACGATGTACTCCGCGTCGGGCCGTGCCGCCGCGTCCCGCGCCAGCTTGAAGGAGTCCCCGGTCACGTCGGCGAACTCGATGACCTCGTCGCGCTGGTAGTGGTGGCCGAGCACGAACACGCGTTCTCCGAGCTTGGCCTTCGCGGCGCGTGCACGCTCGACGAGGCCGGGGTCGGAGGGGGCGGGCAGGTCGCCCGGGCAGTCGACGCCGCGCTCGCTCTTCGGGTCGGACTCGCGGCCGAGCAGCAGCAGCGCGAGCGGGGTCGGCTGGACGTCCAGTGGCTGGGCGGTCACGGCACCCACCCTTTCTCTAGCGACGGAAGGCAGCTTTTCGTCTAACTGACGCTATTAATCATAACCGCTTCACGTCACTTTGACGATGCCGTTAGCGTCGATGTGACGCATTCCCACCCGCTCCGGCTGTGTGCGAGCATGAGGACCGAGAACGACGCAGAATTGAACGTGCCCGCCCTGGAATGAATCCGGGACGCCGCCGGTTCTCACCGGCGGCAGAGCAGTCCGACCAACCCCGGGAGAGAAGCAGATGTCCGTATCGGACGAGACCGCTGTGAGCGACGGCATCATCCTGTCCGACGCCGCCGCGGTGAAGGTCAAGAACCTGCTCGAGCAGGAGGGTCGTGACGACTTGGCGCTGCGGGTCGCCGTCCAGCCCGGTGGCTGTTCGGGGCTGCGGTACCAGCTCTTCTTCGACGAGCGCTCACTCGACGGCGACGTGGTCAAGGACTTCGACGGCGTGAAGGTCGTCACCGACCGGATGAGTGCGCCCTACCTCGGGGGAGCCTCCATCGACTTCGTCGACACCATCGAGAAGCAGGGCTTCACGATCGACAACCCCAACGCCTCGGGCTCCTGCGCCTGCGGTGACTCCTTCAACTGACAGGCAGCCGCGCCCGCCGGAGCACCGGCCGGCGCGCCGGGCCGAAGAGGACGAAGGCGGCGGACTCCCCCCACCAGGGGTCCGCCGCCTTCGTCGTTCCGCCCCCCCTCGGCCCCCTCGTCCACTGCGTCGTCCTCTGCGTTCCTGCGGGCCTCTCGCCCCGGCCGTGTCCTGTGCCGTGTCCTGTGCCGTGTCCTGTGCCGTGTCCGCCCGGCCGGCTGTCCCGGGCCGTCCCCGGTCGTCACCGCTCCGCGCGGGACGCCGTCACCCTCCGCGCGGCACACCCTCTCCGTCGCGTCCGTCCACGACCTCGCGGTCACCGAGAGCCTTCTCCAGCTCGACCTCGACCGTCTGCTGCTCGGCCATCTTCACGCAGACCTTCTTCGAGTCGCTCTTCTCGGGGCGGACGGTGACCTCGACCGTCTTCCCCGACTCCTCGGCGCTCGCCCTGTAGCCACCGCAGACCCCGCCCCAGAACGTCAGCTCCACGGTGCGTCCGTCGGCCTTGTAGGACGTGACGGCCTGGATCGGCGCGGGTGAACCGGGCTTCTGCGCCTGGCCCGGGTCCGGGCCGGAACCGGAGCCCGGTTCGGAGCCGTCCTGGCCCTTTCCGGGGTCGGCGCCCGTTCCGGCGGGCCCGGCCGGCTTCAGGAACTCCGGCTGGATCGCCGGGTGCGCGACGCTCGCCGTGTTCTCGCCGCCCTGCAGTTCGACCTCGTAGATCCACGACGGTACGAGCAGGGGCTTTCCGAGCGTGTAGCGCGTCACCAGGCCGAACTCGGCGTCCGTCACCTTGAGCGGCTCACTCGGCGCGACCGCGCCGGACTCGCCGGAAGGCTCCTGGGCGCCCTTGCCGGGCGCCGGCTCACGCACCGTGCCCGATCCGCCGGACGTGCCCGCCGCACCCTGCTTGTTGAGGTGCTTCAGCGTCTGCCCGGCCGTCATCACCGGGTAGGAGTCGCCCTTGCGGAGCTTCCCCAGACTGCCGTGTCCGCGTACGACCTTGCCGTCCTTGTCCACCGTGAAGGTGCTGTTCCAGTCCCTGGCGGGCATGCCGTCGACCTCGGGCGTCGCGCTCACCATGCGCATCGACCCGGTGGTCGTGCCGGCGTCCAGCTCGGCGCCGCGGAGATCCAGCGTCTTCAGCGCGGACTCCACGGCGCTCTTCGCCTCCTCCTCGGAGACGGGATCGCCCTTGCCGGAACCGGGCATGCCGGGACATGAGTCGGGGGCCTTCTCCGGCGGGCCGGACTGGGCAGGGGCGTCGCCGCCGGGGACCGTCGGCAGCGGCTTCGAGCAGGCCATGGCCGAGAGGTCCCCGCGCTGGAAGGTCCAGTTGCCCGCCGTGCGGCCGTCGTTCACCGTGAGCTGCGGGCGGGCGTCGGAGGCGCCCTCCTCGCCCACCACCCAGCGGCCGTCCTTCTTCTCCGGAGAGCCGGGGACGCCGAGTGTTTCCGCGAGCCGTGCGACCGCCCCGCGGGTGACGGAGGTGGGAGTGCGGTGGACGGAGGCCGCCTCAGGGCCCTCCGGCAGCTTCTTGTTCGCCTTGTAGGTCTGCGAGTTGTGCGGTTCGCCCGGCGCGACGCCGGGTTTGCCGTCCCCGCCGTCCTCCCCGCTGTGCTGCGCGGCGAGGCCGTCCAGCGCGAGCTTCGGGGGGTCCGACGTGCCGCCCGCCGGGGCGGAGTCGCTCCCGGCGTTCGAGGCCCAGTACGCGCCGCCACCGCCGGCCAGCAGTACGGCAGCCGCCACCACGACGGCGGACAGCTGACGCCCGCGGGCCCGCACGGGCTGCTCATCGCTCTCGGGGGTCTGCCCACTCCGGGTGGGAGACGGTTCGGTGCTCACGGCATTGCTCCTTCGGCTCCGCTCATCACTTCAGGTCCCGGCCTGTATGTGAGGACGCAGATGTGACGGAGACGGAGCCCGGAAGGTTCCCGCCGGTTTTTTTTCGCCGTGACGCCTCGCCCGCCCCTTGCGTCAGCAGTCGCCGTACTCGGACATGCCCTCCGTCAGGCGGGCGCCGGCAGCCGGTACGCGCACCCCGCCCAGCGCCTCATGTGCCGCCGGGAGCCGGGGAGTTCCGGCCGGGGCGGCGGAGAGGGAGGGGGAGGGGATGCCCGGGTCCGACCAGTGGGGAGCCATGCGGGCGGCCTCGCCGAGGAGCTGGTCCATCGACTCGGGTTCTGTGGCAGGGCGTGGCGTGATGTTCCGCATGCTGAAGACGCTACGCAGCAGGTGAGCTGCCCGGAAGGCCCTACTATCTGGTAATTACGTCCTGTTCGGATACGGGAGCCGAGCGGGTAGCGTGATGCTGCCATCCGACAGCGTCCTCCGACAGGAGCAGTTTTCGCCGTGCGTATCGCAGTCACCGGCTCCATCGCGAATGACCACCTGATGACGTTCCCCGGTCGGTTCGCCGACCAGCTGGTCGCCGACCAGCTGCACACCGTCTCGCTCTCCTTCCTCGTCGACACTCTCGACATCCGGCGGGGCGGGGTCGGCGCCAACATCGCCTTCGGTATGGGCCAGCTCGGGGCGAACCCGATCCTGGTCGGCGCCGCGGGAGAGGACTTCGAGGAGTACCGCGCCTGGCTCGACCGCCACGGTGTGGACACCGAATCGGTCCACATCTCCGAACTCAGGCACACGGCCCGCTTCGTGTGCACCACCGACTCGGCCCACAACCAGATCGGCTCGTTCTACACCGGAGCCATGAGTGAGGCCCGCCAGATCGAACTGCAGACCGTCGCCCAGCGCGTCGGCGGCCTCGACCTCGTCTGCATCAGCGCGGACGACCCGGAGGCCATGACCCGGCACACGGAAGAGTGCCGCAAGCGCAGCATTCCCTTCGCCGCCGACTTCTCGCAGCAGATCGCGCGGATGGACGGTCCGGACATCCAGACCCTTCTGGAGGGCGCGACCTACCTCTTCGCGAACGAGTACGAGAAGGAGCTCATCGAGACGAAGACCGGCTGGTCGGACAAGGAGATACTCGGCAAGGTCGGCACCCGTGTCGTCACGCTGGGAGCCAAGGGCGTCCGTATCGAACGGGAGGGCGAGGAGCCCATTCTCGTCGGCGTACCGGACGAGGAGGCCAAGGCCGACCCCACGGGCGTCGGCGACGCCTTCCGCGCCGGCTTCCTCTCCGGCCTCTCCTGGGGGGTCGGACTGGAGCGCGCCGCCCAGGTCGGCTGCATGCTGGCCACCCTCGTCATCGAGACGGTCGGCACCCAGGAGTACGAGCTGAAGCGCGCCCACTTCATGGACCGCTTCACGAAGCGCTACGGCGAGGACGCCGCGGCAGAGGTCTCCGCACATCTGCGCTGAGCGGGTTCCCGCGTGACGGGGCGGCCCTGTGAGGGGGCCGCCCCGCCCGTATGTACGGTGCGGTATGTCCCGGGCCGTCCGCTCCGAGGGGGCGTTCAGGCTTCAGTTCAGTCTGCGTACGCGGAACGACGTGCCCTCGGCGCCCAGGTACTCCTGGCCGCGCATCCCGCACCAGGCGGGGATGTCGACGCGTGCCGCCTCGTCGTCCGCCAGGACCGTGATCACGCCGCCCACCGGTACATCCCCGATCACCTTGGCCAGTTCGATCACGGGCAGCGGGCACAGCGTGCCCAGCGCGTCGACCGTGAGCCCGGAAGCGGGAGCCGCAGCGGCTGACCCGGCCGGAGGGGCGCCGGCGACGGCCTGCGCCTCTGCCGCCGAGGGTGCCTGCCGCTCCTCCTGCTCCTCCCGCCCTGCGACGGGGGCGTCGAGTTGTTCGCGTACTCCGCGCACCGCCTCCGGGAGCACCGCCAGGAAACGCTCGACGTCCGCCTCCAGCGCCTCCACCGACTCCGGCGGCCCCGGAGGCAGCGAGAGGCGGATGTTGCCCTCGGAGAGCACTCCCATCGCGCGCAGCACATGACTCGGTGTGAGCGTGCTGGACGTGCACGACGAGCCCGAGGAGACCGAGAAACCCTCCCGGTCCAGTGCGTGCAGCAGGGCTTCGCCGTCCACGTAGAGGCAGGAGAAGGTCACCACGTTCGGCAGCCGCCGCAGGGGGTCGCCGACGACCTCCACGTCCGGCACCAGTTCCGGCACCCGGGCCCGTACCCGGTCCACCAGCGGGCTCAGCCGGGCGGCCACGGCCTCCGCGTCCGCCCGTACGGCTCGCAGCGACGCGGCCGCGGCGACGACGGCGGGAATGTTCTCGAAGCCCGGCGCACGCCCCCGCTCGCGCTCGCCGGCCGGGGGAGGCGGGGAGTAGCGCACGCCCTTGCGCACGGCCAGCAGCCCCACCCCGGGCGGACCGCCCCACTTGTGCGCGCTGCCCGTCAGCAGCGACCAGCCGTCCGCCACCCGGCCCCACGCCAGGGACTGCGCCGCATCCACCAGCAGGGGGACACCGGCGCGCGTACACACCTCGGCCACCTCGCCGACCGGCTGCTCGGTGCCCACCTCGTGATTGGCCGACTGCAGACAGGCCAGCGCGGTCCCGTCGGTCAGTGCCGACCGCCACGCCTCCGCGCGGACACGGCCCGTACGGTCGGCCGGGACCTGTACCACCTCCCCGCCCGCCTCCTGGTGCGCCGCCGCCGCGTGCAGGACGGCGGAGTGCTCCACGGCGGAGACGGCCAGCCGCCGGCCCGCGCGGCGGCGGCCGGCGAGGGCGCCCGCGATGCCGGTGTGCAGCGCGTCGGTACCCGATGGGGTGAAAACCAGTTCGTCCGGGCGGCATCCGACCTCCTGCGCCGCGGTCTCGCGCGCCGCGTCCAGCAGCATCCGCGCCCGCCGTCCCTCCCGGTGCAGGCGGGCGGGGTCCGCCCACCCCTCGTCCAGCGAGGCGAGCAGTGCCTGCCGGGCGACAGGGTGCAGGGGTACGGAGGACGCGGCGTCGAAGTAGGGCACACGGGAACGCTAACGCGCTCCGTCCGGCCGCGGCTCCGCACGGACGGACCGGTACCCCGGACGGGACCGGCACCCGGACGGATCGCAGGACTCCGGCACGCGACGGGGCGTCAGGCGGGGCGGGCCGGGGGCGCTTCCCCCGCGCCCGGGAACTGCGTCGCAGGCGGTCCCGCGCCTCCGTGCCGCGTCGCGCGGCGCGTTGGGGACCCTCCCCGCAGGAGCTCAGGAACGGTCCAGTAAGGTTTGCCCCGCATAAACATCCAAACCCCTGCCCGCGCCAGGGCCCGCGCCCGACCTGCAAGACGGCCGAGCCCGGACGGCCGGGCGAGACTCTCGGGAAGGCGCTACGTGAGTCCCAACGGCTCCGACCTCCCCCACCGCCCCAAGGGCGTGGGCGGTACCCCCATGTCGCGGCGCCCGATGCGGCGGAAGCTGCAGCAGGCGCTCGCCGCGGGCCTGGTCCTGGTGACCGCCACCGGTTGCACCTCGAAGGACTTCCCCCGCCTCGGCATGCCCACCCCCGTCACGGACGAGGCCCCGCGAATCCTCTCCCTGTGGCAGGGCTCCTGGGCGGCAGCACTCGCCGTGGGCGTACTGGTCTGGGGCCTGATCGTGTGGAGCGTCGTCTTCCACCGGCGCTCCCGGACCAAGGTCGAGGTCCCCCCGCAGACCCGGTACAACATGCCGATCGAGGCCCTGTACACGGTGGTCCCCATCATCATCGTGGCGGTGCTCTTCTACTTCACCGCGCGCGACGAGACCAAGCTCCTCGCGACGTCCGAGAAGCCCGACCACGTCGTCAACGTCGTCGGCTTCCAGTGGAGCTGGGGCTTCAACTACATCGAGGACGTGGACGGCAACGCCCGCACCTCCAACACCGGCAGCAAGGAACTGGACGCCATCCCGGACCGGATGGCCAAGGGCTTCCCCAAGGGTGCAGAGGGTGTCTACTCGGTGGGCACGCCCGCCGAGCGGAACCCCCAGACCGGCAACCCGGGCCCGACGCTGTGGCTGCCCAAGGGCGAGAAGGTCCAGTTCATCCTGACCTCCCGCGACGTCATCCACTCCTTCTGGGTGGTGCCGTTCCTGATGAAGCAGGACGTCATCCCCGGCCATGTCAACCGCTTCGAGGTGACCCCCAGCAAGGAGGGCACCTTCGTGGGCAAGTGCGCCGAACTCTGCGGCGTCGACCACTCGCGGATGCTCTTCAACGTCAAGGTCGTCTCCCCGGAGCGTTACCAGAAGCACCTGGAGGACCTGGCCGAGAAGGGCCAGACCGGCTACATCCCGTCGGGTACCCCCACCACGGGCGGCGCCAAGAATGCGGAGACGAATAACCCGTGAGCATCCTCAACGAATCCAAGGGTGCCGCCGCCGAGAAGGCCGAGGCAGCACCGCCCGTACGACAGAAGACGCCCGGTGCCGTGGTGGTGGACTGGATGACCACCACGGACCACAAGAAGATCGGGACGCTGTACTTCGTCACATCGTTCGCCTTCTTCTGCATCGGCGGCGTCATGGCGCTGTTCATGCGCGCCGAACTCGCCCGGCCGGGCCTGCAGGTGATGTCGAACGAGCAGTTCAACCAGGCGTTCACCATGCACGGCACGATCATGCTGCTGATGTTCGCCACTCCGCTCTTCGCCGGCTTCGCCAACTGGATCATGCCGCTGCAGATCGGTTCACCCGATGTGGCCTTCCCGCGGCTGAACATGCTGGCGTACTGGCTGTACCTCTTCGGTTCGACCATCGCGGTCGGCGGCTTCCTCACTCCGCAGGGCGCCGCGAACTTCGGCTGGTTCGCCTACTCCCCGCTCTCGGACGCCGTCCGCTCGCCCGGCATCGGCGCCGACCTGTGGATCATGGGTCTGGCGCTCTCCGGTTTCGGCACCATCCTCGGCTCCGTCAACTTCATCACCACGATCATCTGCATGCGCGCACCCGGCATGACGATGTTCCGCATGCCGATCTTCACCTGGAACGTGCTGCTCACCGGTGTCCTGGTGCTGCTGGCCTTCCCGGTGCTGGCCGCCGCGCTCTTCGCGCTGGAGGCGGACCGCAAGTTCGGGGCGAACATCTTCGACTCCGCCAACGGCGGGGCGTTGCTGTGGCAGCACCTGTTCTGGTTCTTCGGGCATCCCGAGGTCTACATCATCGCGCTGCCGTTCTTCGGCATCATCTCCGAGATCGTCCCGGTCTTCAGCCGCAAGCCGATGTTCGGCTACATCAGCCTCATCGGCGCCACCATCGCGATCGCCGGTCTGTCGGTGACGGTCTGGGCGCACCACATGTACGTCACGGGGGGCGTGCTGCTGCCGTTCTTCGCCTTCATGACGTTCCTGATCGCGGTGCCGACGGGCGTGAAGTTCTTCAACTGGATCGGCACGATGTGGAAGGGCTCACTGTCCTTCGAGACGCCGATGCTGTGGTCGATCGGCTTCCTGATCACCTTCCTCTTCGGCGGTCTGACGGGCGTCATCCTGGCCTCGCCGCCGATGGACTTCCACGTCTCCGACTCCTACTTCGTCGTGGCGCACTTCCACTACGTCGTCTTCGGCACCGTCGTCTTCGCGATGTTCGCGGGATTCCACTTCTGGTGGCCGAAGTTCACCGGGAAGATCCTCGACGAGACCCTGGGCAAGATCACCTTCTGGACGCTGTTCATCGGCTTCCACGGCACCTTCCTCGTCCAGCACTGGCTGGGTGCGGAGGGCATGCCGCGGCGCTACGCCGACTATCTGGCCGCGGACGGATTCACCGCCCTGAACACGATCTCCACGATCAGCTCCTTCCTGCTGGGCCTGTCGGTCCTGCCGTTCCTCTACAACGTCTGGAAGACGGCCAAGCACGGCAAGAAGGTCGAGACCGACGACCCCTGGGGCTACGGCCGGTCGCTCGAATGGGCGACGAGCTGCCCGCCTCCGCGGCACAACTTCCTGTCGCTGCCGCGCATCCGCTCCGAGTCGCCGGCCTTCGACCTCCACCACCCCGAGATCGCGGCCCTCGACCAGCTCGGGGAGCACGAGGCCGCCGGTGACCGCACGCTCGTCGGCGGCAAGGAGGACGCAAAGTGAAGATCCAGGGCAAGATGTTCCTCGGCCTGGCCGTCTTCCTGCTGGCGGCTGCGATCATCTACGGCTGGTGGTCCAAGGAGCCGGTCGGTACGACGGGCCTGTTCCTGGCCTTCGGCCTGGCCGTGATGATCGGTTACTACCTGGCCTTCACCGCCCGCCGCGTGGACGCCGGTGCGCAGGACAACAAGGAAGCGGACGTCGCGGACGACGCCGGAGAGCTCGGCTTCTTCAGCCCGCACAGCTGGCAGCCGCTCGCCCTGGGCCTGGGCTCCGCCTTCGCCTTCCTGGGTGTCGCCTTCGGCTGGTGGCTGGTCTTCGTCTCCGCGCCGCTGCTCCTCGTCGGTCTCTTCGGCTGGGTCTTCGAGTACTACCACGGCGAGAACCGCACCCAGTGACGTAACGTAGTCGCCCAACTTCATACCGCAATCGTGTCGGCCCCCGGAAAATCACGGGGGCCGACACGTTTGCATGCGTCCAACAGGCCCTGAATTGTGCCCTTTCCTACCTTGGGCCTATGAATCACTCCTCGAATTCGAAGCGCCGGTTCTCGGCCGGCTGTGCCCTGACACTCGCGCCCCTCGCTGTCGGACTCACCTCGTGTGCGGGCAGCGGCGGCAACCCCCTGGCGGGAGCCCCGTACGACGCGAGCAACCAGATATCCGTGAGCGCGGGCGAGGAGGGGAGCATCATCGACTCCTCCCGCCCCCTGAAAGTGACGGCGACCTCCGGTGAGGGACGAATAGCCGACGTCACCGCCGTCGACACCGCCGGCCGCTTCCTGAGCGGAAAGCTTTCCAAGGACGGAAGCCAGTGGCAGAGCACCACACCCCTGGCGGCGGGCGTGCGCTACACCGTCCGCATCAGCACGGAGAACGGCGACGGGGAACAGGGGAGGCGGACGCTGAACTTCCAGACCAAGCCCGCCCACGCCAAGCGTCTCGGCGTCACCTTCGGCCCGGACGCCGGAACGTACGGGGTGGCTCAGCCCGTCACCGCCGAGCTGAGCCACAAGGTCAAGAGCGCCAAGGAGCGGCGGCTCGTCGAGCGTGCCCTGATCGTCAGGTCCAGCCCCAGGGTCGAGGGCTCCTGGCACTGGGTGGACAGCAAGGAGCTGCACTACCGCCCGAAGGAGTACTGGCCGGCCCACGCCACCATCGGTGTCGAGTCACGCCTGAAGGGCCTCAAGGTGCGCGACGGCCTCTACGGAGACACCGCCAAGCCGCTGAAGCTGAAGACGGGCGACCGGGTGGAGGCTCTCGCCGACGCGTCGGGCCTGGGAATGAAGGTCCGCAAGAACGGCAAGGTCGTCAAGGACATCCCGATCACCACCGGCAAGTCGGGCTTCGAGACCCGCAACGGCGTCAAGGTGATCCTGGGCCGTGAGTCCTACGTCCGGATGCGCAGCGGCAGCGTCGGCATCGGGGGAGGGGAGTCCTACGACCTGGGCGTCCACTGGGCCACCCGGCTCACCTGGAGCGGGGAGTACGTGCACGCCGCCCCCTGGTCCTCCGGCTCGCACGGCGTCTCCAACTCCAGCCACGGCTGTACGGGCATGAGCACCGGCAACGCCAAGTGGTTCTTCGACAACGTGCGCCCCGGTGTCCCGGTCACGCACGTGAACTCCGAAGGGGAGGACATGGCCCCCTTCGGCAACGGGTTCGGGGACTGGAACCTGTCCTGGAAGAAATGGAAGGAGGGAAGTGCCCTGCGTCCCGGCGCCCAGGACGGCGGCGGAGGTTCCGCCGAGACCGCCCGGCTCCGCCCCCAGGTCTGAGCCACCGGGGGCGGGCCCCTCGGACGGTCCACGGGGACGCCCGGGGACCGATCAGAGAGGCTGGACCTGAGCCGAGGCCCCGTTGCTGTCGCGGAGCAGCCCCGCCAGGGCGCCCGCGAAGGCGACGGGGTCGACCGGGTGCGAGACGGCCGCCTCCGCGCGGCTCCAGGAGGCGAGCCAGGCGTCCTGCGGGCGGCCGATGAGCAGCAGCACCGGGGGGCAGTCGAAGATCTCGTCCTTGATCTGCCGGCAGACGCCCATGCCGCCGGCGGGCGCGGTCTCGCCGTCGAGGACGCAGACGTCGATGTGCTGGTTCTCCAGTGTGCTCAGGACCGCGGGGAGAGTCGCGCACTCCACGTACTCGACGGCGGGCACGTCGGAGGCGGGCCGGCGGCCGGCGGCGAGCCGGATCTGCTCGCGGGTGTTGGCGTTGTCGCTGTAGACCAGCACCGTGGCGGTCGGCTGCATCGTTCCTCCGCTGAAGGCTCGCACGTGTTCACTCAGGGCGCCGGCGGGGGCCGGGCCCGGGGGCCTGCCGGCCCTCTTCGCGACGTGTCCGCGACGAGGGCCGCTGCGCGGATGTTACTCCTTCACCGGTCGCGTCAACACCGGCGCCCGTGGCCCTGCGGCGGCTTGTTTGAGCTGGAGACACCCCGCGGACACACCGAACGGCACCCCGGGAGTAAGCGCCGGATGAGCGACCGACATAATGTCGGTCGTGGCGACAGCAACAGCAGTAGAAACCGGGCACGCGCACCCGTCGGTCAACCGGCCGAACCTCACCAGCGTCGGAACCATCATCTGGCTGAGTTCCGAGCTGATGTTCTTCGCGGCCCTCTTCGCGATGTACTTCACTCTGCGGTCCGTGACGGGTGCGGACTACTGGAAGGAGCACGCCGAGGCGCTCAACATCCCCTTCTCGGCGACGAACACCACGATCCTGGTGCTCTCCTCGCTCACCTGTCAGCTCGGCGTCTTCGCCGCCGAGCGCGGTGATGTGAAGAGGCTGCGGGGCTGGTTCATCGTCACCTTCGTGATGGGCGCGGTCTTCATCGGCGGTCAGGTCTTCGAGTACACGGAGCTGGTGGAGCGGTACGGCATCACGCTCTCCTCGGACCCCTACGGGTCGGTGTTCTACATGACCACCGGCTTCCACGGGCTCCACGTGACGGGAGGGCTGATCGCGTTCCTGCTCGTGCTGGGCAGGACGTACGCGGCCAAGCGCTTCACCCATCAGCAGGCCACTGCGGCCATCGTCGTGTCCTACTACTGGCACTTCGTCGATGTCGTCTGGATCGGCCTCTTCGCCACGATCTATCTGATCAAGTAGCCGGCCGGGCGGCGCTCCGGCACACACCGGACAGAGTGACCAGAGACAACCAGAAGCACCGACGCAGAAGATCCTGACACCGGGGTAATCCGTGAAAAAGCTCTCCGCACGACGGCGCCATCCGCTGGCGGCGCTCGTCGTTCTCATCTTCGCGCTGGCGGCCACCGGGGGGCTGTACGCCGCGTTCGCTCCCGCCGGTGAAGCGAAGGCCGACCGGGCGTCGAGCCAGTCCCTCGCCATCGAGGAGGGCAAGAAGCTCTACGACGTGGGCTGTTCCAGCTGCCACGGAACCGGTGGCCAGGGCAGCAGCGACGGCCCGAGCCTGGTGGGCGTCGGCTCCGCCGCCGTGGACTTCCAGGTCGGCACCGGCCGGATGCCCGCGCAGCAGCCGGGCGCGCAGGTGCCCAAGAAGAAGAAGGTCTACAGCCAGGACGAGATCAACCAGCTCTCGGCGTACGTCGCCTCGCTGGGCTCGGGCCCGAGCACGCCCACCAAGAGCCAGTACGACCCGAGCGGCGCGGACCTCGCCAATGGAGGCGAGCTCTTCCGCACGAACTGCGCGCAGTGCCACAACTTCACCGGTGAAGGCGGGGCGCTGACGCACGGCAAGTACGCCCCGGGCCTCACCGACGTCGATCCGAAGTACGTCTACGAGGCCATGCAGACCGGCCCCCAGAACATGCCGACCTTTCCCGACACGGTGATGCCTGAGCAGGACAAGAGGGACATCGCCGCCTACCTGAAGACGGTGAACAGCAAGGACACCGAGCGGCCCGGAGGCTTCAAGCTGGGCGGTCTGGGTCCCGTCGTCGAGGGCCTGTTCGCCTGGATCTTCGGGCTCGGCGCGCTCATCGTCGTCGCTGTCTGGGTCGCAGCTCGGACCGCAAAGGCCAAGAAGTCATGAGCGAGACTGGATCACACGAGAACGTGTCAGACGAGAAACTGCCGAGCGCGCAGGAGAACGGTCACGGTGCCGTAGCCACCAAGGACGACCCGTTCGCCGACCCCGGACTGCCGCCGCACGAGCCACGCATCCAGGACGTCGACGATCGGGCCGCCAAGCGCTCCGAGCGTGTGGTCGCGATGTTCTTCACGGTCTCCATGCTGGCCACGCTGGGCTTCATCGTCAGCTTCGTGATGCTGCCCGTCGACAAGTTCGTCCGCATCTGGCCCCTCGGGAACATCAGCGCGCTGAACTTCGCACTGGGGACGACGCTCGGTGTGGCCCTCTTCTGCATCGGCGCGGGCGCGGTCCACTGGGCGCGCACCCTGATGTCGGACCACGAACTGACCGACGAGCGGCATGCGGTCTCGGCCGACACGGAGACGCGCTCGAAGGTCATGGAGGACTTCCGGCAGGGTGCCGCGGAGTCCGGGCTCGGCCGCCGTCCGCTCATCCGCAGGACCATGTTCGGCGCGCTGGCCCTGGTGCCGCTCTCCGGTGTCGTGCTGCTGCGTGACCTGGGGCCGCTGCCCAAGGACAAGCTGCAGCACACGCTGTGGGCCAAGGGCAAGCTCCTCATCAACGAGAACACGATGGAGCCGCTGCGTCCCGAGGACATCAGCGTCGGCTCGCTGACCTTCGCCATGCCCGAGGGGCTGGACCAGCACGACGAGGACTTCCAGAAGGAGATCGCCAAGGCGGCCCTGATGCTCGTCCGGCTGGAGCCCAGCGACATCAAGGACAAGCGGGAGCTGGACTGGTCCCACGAGGGGATCGTCGCCTACTCCAAGATCTGCACGCACGTCGGCTGTCCGGTCAGTCTCTACGAACAGCAGACGCACCACGTGCTCTGCCCCTGCCACCAGTCGACCTTCGACATGGCGGACGGTGCGCGCGTGATCTTCGGGCCGGCGGGTCACGCCCTGCCGCAGCTGAAGATCAGCGTCAACAGCGAAGGATTCCTCGAAGCGCAGGGCGACTTCGAAGAAGCCGTGGGCCCGGCCTTCTGGGAGCGTCGAGCATGAGCACTGCAAGCGAGAGCACCACATCCAAGCGTCAGGCACCCGCCGGTGAGCGTGTCGCCGACTGGGCCGACGGCAGGCTGGGCATCTACAGCCTCGCCAAGGCCAACATGCGCAAGATCTTCCCGGACCACTGGTCCTTCATGCTGGGTGAGATCGCGCTGTACAGCTTCATCATCATCATCCTCACCGGTGTCTATCTGACGCTGTTCTTCCACCCGTCGATGAACGAGGTGGAGTACCACGGCAGTTACGTGCCGATGCAGGGTGTGCTGATGTCGGAGGCGTACGCCTCCACCCTGGACATCAGTTTCGACGTCCGCGGCGGTCTGCTGATGCGGCAGATCCACCACTGGGCGGCGCTGATCTTCCTCGGCGCGATGTTCGTGCACATGATGCGCGTCTTCTTCACCGGCGCGTTCCGCAAGCCGCGTGAGATCAACTGGCTGTTCGGCTTCCTGCTGTTCGTGCTGGGGATGTTCACCGGCTTCACCGGCTACTCCCTGCCGGACGACCTGCTCTCCGGCACGGGCGTCCGGTTCATCGAGGGCGCGATCCTGTCCGTGCCGATCGTGGGCACGTATCTGGCGATGTTCATCTTCGGCGGTGAGTTCCCCGGGCACGACTTCGTGGCGCGGTTCTTCTCCGTGCATGTGCTGCTGCTGCCGGGCATCATGCTGGGCCTTCTGGTGGCCCACCTGATCCTGGTCTTCTACCACAAGCACACGCAGTTCGCGGGGCCCGGACGCAGCAACAAGAACGTGGTCGGAATGCCGCTGCTGCCGGTCTACATGGCCAAGGCGGGAGGCTTCTTCTTCCTCGTCTTCGGCGTCATCTCCGTCATCTCGGCGACCTTCACCATCAACCCGATCTGGCTGCTGGGCCCCTACCGCCCGGACCAGGTCTCCACCAACGCGCAGCCCGACTGGTACATGGGCTTCTCGGAGGGTCTGATCCGGGTCATGCCCGGCTGGGAGATCCACTTGTGGGACCACACCCTCGTGCTGGGTGTGTTCATCCCCTTCGCGGTCTTCCCGCTGGTGCTGGCGGCGATCGCGGTCTATCCGTTCATCGAGTCGTGGGTGACCGGCGACAAACGCGAGCACCACATCGCTCAGCGCCCTCGCAACGCCCCGACACGTACGGGTTTCGGCGCGGCCTGGATCAGCTGGTACACCGTCATGCTGATCGGCGGCGGCAACGACCTGGTGGCCACGCACTTCGATCTGTCGATCAACGCGATCACCTGGTTCGTGCGGATCGCCTTCTTCGTGGTGCCCGTGCTGGTCTTCATCGTGACGCGGCGGATCTGTCTCGGCCTTCAGCGCCGCGACAGGGAGAAGGTGCTGCACGGACGCGAGTCCGGCATCATCAAGCGCCTCCCGCACGGCGAGTTCATTGAGGTGCACGAGGAGCTCTCGCAGGAGCAGCTGCACACGCTCACCTCGCACGAGCAGCCCGAGCCGTACGAGATCGGCCCCGAGACGGACGAGAACGGGGTCCAGCGCAAGGTCGGCCGGGGCGAGAAGCTGCGCGCCCGGATGTCCAAGGGCTACTACGGTGAGCAGGCGCAGATTCCCAAGCCGACGGCCGAGGAGTACAGGGAGATCACCAGCGGTCACGGCCACCACTGAGCTGCCTCGGGCGGCGTCGTCCCCCTGAGGGCCGGGCGCCGCCCGCCCCTCAGGGGGACGACTGCCGCCTGAGGGAGTGGAAGCGGATCCGGTGCCTGCCCGTGGTCACCGCGGCGCGACGACCATCGGCAAGGGGCCGGGGACCAGGCTCATGGCGGCCCGTGGCCGTACTGTGGTCCCGGGAGCGGCGGGGTGCAGGCGCCACCGGGCGGCGAGAGCGGCGAGAGCGAGAGTCGCCTCCGTCATTCCGAAGACATCACCGATGCATTTGCGGCTTCCCCCGCCGAACGGCAGGTACGAGCCGCGGGCAACGTCCCCGGCCCTCGCGGGGAGCCAGCGGTCCGGGTCGAAGGTCTCCGGCTCCGGGAACAGCTCCGGAATGCGGTGGATGACGTACGGACTGACCAGGACATCCGCCCCGGCAGGCAGCCGGGTGCCTCCCAGTTCGGTCTCCTGTGTGGTCATCCGCGTGAACATCCACGCGGGCGGGTAGAGCCGCAGTGTCTCAGTAAGAATCCGCTGGGTCAGGGCCAGTTCTGGTACGTCGGCGTATTCCGGCGTGCGGCCGGCCAGCACCTCGTCCACCTCGGCGTGCAGTGCTTCTTCCACCGCGGGGTTGGCAGCCAGCAGGTGCCAGGCCCAGGCGAGCGCGCTGGCGGTGGTCTCCACTCCGGCCAGCAGCAGTGTCATGACCTGGTCGTGCACCTCCTGGTCGGACAGCCCGGCGTCGTTCTCGTCGCGGGCTGACAGGAGCGCGGAGAGGACGTCGTCGAGATCCTCCCCGGCCCGGCGCTGCCCGGCGATGATGCCTTGGATGAGGGTGTTCAGACGTGCGAGGGCCGCGTCGAACTCCCGGTGGGCCCTGAGCGGCAGCTTCTTGAACAGCCCAGTGGGGTCCATGGCCTGGCGGTAGGCGCCGTGCACGACGAGGGGCAGGCTGTGCTGGATCTCAGCGACCGACTGCGGCGCCATCTCGGTGGCGAAAAGCGCGCGGGCTGTGATCCGTGCGGTCAGTCCCTGCATGGCGTCACTGATGTCGACCGTCAGTCCCGGCTTCCATGCGAGTGCGAGGGCCTCGCACTCCGTGCGCATGACGTGGCCGTAACCGGCTATGCGCGCCTGCTGGAACGCGGGCTGCACCATACGCCTCTGCCGCCGGTGATCGGCCCAGTCGGAGGTGATGAGTCCGTTGCCGAGGATGGGACGTGCCTTCTCCTTGACCGGTCCGCCGGTGTCGTACACCCGTGCGTTGAGGAGCACTTGGTGCACCAGTTCGGGGTGGCAGGGGAGATAAGCCGGCCTGGTGCCGAGCCGCAGCACGACCAGATCGCCGAGGTCCGGTAGGGAGGACAGGAATTCCAGGGGCCGACGGCCCATGAGCAGGGCATGACCCGCCAGCGGTAGCCCGCGCGGCGCTTTCACCGTCCGCCAGGTGTGTGCGGGTGCATCGGAAGTGTTCTTCAACAGGTCGGTGTCCTTCTCTGGTGCGGTCACCCGGACTGGGCGGGAATGGGGTCGGGCGGTCAGCGCTGTTCGCAGACCATCGGCAACGGTCCTGGCTCCAGAGTGGCCTTGGGCTCCAGTCGCAGGCGTGTGCCGGGAAGCGGGCGCAGCCGCCAACGCGCGGCAATCGTCGCAACGATGACGGCCGTCTCGGAGAGGGCCAGCACGTCACCGATGCACTTGTGGCTGCCCGCCCCGAACGGCATCAGGGCACCGCGCGGAACCTGCTCGGCCCGCTCGTCCTGCCATCGTCCGGGATCGAAGGTCTCGGGGTCGGGGAAGAGCTCCGGGCTGTGGTGCAGCGCGTAGGCGCTGTAGAAGATCATCGTTCCGGCGGGAAGGCGCCGCCCTGCGAGTTCGTGTTCCGCCGACGTGACCCGCATCGCCATCCAGGACGGTGGATACAGCCGCAGTGCCTCGGTGATGACGCTCCGGGTGTACGGCAGGGCGGGCAGATCCTCATGGACGGGGGCGCGGTCTGCGACAACCGCGTCGATCTCCGCGTGCACCTGCTTCTCGACGTCGGGCCGGGTGCCCAGCAGATGGAAGGTGAAGGCCAGCGTCGAGGCCGTGGTCTCGCTGCCCGCGACCAGGAAGGTGACGACCTGGTCCAGCACCTGTTCTGCGCTCATTTTCCCGCCGCCGTCCGGATGCTCGGCGTGCAGCAGTGTGGAGAGCATGTCCTCTCCGTCTCCGTCTCCGTCTCCGTCGGCGTCGCGCCGGCGGTCGATGAGCTCCCGCACGATCTGCCGCAGTCGCGTGTTGGCGCGGTTGTACGCCCTGTTGCCGGGGGTGGGCAGCTTCTCCATGACTCCCAGCGGAGCCAGCGTGCGCTTGTAGATGCCGTGGGAGACGGTCCGCAGGCACTGCCGGGCCTCCTCGACCGTCACATCGTCGAGGCCCGTGGAGAACAGGGTGCGTGCAGCGACACGCATCAGTAGTGCGTGCATCGCGTCGCTGATGTCCAAGGTCTGCCCAGGCTGCCAGGAGTCGATCACGGAGCGGGTGTCCGTCGCCACGCCGGCGGTGTATGAGGCAATTCTGGCCGGGCGGAAGGCCGGCTGGATCAGACGGCGCTGGAGGCGGTGGTCCTCTCCGCGTGACACCGACAAGCTGTTGCCCAGCAACTGCCGCGCCTTGTCGAAGACTCCGCCCTTGTCATAGACCCGTGGGCTGAGAAGCACGTGACGGACCAGGTCGGGATGGGCGGCGAGATAGGCCCGCCGGTGTCCGAGCCGGATCTCCACCAGGTCGCCGTGGGCCGGAAGCGAAGCCAGGAACCGCAGCGGCCGGCGCCACAGCGCGATGACATGACCCAGTACCGGAAGACCGCCGGGTGCGGCGCCCGTCCGCCATGCTCGCGGGGTAGGGGACAGAGGTGCGGAACGCATCGGAACTCCCTACTGGATACGCGAGTTGACGTCATTCACAGCTGCGCGATAACGGCGGTCGCGGGTGGTCCACAGGAAGTTGCCACGTATGAGGTCGAAGAGAACCTCCCGTGTGACCTCGTCGAACGCGGAGATGCACTCCATGTCCTCGTCCATGTCGGCAATGCGGGCCCCGAAATAGCGGCGGAAGTCGTCCTCGTCGTTCACGTCGCACAACCGGAAACAGTTGGTGATCTGTCCGAGCGCGTTCTCCCGGTCGTACGAATAGAAGTCATTGACGACGGCCAGCCCTCGGGTGGCCAAGCGGGCGGCCAGGCCTGTCTTGGAGTGTTCGGTAAGCTCCGGGTGGCGGTAGATCGGATAGGACATCTTCATCCAGAAGTCCACACCCACGTCAGTGACCCGGAAGCGGAAGTACTGCTCCGGTGAGGTGCTGCACAGCACCTCCTTCACGGAGGAGTCGCGGAACATGTGGTCGCTGGTGACGAACGCGCGTGCGCCTTCGAACGCGAATGCCGCGTCCTCCCTGCTGTAGTACCGGTCGCACACCGCGCGAACCTGGGGCAGGAAGAGGTCGAAGTCGTGCAGTCCCGGGTCCATGTCGTCCCACACGAACGTGATGCAGTTGAGCACGCAGACGGCCTTGAACGCCTCCATGTCCCTGATGTTGCGGGCGCTTTGCGACCACCTGACGACATTCATGTAGGAGATCCACCGCTTGTCGGATACCTCCTTGCCGAGCGGCGTGATCGCTGTGTTGCATGCGTCGATGACCTCGCGCAGTTCGCCTTCCGTCATCTCTGCCTTGCGCGCCTCATGGCCGACGTGGCGGGTGAACAGTTCGGCGAAGCGGTCGGTGCACTCCTGCCAGTACCGCTGGACCGAGGCAGGTTCACCGTTCGGGGCCGTGCGGGCAGCGGCGGGAGTGGTATCGGTACTCAAGAGTTCCTCCAAGTGGCAGTGTCGGCGAACTGCTGCAGGGCGGCGATCGCCTCCCGGGTGAACGGAGCATGTTCCAGGGCCTGCAGGGCCCGCCGGTGACGGTCCTCGATCATGCGTTCCACGGCGTCCGCGGCGCCGGTGGCCGCGAAGACGGCGAAAATCTCGGCGAGTTCACGTTCATCCAGCCGGGGGTTTCCGAGCAGCGCGCGGAGCCGGGAGGTCTGCACCGCGTCGCCGTGGCGAAGCGCCAGGGCGACGAGCGTGGTGCTCTTGCCTGCGCGGAGGTCGTCCAGGCGCGACTTGCCGGTTTCTCCGACATCTCCGTACACGCCCAGCAGATCGTCGCGGAGCTGGAATGCCTCACCGAGGGGTATGGCGTACGCGGTGAAGGCACCGAACATCTTCGGGCCCGCCCCTGCCAGCGCCGCCCCGATGTGCAAGGGCCGCTCGACCGTGTACTTGGCTGTCTTGAGCCGGCTGACGCTCAGCGTGGCGTCGACGTCGTTCGTCAGTTCACCGGTGGCCCGCAGGTCGAGGTACTGGCCGAGCATCACCTCGGTCCGCATCCGACTGATCAGGTGTGACGCCGCGCCGAGCTGTTCGTGGGTGAGCCCAGAGGTGTGCAGCAGTTCGTCGGACCAGGAGAATACGAGATCACCGACGAGTATCGCCGCCCTCGCGCCGAACTGCTCGTCGGCGCGGACCGGGTGAGCTTCGGCAAGTAACCTGTGCATCGCCGGACGGCCGCGCCGGATGTGGCTCTCGTCCATGATGTCGTCGTGGATGAGGGCGAAGGTATGGAACAGCTCCAATGACGCGGCTACCTGGAGGACGGATTCACTCGCTCCCTCTCCGCCGGCGGCATGCCAGCCTGTGACGGTCAGGAGCGGACGTATTCGCTTGCCCCCCAGGAGGAACTCCGCGACGAGCTTCGGAAGAAGGGCCAGCTCTGTCTGCTCGAGTTCATCTCCCTTCGCCGTCAGGAAATCTTCGAGCACCGTATCGACGGCCTGTCTCGTGCTGCTGGTGTCGATGATTCCGGAAGGCGCATTCTGGGTGTTCACGTATTCTGCCATCCCTCTCGTGAATCAGGTGGCCGGTCCGTTGCTGTACCGGATTTCTGCCGAGGGCGGGCACGCCGATGGGCGCCGCGCTTCGAGAAGAAGCGTGGCCCTGGCGGACGTGCGAGGCAGACCTCGGCGGCGAGAATATTCCGCGAATGAACGGAACCACGTCTTCAGGTTGTGGGGTGCACGCGCAACTCGGCCATCCCTCGGATGTCGACCTGGGGGCGCGGGACGAGATCTTCATTCGCGCCCGCGGGGCCACGCGTCGTTTCGCGAGGAGTTCAGCGATGCAGGTACCGAACTCCGTCGCCGCGTTGTTCATCGCACGCCGAGTGGTGTCGTCGGGCGACGGGTCGATCACGTCGCCGAGCACGTCGGTCCACTTTCTGCACAGGTCCCGTTGCTCCGTCGGAAGTCCCCCGGCCCGCAGAAGGCGGTTACCGGCACCTGAGTGGCGACCGAGGGCATGCGGCCGATGTCCTGGCCGCTCCCCGTCTCATCCAGGATGCGGTGCACGGTCCGGGTGGTCCGTGGTGCCAGGGCATGGATGGCCCTGGCGGTGAACAGGGGATTGGCCTGCCCGCGCAGCCGCCGGTGCGCTTTTCCGTCCCGCATGAGCATCCATCGTCTCGTGGATTCCACGATCGGACTGTCCGGGCTGCCGCGCTGCTGTGCCCAGTTCTCATCCCGGGGGTATTCACTGTTCAGGTGCGGGACGCGCAGCAGCGCTGCCACCTCCTGGTACCCGGAAATGAGCCAGTGTCCGAAAGGAGTGCGGTGAATCGGATCCACGTCGGGCAGACGCACATGGACCGGGTACGGAACGTCGCGTAACCGTGGGTCGCGCGCATTGAACGGAGCCCCGTCTTCTGTACCGTACATATCACTTCCTCCGGCGAGCAGGCAGCCCTGAAGGAAGCCCGCTAGCTGGACCCCCCGGTTGACGGCACTATAAGCACACGACGGCCGGGAGCCACAAGCGATTTCTGTTCCGCGGCCGTGCTCGGGCGGCCCGGTGGGCGATAGGGGCGGGCACGCTGGTGCCGCACCCCTGGTAACGCTGGACAGGTCACTTCAACTGTGCTTAGTGTAGAAGCAGTTGAGATGGCAGGTGTTTCACTCTTGCCGGGGGGAGTTGGGCGCACCGCAGTGTTTTTCGAGATGATCACGAGGAATTTCGTAAGGTGCTCCGGCACTCCGTCGTCGCGTAGGTGAAGCCTTTCTGCGACGAGTGGGAGGCTGCCGGGCGGTCCCGCGGCACCTGTACCGGAAAATCGGCCAGATCGGCGTGTTCGGCCAAGGTGTCCCGAAGGAATTCGGAGGGTCTGGTTCCACCGGATTCAAATGCAATGCGGTCATGGCTGGGGAATGCGCCGGGCCGGTGTCACCTTCGGAGGTGCCGGCGCTCAACTGGCGCTCCCGGCGACCTTCGTGCAGTTCACCTCGTCACAGGTGAACCGATGACGGCCATCGCGATCACCGAGCCGCGAGCGGGTTCCGACGTCGCCGGACTCTCCGCCACAGCACGTCTCTCCGGGGACGGCACGCACTATGTGCTCAACGGCGTCGAGTTGTTCGTGTCCGGGGGAGCACAGGCCGATCCGGTGCTCGTCGCCTGCCGTACGTCCGTGACGGACGAAGAGGACCGACGGAAGGTGAGCTTGCTGCTGGCCGTGGACGCACACGCGGAAGGCGTCGCCGTCAGTGCGGAACCCTGCACCCTGGGACTGCGCTTCTCCGACCTCGTCGAGGTGACGTTCACCGATGTGCGTGTGGAGGCCGCCGGCGTCCTTGGAGAACCGGGCGAGGGATTCGCGCGCCTCGCGGAGATCTTTCCGCAGGAACGCCTGGGGACAGCGGTCGGGCCCGGGCCGGCCACATGCGGAGCCGCAGGCCCCTGACCCGTCCGGACGGCGGCTAAGGTGGGTGCGGATCCTTGAGAACTCAGGGTCCGCACCCACACCCGTGCCCGGGACGCCCCGGTGCCCGCAGTCGTCGTGCGTACCGCCGCACGGCGGGGCGTGGGTCCCGGTGTCCGCCGACTCGACCCCAGGAGGGATCATGAGCGCCGTTCCGTCTGCCGGCTCTCCCGCCGGGGGTTCCCGCACCTGGCCGGACGTGCTGAGCGCACTGCTGGCCGGTGAGGATCTGGACGCGGAGGCCACCGCGTGGGCGATGGACCGCATCATGCGGGGTGAGGCGAGCGACGCCCAGATCGCCGGGTTCGCGGTGGCGCTGCGCGCCAAGGGCGAGACGGTCGGTGAGATCTCCGGTCTCGTACGCGCGATGTACGAGCACGCCAATGTGATTGAGGTCCCCGGCCCGACGGTCGACATCGTCGGCACGGGCGGCGACCGCGCCCGTACGGTCAACATCTCCACCATGTCCGCCGTCGTGGTCGCCGGCACGGGTGCGACGGTCGTCAAGCACGGCAACCGCGCGGCGTCCAGCGCCAGCGGCGCGTCGGACGTGCTGGAGAAGCTGGGCGTCAATCTGGAGATGACCCCGCAGCGGGTCGCCGAGGTGGCTTCGGACGCCGGGATCACCTTCTGCTTCGCGGTGAAGTTCCACCCCGCCCTGCGCCATGTCGGCAACGCACGCCGCGAGCTGGGCGTCCCCACCCCCTTCAACTTCCTCGGGCCGCTGACGAATCCGGCCCGTGTGGCGGCCCAGGCCACCGGTGTCGCGGACGCCCGCATGGCGCCGATCATCGCGGGAGTGCTGGCCGAACGCGGTTCCTCGGCACTCGTCTTCCGCGGGGACGACGGTCTGGACGAGCTGACCACGACGGCCACATCCACCGTGTGGGTCGTACGCGGAGGCACGGTGCGGGAAGAGGCCTTCGACCCCCGGGACGTCGGCCTGGAGCTGGTGCCGGTCGAGGCGCTGCGCGGTGCTGACGCCGCGTACAACGCCGATGTGGCCCGCCGCCTCCTGGACGGCGAGAGAGGCCCGGTGCGCGACGCCGTCCTGCTCAACTCGGCGGCGGCGCTGGTCGCCCTCGAACCGGGGGAGGGGCCGCTGGCCGGGCAGATCGGCGCGGCCATGGAGAGGGCGGCGGAGTCCGTCGACAGCGGCGCCGCCCGTGCCGCGCTGGAGCGCTGGGTGGCCGCGAGCCACCTGTAACCGCTGCCGCTCGCCCCGCCGTTCGCGACGGCGGGCCTCCGGCACGTACGTGCCGGAGGGGCTGTCCGGGATACGGACGGCGGGGTGATGCCCTGCGGGGGTGTGCCATACTTCCGGCCAGGTCACGAGTGACAGCGATCAAGGCCCCGGCCCGCTGTCCGGCAACCCTCCTTCCGTGGTGGGGTGCCCCGGGTGATGACCGGGCCGTACGACAGCAGGGTCGTGCGGCAAGCACGGATCCCTCGATCCCCGCCTCTGCCGCGGGGGGCCCATGGCCAGGGGTCCCTGGTCCACGAGGGAGAACTCCATGAGTCAGCGCGTCGCTTCCACCGCTTTCCGCTCCTCCGCCACCGGCACCGCCACGCCCGCCGCGGGCCCCGTGAGCGTCACCGCGGGAGTCACCGCGGGGGCCACAGTGGGGGCCGCCGCCTCCGTGGCCGGCGCGGCGCCCCTGCCCGTACTGGGGCTGGACGTACGCGCCCCGCTCGCGACCGGCGGCGACATCGCCTACGCCGCTCTGGACCACGCCGCCAGCGCGCCCGTCCTGAAGAGGGTGTGGGACGAAGTGGGCGCCTACGCCCCGTACTACGGCAGCGTGCACCGGGGAGCCGGCTACCTCTCCCAGCACTCGACCGCCCTCTTCGAGGAGAGCAGGCGGACCGTCGCGCGCTTCCTCGGCTGCCGCGAGGGCGACCAGGTCGTCTTCACCCGCTCCACCACGGACTCGCTGAACCTGCTGGCCTCCGCGCTGCCCGGGGACACCCGCGTGTTCGTCTTCGAGACCGAGCACCACGCGTCGTTGCTGCCGTGGGGGGAGAGGCGGACCACTTACCTCGACGCCCCCCGCTCACCGGCGCGGGCGGTCGCGTACCTCGAGGAGGCCCTGCGCGCCGCCCCCGAGGGGGAGAAGCTGGTGTGCGTGACGGGTGCGTCGAACGTCACGGGCGAGATCTGGCCCGTGCGGGAGCTGGCAGCGGCCGCACACCGCCACGGCGCCCGCATCGTCCTGGACGCGGCGCAGCTCGCTCCGCACCGCCCGGTCGACATCGGCGAACTGGACGTCGACTGGGTGGCGTTCTCCGGGCACAAGCTCTACGCGCCGTTCGGCGCAGGTGTGCTGGCGGGCCGGGCCGACTGGCTGGACGCGGCCCCCGCCCACCTCGCGGGCGGCGGCGCCAGCCGGACGGTCGCGAGGAGCGCGGACGGCGGTGTGGAGGTGGAGTGGCACAGCGGGCCCGCCCGGCACGAAGCCGGCTCGCCGAACGTGATCGGCGCGTACGCGCTCGCCTCCGCCTGCCGGACACTCACGGAGGCGGGCCTTGCCGGAGTGGCCGCCCGTGAGGAGGAGTTGACGCGCAGGCTGCTCACCGGCCTGGCACAGCTGCCCGAGGTGCGTGTGCTCTCCCTCTTCGGCCCGGACGCCGACCGTGTCGGCGTGCTCTCCTTCGTCGTCGACGGCTGGAGCAGCTCGCATCTGTCCGCCGCGCTCTCCGCCGAGTACGGCATCGGCGTACGCGACGGGCTCTTCTGCGCGCACCCGCTGGTGCGCACCCTCCTGGGCGCCGGCGAGGCGGAGCCGGGCGGATGCGGGGCCGCCGGTGAAGGGGGAGATGCCGCCGCGCGGGGCGGGAGGCCGCTGAACGCCGTACGCGTCAGCATCGGCGCGGGGACTCCGGACGAACACGTGGAGCGTTTCCTGCGGGCCGTGCGTGAACTGGTGCGCAACGGTGCCCGCCTGCGCTACCGCGAACAGGACGGGCGGTGCGTACCGGAGGGTGAGCAGGCCACGGCCGTCCGGGCGGAGTGACCGGAGGGACGGGCGGGAGGGACGGGCGGCGCTGAGGGTGCCACTCATGGACGGGCGCCGCCGGCGGGCGCACGGCGGGGAGGGTCAGGCGTCCAGGCCGATGGCGAAGGCCGACTCCAGGTCGTGCTGGGAGTAGGTGCGGAAGGCGATGTGCGTCTCCGTGGACAGCACCCCGGGCACCTTGCTGATCCGGCCGGGGATGACGTCCGCGAGGTCGTCGTGGTCCGTGACGCGCACCATCGCGATCAGGTCGTGCGCACCGGTGACCGAGTAGACCTCGCTGACGCTCTCCAGCGCGGCGATCTGCTCGGCGATCTCGGGGATGCGGTCGGTGCTGGTCTTGATGAGCACGATCGAGGTGATCACGGTGTGGACTCTCCCTGGGTCGCCGGAGCGGGCGTGCCCACTGTAGCCGTACGGAAACGCAGCCACGCGTAGAGGAAGCCCAGGGTGAAGCCGACCACGTGGGCGAGGTAGGCGACCCCCGGCCCGTCGGTGTCGCCGCGTGCGGCGATCCACTGCAGCGTGAGCCAGAACAGCAGCACCAGCCACGCGGGGAAGCGCAGCGGCAGGAAGAAGAGGAAGGGGAAGACACTGGTGACGCGCGCCCTGGGGTAGAGGTAGAGGAACGCCCCCAGCACTCCGGAGACCGCCCCGGACGCTCCGACCAGCGTCTGGGCCGAGTCGTGGTGCGCGGCCGCGTAGCAGAGCATGGCGATGTAGCCGACGCTCAGATAGCACAGGGCGAACCGCACCGGGCCCGTGCGCTGCTCGACGGGGCCCCCGAAGATGCACAGGAAGAGCACGTTGCCGAGCAGATGCATCCAGTTCGCGTGCAGGAAGAGCGCGGTCAGCGGTGTCAGGAGCGGACGGACGGCACCGTCCCACATCGTGTACGGGACGACGCCCCAGCGCTGGAAGTACGCGGCCTGTGCGCGGTGCAGGGAGGGGCCGGTGCCGTGGAAGGGCAGGAAGCCGGAGGCCGGGCCGATGAGGAAGACCGCAGCGCACAGGACGGCGAGCGAACAGGTCACCACGGGCTGCTTCGGCATGAGGCGGATCATGACGGCTCGGCCACGGGGCGGACTCCTCGACACACCTGGCGCACGGCAGGTCTTAGGGTTACGGCAGACGCTGCTGCGTGCTTCCGTCCGGTTACCGCACGCATCCGCGTCTGCACCGCACAGGAGTCCGTGAACGCTCGAAGGAATGAGGTCGACCATGACGGTCCCCACGCCCACAGCCGAGACCCGGTGGCGCTGCACGCTCTGCGGAAACCTGACGCGCTTCGATGTGACGCGTTCCAGCAAGGTCGTGGAGTTCGTCCATCTGGACCTGGCCGGTGAGCCGAGGGTCGAGGAGCAGGAGGTGCTCAGTGAGAGCATCGAGACCGTGCGCTGCCGGTGGTGCGATGCCGCCGACCAGGTCGAGCTCGTCGACCGGCCGGGCGCGCAGGTCTGAGAAACGGCGGGTGTGAGCGGTGGCGCGAGAGACGGGCGACGGCACAGAGCGGGAGCCGTCGACGTCGCGCGCGGCCTCTCCGGACGGGCCCGGAGCGGAACCGGACCGTCCGTCCGGGACTCCGGACCGGTCCGGGGGCTCCGGGCCCGCCGCCCCGTCGGATTCCTCCGGCCCGTCCGGTGGCGAAGAGACCGGACCGGAGCCGGACGGGCCGGGAACCGGCAGGGCCGAGCACGTGGACCGGCCACTGCCCGAGAAGGTCCGCCGCCGGGTGGTCACCCTCGCGGGTGACGCGCTCGGCGGCCTGACCGTCGGCGAACTCCCCGCCCCGCTGCGCCAGTACGCCCGCTTCACCCCTCAGCGCCGCACCAAGTTCGGCGCGAACGCGATCGCCGTGTCCCTGGAGAGCGACGCGGTCTTCCGGGAGCGCATCGCCGAGCAGTTGCGCGAGCGGCTCCCCGAGCTGACCGACGCACTCTCCTCGGGTACTCCGCCTCCCGCCGCGGACCCGGTCGACGTCGCCGCGGTCGCCTACGTGCTGCGCCCCGCCGACTGGCCCAAGCTCGTCGCGGCGGCGGGCGAGGAGGCACAGCGTGCGCAGGCCGAACAGGCTGGCGAAGAGGTGCAGCGGGAGCTGAGCCGGCTGCGCCGCGAGCTGGCGGAGGCCGAGAGCGCCGCGCGGTCCGAGGCGGAGCGCGGACGCGGCGAGTTGGACTCGACGCGCAGGGAACTTGAGGTCACCCGGCGGAAGTTGCGCAGCGCGCAGAGCGATGTGAAGCGCCGCGAGGCCGATGCGCGGAAGCTGCGGGCCGAACTGGAGTCACTGCGCTCCTCCGCGGCGGCGGAGAAGACGGCGGCCGAGAGCGAGGGCCGCAGGCTGCGCACACGGCTCGCCGAGGCCGAGGCCGCGCTCGAGGCGGGGCGCCGCGCCGCCCGTGAGGGACGCAGCGTCGAGGACATGCGGGTGCGGCTGCTGCTGGACACCGTGCTGGACGCGGCCCAGGGGCTGCGCCGGGAGCTGGCGCTGCCGCCCACGAGGAGCCGCCCGGCAGAGACGGTCGACGCGGTCGAGCCGGGAAGCATGACACCGCGGGACATCGCGGCCCGCGCCCTTTCGGAGTCCGACCCCGAGCTTCTCGACCAGCTTCTCTCGCTCCCGCAGGCGCACATGCTCGTCGACGGCTACAACGTCACCAAGACGGGATATCCGGCGATGCCGCTGGAGAAGCAGCGCCTGCGGCTGCTGGGAGGCCTGGCGGTTCTGGCGGCGCAGTCGGGTGCTGAGATCACCTGCGTCTTCGACGGAGCCGAACTCGCCGCTCCGGTGCTGCTCGCACCGCCGCGCGGGGTGCGGGTGCTCTTCAGCAAACCGGGCCAGACGGCTGACGAACTCATCCGGCAGCTCGTACGCGCCGAGCCGGCGGGCCGTCCCGTGGTGGTCGTCTCCTCCGACCGTGAGGTGGCGGACGGCTGTGCGTCGGCCGGTGCGCGGCCCGTGGCGTCAACTCTGCTGCTGCGACGCCTGGAACGTACATAGGCCGCGGACCCTCGTCCGCCCCGTGGGCCAACACTCCGGTTTGAGGCCCGCGTTCGCACCCCTGCGTGATGTGACCATCGCTCCCTGTGTGAACCGAGTAAAGAATCCGGTTGTGTGACATATTTTTTTCCTCAGTGATTTGATCGAACGATTACGCGTGGCTAATGTCTGGCCCCGAACCTCCGCGAGGTTGACCGTCCATCCGGGGCGGCAGCGGAGGACCGCCTCGTTCCGCGGATGCCTTCCCAGGCGAAGTGGAGCCGGAGTGTCAGTCCGGCAGGCGGCTGAGGAAGAAGGAGCTCGCCCAAGTGGCGTCCCACCGTCGTCCCAAGCAGCCCAGCCGCACCCGCCGCGTGACCGTTCTGACGGCAACCGCCGCGGCAGCTGTCGCCCTCACCTCCCAGGGTGCCCAGGCCGAGCCGAAGGCCTCCAAGAAGGAGGTCAAGGAGAAGGTCGACAAGCTCTACGAGGACGCCGAGGCGGCGACCGAGAAGTACAACGGCGCCAAGGAGAAGCAGAAGAAGCTGCAGAAGCAGGTCGGCAACCTGCAGGACAGCGTGGCGCGCGGGCAGGACGACCTCAACGACATGCGCAACGGCCTCGGTTCGATGGCCACCGCGCAGTACCGCACGGGTGGCGTGGACCCCTCGGTGCAGCTCTTCCTCTCCTCGGACCCGGACAGCTACCTCGACAAGGCCTCCACGCTCGACCAGTTGAGCACCAAGCAGGCCGACGCGCTGAAGAAGATCCAGAGCAAGCAGCGCAATCTCGCACAGCAGCGCAAGGAAGCCTCGGACAAGCTCGACGACCTCGCCGACACCCGCAAGGAACTCGGCGACAAGAAGAAGAAGATCCAGGGCAAGCTCTCCGAGGCCCGCTCGCTCCTCAACTCCCTGACGGCCAAGGACCGCGCCCGCCTCGCCGCAGAGCAGGCACGCGCCGACCGCGCCGCCAGCTCCCGCGTCCAGCTCGGCAGCGACGCCTCGGCCTCGCAGCGTGCGGCCGCCGCCTTCTCCGCGGCCAAGGGAAAGATCGGTTCGCCCTACGTGTGGGGCGCCACCGGCCCCAGCTCCTTCGACTGCTCCGGGCTGACCTCCTGGGCGTACAACCAGGCGGGCGTCTCCATCCCCCGAATATCCCAGGACCAGGCCAACGCCGGAACCCGGCTGGGCCAGGGCGAACTCGCCCCCGGCGACCTGGTCTTCTTCTACGGCGACCTGCACCACGTCGGCTTCTACGCGGGCAACGGGCAGATCCTGCACGCGCCGAAGCCGGGCGCCAACGTGCGCTACGAGTCGATCAACAACATGCCGTTCCAGTTCGGCGTGCGGATCGGCTGACGGGCTCCGCCTCCGCCTGCGACTCCGCGCCGGGACGGACGGCACAGCCGCGTACGTCATCACAGCTCCCCGGCAGGGTAGTTCGTACGGGTGATGGCGGATGCACCGTGATGACCCCTGACCCTGCCTTTGACCTGCGTCATCGGCGGGGTCGGCGCATTTCGTGCCTCTGTCGCGCCGCGCGCGGTGCGTGAATCCTTCCCGGCTGTGCGGCTAGATTCGCCGCGCAGTCGGCCCAGGGCGTGTGCTGAGAGCCGCTCCGACCGTCCTCCGGGCGGCTGTGCGGACTCCCACGGGCACGCCCGCACGGAAGGAGCGCGCCCGCAGTGGTCTCGTACCGGTCTCACAGGAAACCCGCCCGGCGCGGGCGTGGCTGGCCCACCAGGGTCGCCGTGGTCACGGCGGTCGCGGGTGCCGCAGCCGCGCTGACACCCGCCGCCCCGGCGGGCGCGCGTCCCGGTGACGGCCCGGGGTCCGCTTCGAGCCGGTCGGCCGACGCCCGCATCGACCGGCTCTACGAACAGGCCGAGTCGGCCACCGAGAAGTACAACGCCGCCGCGGAACGCGCCGGGGAGCTGCGCAGACAGGTCGAGCACGTACAGGAACGCGCCGCACGGGACCAGGCGAAGGTCAACAGCCTGCGCAAGGGGCTCGCTTCACTCGCGGGGGCGCAGTACCGCTCGGGCGGTCTCGATCCCGCCCTCGCGCTGATCCTCAGCGAGGACCCCGACAGCTACCTCGACAAGGCGTCCACCCTCGACCGCATCGGCAGCCGCCAGCAGGACAAGCTCAACCGGCTCAAGAGCGCGCAGCGGACGCTGAAGCAGCAGCGCACCGAGGCCGGTGAGAAGCTCGCCGAACTGGAGCGGCACCGCGCGGAGCTGAAACGGAACAAGAAGGCCGTACAGAAGAAGCTCGCCGCCGCCCGGCAGTTGCTGGAGCGGCTCTCGCCCGCCGAACGGGCCGCGCGTGAGCGGGCCTCCAGGGCCGGAGGTCGCCAGGGCCCCTCCGCCGAAGGCGCGAAAGCCGCCTCGGGGCGGGCCGCTGCTGCCGTGGCCGCGGCCCGTTCGGCTGTCGGGCGTCCCTACGTGTGGGGCGCGGCAGGTCCCGCCTCCTTCGACTGCTCGGGCCTGACCCAGTGGGCGTACGGCCGGGCCGGTACGGCGATCCCCCGCACCTCGCAGGGGCAGCGCTCCGCCGGACGGCAGGTTTCCCTGAGCCAGGCGCAGCCGGGCGACCTGGTGATCTACCGCAGCGACGCGAGCCACGTCGGCATGTATGTCGGCGACGGCAAGGTGGTGCACGCGCCCCACCCGGGTGCGCCGGTGCGCTACGACCCGGTGGGCATGATGCCGGTCTCCGCCGTCACCCGCCCCTGAGGTCCCCGCTCGCCGGGCCCGTTCGCCCGGGCCCGTTCGCCCGGGCCTTCGTCCCGCGCCCGTACGATCGCCTGTGTGGGTGCTCCAGGGCAGAGGCGCGGCGTGCGGGGCAGCGGTGCCCTCCCCCGCGCCCTGCGCGGGGCTCTGGCGGGCACGCTGCTGGCCTCCCTGCCCACGCTGACCGCGTGCGGCCCGGGCGGTGCGCAGAGCCCGGACAAGCGTGAACGAGCGGCCCTGCAGCGAGTGCTGGAGCGGCAGTCGGCAGCCGTGCACAGCGGCAGTGAGCGCGAGTACCTGGCGACGCTCGACCCTCGGGCCGGCCGTTACCGCACGGCCCAGCGGGAGGTCTTCCGGAATCTGCGCCGGCTGCCGCTGACCCGGTTGTCCTACCGCGTCACGGAGGTACGGCACACCGGGCGGGACGGCGGCTCCCGCACCGAGGCGGTGGCCCGGCTGGACTACCGGCTGCGCGGCGACGACCGCGCCCCCGTCACCGCCACCGAACGGCTCGCTTTCGTCCAGCGCGACGGCCGCTGGTACGTCGGCTCCGAACTGCCGGGCAGTGACCGGCAGCTGTGGGAGCAGGGCCGGCTCACCCCCGTACGGGGCGAGCGCAGCCTGGTGCTCGGTGTCGGCCGCGGCCGGGAGGAGCTGAGCGCGCTCGCACGGGAGGCCGACCGCGCGGTGCGCGCCGTGAGCCGGATCTGGCCGCGCGAATGGCCCCGCAGGGTGGTGCTGGAGGCGCCCGCGTCGCTGCGCGCGATGGCGCAGCTGCTGGACTCCCCGCCCTCCTCCTACGAAGGCATCGCCGCGGTCACCACCGGGCAGTCCGAGAGGTCCGCCGCGGCACCCGCCGACCGGATAGTGATCAACCCCGAGGCGTACGGGCTGCTGAGCCAGGAGGGGCGGCAGGTGGTCGTCACGCACGAGACGGTCCATGTCGCCACTCGCACCCACACGGGGCCGGCGACTCCGATGTGGCTGTCGGAAGGGCTGGCCGACTGGGCCGGCTACAGCGTCACAGGACGTGAGCCGGCGGACGCCGCCGCGGAGCTCGCCCGTGCGGTGGAGACCGGCGGGGCGCCGCGTGAACTGCCCTCCGACGCCGACTTCCGTTTCGGCGGCGACCCCGGGAAGCTGGGACGGGCCTACGAGAGCGGCTGGCTCGCGTGCCGCCTCATCGCCGAGCGGTGGGGCGAGGGGAAGCTGCTGAGCTTCTATCTGCGTGTGGGGGAGGCGGAGAAGACGGGCGGCGCGGGCCTCGACCGGGCCATGCGCGAGGAGCTGGGGCTGACCGTGGCCGAGTTCACGGAGCGCTGGCGCTCGTACGTCTCCCGCGAGGTGTCGTGACGGGGACGGCCGGCGCGGGACGGGCCGCCCGGCTCGTACGCCACAGCCGCCCGCAGGCCAGCAGCGAGGCGGCCACCAGCAGTCCGTTGCGCACGACCAGCATCAGCACTCCCTGCCAGTCGCTGGCGACGACGTGGGCGAAGCCCAGCGGGAACTCCCAGAACGTCACTCCGGTCGCCGCCAGCACGAGCACCGCCGGCAACGTCTGGCAGCTCGCCCGCAGCGTGAGACAGACCGCGCACATCCCCACGAGCCAGATCATGTACTGCGGGCTGATGACGCGGCTGGTGGTCGTGAAGAGCAGCACGGCCGTGAACGCCGCGTCCGCAGGGGTCGAAGGGGTCCATTCCGAGGCCCGCAGCCGCCACATCAGCAGCCAGCCGAAGGCGAGGACGGTCAGGACCAGCGCGGCGTCGCTGACGAGGTTCACATGCGGGCCGATGAACTCCATCGAGCCGTAGTTGAGCAGGACCTCGCCCTCCCAGCCGAAGTGCCGGGCCACGTGGAAGACCAGTGCCCCCAGCGACTCCACCTCGGTGCCTCTGCTGTGCTGGAAACCCAGGAACGCGAACGCCCCCGGCATCGCCGACGCGAAGACGCCCACGACGAGGACACCGGTGACCAGCGCGGCGGTCCACACCCTGCGCGTCTGCCGCCCCGGCGGCGTCCCCAGCAGCAGCAGTCCGGGCCACACCTTGAGCATCGCCCCGAACGCCGCCAGGGCTCCGGCGGTCCGCGGGTGCGCGGCGCCCGCCAGCAGGGCGGCCACGGCGACGGCGGTGACCATGAGGTCGTAGCGCGCGTACGCGGTCGGTCCCAGCAGCGCGACCCCGGCGACCCAGCCCCACAGGCCCGCGCGGCGGCTGCCCGCGCGCGCGGACGCACGGTGGAGCAGGACGAGGACGAAGGCGTCGGCGGCGCACGCCAGTACGTAGAAGGCCGAGGCGTAGTCGAGGAAGGGCAGCAGCGCGGGGGAGAGCACCGCCAGGGCGGCGGCGGGCGGGTACTGCCACGTCACGTCGTCCTGCGGAAAGCTTCCGGCCTTCAGCACCTCGAACCAGCCCCGGTAGATGACGCCGACGTCGTTGGTGAAGTCGGGGCCGGGCAGCGTGAGCACCTTGAAGGCGCACAGCAGGAGCAGCGCGCGGGTCACGGCCCAGACCGCGAACGGCGCGGCCATGACGGGCCGGGAGCGGGGGCGCCGGTGCAGGCCGCGCGGTCCGCCCGGGGCGCCGCCGGCCCCCGGCTCGTCCGTCCGCGGGGTCTGCTCAGCCGTGCCGTCCGTCATGCCCACCCTGTTCTCGCCCCGTGAGGTCGTCCACCGGTCCTGCGGTCGCGCGTGTGCCTGCCGCTGACCGCGTCATCATGCACGGCGGGCCCTCGCGTCGCCGTACCGGGCCGGTGGCCGGGCGGTGTGCGTCACCCGGACGGTACTGTCGGCGGCGATGCGAAAGACCTTGATCGTCACCAATGACTTCCCGCCCCGGCCGGGTGGTATCCAGGCGTTCCTGCACAGCATGGCACTGCGTCTGGACCCCTCCCGGGTCGTCGTCTACGCGTCCACGTCCAGGCGCGGCCGGGAGGGAGCAGAGGAGACGGCCCGCTTCGACGCGGAACAGCCCTTCGAGGTCGTGCGTGACCCCGCGACCATGCTGCTGCCGACGCCGGGGGTCACCCGGCGTGCCGCCGCTCTGCTGCGTGAACACGGGTGCACCTCCGTGTGGTTCGGCGCCGCAGCCCCGCTCGGGCTGATGGCTCCCGCGC
This sequence comes from Streptomyces sp. TAA204, assembly GCF_000424965.1. Taxonomy (NCBI): domain Bacteria; kingdom Bacillati; phylum Actinomycetota; class Actinomycetes; order Kitasatosporales; family Streptomycetaceae; genus Streptomyces; species Streptomyces sp. TAA204. Next base: position 86,453 of record NZ_AUKW01000005.1, read on the forward strand.
TGCGAGCGGCGGGGGCGCGGAGGCTCGTCGCCACCACGCACGGGCACGAGGCCGCCTGGGCGCAGCTGCCCGCGTCCCGGCAGCTGCTGCGCCGCATCGGTGAGGGGACGGACACGCTGACGTATCTCGGCGAGTACACCCGGTCGCGGATCGCCCGTGCCCTGACGCCCGAGGCGGCCGCCCGTATGGTTCAACTGCCGCCCGGCGTGGACGAGAAGGCATTCCACCCCGACTCGGGCGGGGACGCCCTGCGGGCGAGGCTCGGCCTGACGGACCGGCCCGTCGTCGTCTGCGTCTCCCGCCTCGTGCCGCGCAAGGGGCAGGACACCCTGATCCGGGCGATGCCGCGCGTCCTGGCCGAGGTGCCGGACGCCGTGCTGCTCGTCGTGGGCGGCGGCCCCTACCGCGGCCGGCTGGAGAAACTTGCCGGGGCGACGGGTGTGGGCGAGGCCGTCCGCTTCACCGGCGCCGTCCCCTGGGAGGAACTGCCCGCACACTTCGGCGCCGGAGACGTCTTCGCGATGCCGTGCCGCACCCGCCGGGGCGGCCTGGACGTCGAAGGGCTCGGCATCGTCTATCTGGAGGCATCGGCCACCGGACTCCCCGTCGTCGCGGGCGACTCGGGCGGTGCCCCGGACGCCGTGCTTCAGGGAGAGACGGGATGGGTCGTACGGGGCGGCGTACCCCAGGAGGCCGCCGGCCGTCTCGTCACCCTGCTCAAGGACCCCGCGCTGCGTGTCCGCATGGGCGAGCGGGGGCGGGAGTGGGTGGGCGAGCGCTGGAGATGGGACTCGCTGGCCGGGCGGTTGGAAGAGCTGCTGTGAGCGGCATCGCGCGGACGGAGGTCGCGCCCTTGGTGCGGGCGGTGTTCGGGACCGACTTGGTGGGGGCCTATCTGCACGGTTCTGCGGTGCTCGGCGGCGGGCTGCGTCCCCACAGCGACATCGACGTCTTCGCCGTACTGCGGCGGCGTACGACGGCCCGCGAACGGCGGGCGCTCGTGGACGGGCTGCTGAGGGTCTCCGGCCCGGGCGGTCCGGGCTCCGCCGGCGGCCGTGGCGGCGCCCCGGCCCGGCCCGGCCCGTCGAGCTGACTGCCGCGGTCCACTCCGACGTGCGGCCCTGGCGCTATCCGCCGTGGTGCGAGTTCCAGTACGGCGAGTGGCTGCGCGAGGAGTACGAGCGCGGCACGACGCCGTCGCCCGGGCCGATGCCCGATCTCGCGCCGCTGATCACGATGGTTCTGCGGGGGAGGACCACGCTGCTCGGACCGCCGCCGGAGGAGGTGTTCGACCCCGTACCGAGGGAGGACCTGTTCCGGGGAGCGGCGGCCGGTGTGCCGGACCTGCTGGCCGAAGCGGAGACGGACACCCGCAACGTCGTCCTGACGCTCGCCCGCATCTGGACGACCCTCGCAACAGGGGGCGTCACCTCCAAGGACGCAGCGGCCGACTGGGCGCTGGCGCGGCTGCCGGGAGAGCACCGGCCGGTGCTCTCCCGTGCGCGTGCCGTCTACCTCGGGCAGGAGGAAGAGCGCTGGGAGGACCTGCTGCCCCGGGTGCGTCCGTACGCGGACCATGTGGCGGGCCTCGTAGGGGAGCTGGCCGCGGAGGCCCGACTGCCCTGACCGGGCGGTGAGCCGGGCCTTCGGTACGGGCCCGGGCGGCCGGACCGGGGTGTTCAGACGTACAGCGCTTCGATCTCGTCCGCGAAGTCCTTCGCCACCACGCCGCGCTTCAGCTTCAAAGACGGTGTGATGTGCCCCGACTCCTCGGTGAACTGGGTGCGCAGCACCCGGAACTTGCGTACCGACTCGGCCCGGGAGACCAGAGCGTTGCCCCCGTCCACCGCACGCTGCAGTTCGGCCAGCAGATCCTGGTCCTTCAGCAGCGCCTCGTGCGTCAGCTCCGACTTGCCGTGCTCCAGCGCCCAGCGCGGCAGGAACTCCTCGTCCACGGTGAGCAGCGCGCCGACGAAGGGACGCCCGTCGCCGACCACCATGCACTCGGAGACCAGGGCGTGCCCCCGGATGTGGTCCTCGATGACGGAGGGGGCGATGTTCTTGCCGCCGGCCGTCACCAGGATCTCCTTCTTCCGCCCGGTGATGGCGAGATAGCCGTCGGCGTCCAGCGTGCCGAGGTCGCCGGTGTGGAACCAGCCGTCGGCGAGGGCTTCCCGTGTGGCCTCCTCGTTGTTCCAGTAGCCGGTGAAGAGGTGCTCGCCGTGCAGCAGCACTTCGTTGTCGTCGGCGATACGGACCACGGAGCCGGGGAGGGGCTGGCCGACCGTGCCGATCTTCTGCCGGTCGTAGGGGTTGAAGGCCGTGGCCGCGCAGGACTCGGTGAGGCCGTAGCCCTCCAGCACCGTGAAGCCGATGCCGCGGTAGAAGTGCCCGAGCCGTTCGCCGAGCGGGGCGCCGCCGGAGATCGCGTGAGTGGCGCGTCCTCCCAGCACCGCCCGCAGTTTGCCGTAGACCAGTACGTCGAACGCCTTGTGACGGAGCCTCAGCCTCAGCCCGGGGCCCGAGGGGTCGTCCAGGGCGCGGCTGTAGGCGACGGCGGTCTCGGCGGCCCTGTCGAAGATCTTGTCCTTGCCGCCCGCCTGGGCCTGCGCACGCGCGGAGTTGAAGACCTTCTCGAAGACGCGCGGCACACCCAGCACCATGGTGGGGCGGAAGGCGGCCAGTTCGTCGGTCAGCTTCGCCACGTCGGAGACGTGGCCGAGCTTGATCGGCGCCATCACGGCCGCCACCTGCACCAGCCGTCCGAAGACGTGGGCGATGGGCAGGAAGAGCAGCACGGAGGACTCGCCGGTACGGAAGAGCGGGCGCAGCCGCTCGACGACGTTGCCGCACTCGGCGAAGAAGCTGCGGTGCGTGAGCACGCAGCCCTTGGGGCGGCCGGTCGTGCCGGAGGTGTAGACGATGGTGGCGGGGGAGTCGGCTTTCGCGGCGGAGCTGCGTGCCTCGACGGTGTCGTCGCCCACGTCCGCGCCGCCCGCCGCCAGGAGGGCCACCGCGCCGGTGCCCTCGCCGTCCGCGTCTGCCTGCGGCTCGATCTGCCAGACGTGGGCGAGGGCGGGCAGCCGGTCGCGCACGGACTCCACCGCCTTGGTGTGCGCGTCCGTCTCCACCAGGCAGGCGACCGCGCCCGAGTCGCCGAGGATCCACGCGATCTGTTCCGGCGAACTCGTCTCGTACACGGGCACGGTGACGGCGCCGGCGCTCCAGACGGCGAAGTCCAGCAGCGTCCACTCGTAGCGCGTACGGGACATCAGGGCCACGCGGTCGCCGGGCCGGACACCGGCCGCGATCAGGCCCTTGGCCGCGGACTCCACCTCGGAGAGGAAGCCGGCTGCGCTGACGTCCAGCCACTGCCCGTCCCGCTTGCGTGCGATGACGGCGACATCGGGATGCAGAGCCGCGTTTCGGCGGATGAGATCCGTCAGATTGCCGTCGGCTGGGACCTCGTAGAGGGCCGGAAGGCTGAACTCGCGCAAGACTGCTGCTCCTCGTCGGCGCCGGACCGGTGGCCGTCGAGGGCGGCCTCCGTTGGCTCAGTCCGGAACCTGTGGGGGATTCCGGAGAATGACGGCCCGGACGTTACCCATCAGTAGGGTATCGGGGTAGGGGTGAGCCAGAGATGTCTCATGCGTCACACGTGTCGGTCGGTCGGCGAAAGAATAATCCACGCACCCGGTGACGGGGAAGTAACCGCAGGTGGGGAGGGGCCCGGAGCGGGGGTGCCGCGCGGACGCGCCCCGATCTAGGGTGTGCGGATGCGAGTCCACGTGGTCAGCGACGTACACGGCAACAGTCAGGACCTCGCCACGGCCGGCGACGGGGCCGACGCGCTCGTGTGCCTGGGGGATCTCATCCTCTTCCTCGACTACGCCGACCACTCCCGCGGCATCTTCCCCGAACTGTTCGGCGTCGAAAACGCCCACCGCATCGTGCAGTTGCGCACCGAGCGGCGCTTCGCGGAGGCGCGCGAGTTCTCCGCCGGACTCTGGGCGGGCATAGACCGCGCCGCCGCCGTCGAGGCGGCCGTCCGCCGGCAGTACGCCGAACTCTTCGCCGCCTTCCCGACGCCCACGTACGCCACCTACGGCAATGTCGACATGCCGCCGCTGTGGCCGGAGTACGCGGGTGAGGGCGTCACGGTGCTGGACGGGGAGACCGCCGACATCGGCGGGCTGCGCTTCGGGTTCGTCGGCGGAGGGCTGAGGACCCCGATGCGTACGCCCTACGAGATCGACGAGGAGACCTACGCCGCCAAGATCGAGGCGCTCGGCGAGGTCGACGTACTGTGCTCCCACATCCCGCCCGACGTGCCGGAGTTGTGCTACGACACGGTGGCGCGCCGCTTCGAGCGCGGCAGCGAGGCACTGCTGAGGGCCGTGCGCGCGGTACGCCCGCGCTTCCATCTCTTCGGGCACGTGCACCAGCCCCTGGTGCGGCGGATGCGCATCGGGCCGACGGAGTGCGTGAACGTGGGCCATTTCAACGCGACGGGCACGCCGTGGGTGATGGAGTGGTGAGGGCCGGGGCTGCCCGCCCGCCTGCCGGTTCCCGTCTCCCGTCCGCGGGCGGCAGCGGGGGACGGACGGCCCCTGCGCCCGCCGCCGGGCACGCACGGTAGCCTTCCAGCGGCAATCGGGGGCCGGCTCGCAGCAATGGAGGATCAACGGCGATGGCGGAACACACCAGTTCGAACATCACCATCGATGCGGCGCCCGCCGCCGTGATGGAAGTGATCTCCGACTTCGCCCGCTACCCCGAGTGGACGGACGAGGTGAAGGAGGCCGAGGTCCTCTCCCGGGACGCGGCGGGACGCGCCGAGCAGGTGCGGCTGCTGCTGGACGCGGGCGCCATCAAGGACGAGCACACCCTCGCCTACGAGTGGATCGGCGACCACGAGGTGCGATGGTCCCTGGTGAAGTCGCAGATGCTGCGCGCCCTCGACGGCGTCTACCGGCTGGCACCGGCCGACGGTGAACGTACCGAGGTGACCTACCAGTTGACCGTCGACGTCAAGATCCCGATGCTGGGGATGATCAAGCGCAAGGCGGAGAAGGTCATCATCGACCGTGCGCTGTCGGGGCTGAAGAAGCGGGTCGAGTCGGGTGGTGGCGCCTCAGCGGACGAGAGCGCCGGCAAAGGCTGAGACGGGAGTGTCCCAGCCGGACGACCACCGCGGCGACGATGCCGCACCCGCCGTGAACACCCCCGCGGACGCCGGGGGTTCCGCCCCGCCGCCCGGTTCCGCGGAGCCCGCGGCCCACGCCGGGCACTCCGGTTTTGCCGCGGCCGGTGGCGGCGACGACGGGAGCGCCCCGCGCCCCGCGCCCCGCACTGTGCTGATCACCGGTCCGGGCGGCGCGGGACGTACGACCGTGGCCGCGGCGACAGCACTCGCCCGCGCCCGTGACGGCGGGCGCACGCTGCTGCTGAGCGGTGAGACGCCCGCGGTGCTGGAGGCGGTGCTCGGCACGACGGTCGCCGCCGCACCGGCCGGTCCGCACGGTCCGCACGGTTCGCCGGGCCCCGCCGGGACGCAGGTCCCCGCAGCCGGCGGACGGCTCTCGGCCGTCCGCGTCGACCCGGGAGAGGTCTTCCGCGCCGGGGTGACCGCGCTGCAGGACCGGGCCGGTACGCTCCTGGAACTGCTCGGAGCGCAGGCGCTGGACCACGACGAGCTGACCGAACTTCCCGGCTCCGGGACCTTCGCGCTGCTGCGCACGCTGCGCGCCGCGCACACCTCGGGGGAGTGGGACACCCTCGTCGTCGATCTGCCGCCCCTGACCGCGGCGCTGCACATGCTGGCGCTGCCCCGGCAGTTGCGGCGCTACCTGCGCAGGCTGGTACCGCCCGAGCGGCAGGCAGCGCGAGCCCTGCGGCCCGCGCTCGCACAGCTCGTGGGCGTACCGGTGCCCGCCGCCGCGCTGTATGAGACGGCCGACCGCTGGGCGGAGGAACTCGCGGACGTACAGGGCGTGCTGGAGTCGCCCGCCACGGCCGTACGGGTCGTGACGGAGCCCGGCCCGCTCTCCGCCGAGGCGCTGCGTTCCGCCCGTGCCGGACTCGGCCTGTACGCGATGCCGCTGGAGTCAGTCGTCGCCAACAGGGTGCTTCCCGAAGGAAGCACGGACCCCTGGCTGGCCTCGATGTCCGGCAGGCAGCAGCAGGCGCTGGAGGAGCTGCGAGCGGAGTGCGGGACGCATGGCGTGCCGCTGTGCGAGCTGCCGCACCTGGGCCACGACCCGCGCGGTGCCGGGGACCTCTCCCGCCTCGCCGGTGCGGCCGGAGCTGCTGCCCCGCCCGGCACCGGCGGCACGGGCAGTACCGGCGGCACCGGCAGTACCGGCGGCACGGGGCGCGGCGACCCTGTCCGCGGGCCCGGCCGCATCGAGGACCGCCTCGCTCAGGACGGCCTGCTGGTGTGGCGGATGCCGCTTCCGGCCGTGCGCAAGGACGAGCTGACGCTGGTGCGGCGCGGGGACGAACTGATCCTCGGCGTCGGCCCGTACCGGCGTGTGATCGCCCTGCCCTCCGCACTGCGCAGATGCCGCGTCGTGGGCGCCGCACTCGACGGCGGGGAGCTGCGGGTGCGCTGTGAGCCCGATCCCGCTCTGTGGCCGGAGGGCACGCCGGGCCGGCCGCCGGAGGGCCGGCGGGGCTGAGGGCTCAGAGCCCTACCGCCGTCCGTCCGTTCGGGTAACGTCGGAGAGGAGCCTTCGTCCTCCCCCTGCCACAGGAGCAGCCGCCATGAGCGATGCCGCAGAGCCCTCCGCGCACGACGCCGACGCCTGGGCGACGGCCTGCGAGGAAGACCTGTCCGCCGAGAAGGCCCGCCGCCGGGCGGACCAGGGGCAGCAGTACGCGGACCCGGCCGAGGAGCTGCGGCGGCTCGCGGACGCCGTGTCCGAGAAGGTGGCAGAGCTGGGCAGGCCCTTCGGCCCCACCGTCGCCTCCGCGGCCGCGCAGGGCGTGGCACAGCAGCTGATCGCGCAGGCGAAGGCCGCCGTCGGGCCGGTCGTCGAGCGCAATCCGCATGTTTTCGACCATCTCGCCGCGGCCGGCGGGGAGCTGCTGGCGGCCTACCGTGCGGCCGTGCAGGAGGCCGAGGGACGCTGGACGGCCGGTGCGCCCGGCGGCACCGGGACCACGGCACCCGGCGCGCCGTCGGCTCCGCCGTCCGCTCCCGGCACGTCCGGCGGACGCCCGCAGGACGGCGCCCCGCGCGGTCCGGAGCGCATCGACCTGGACAAGGACCCCGCGGACCGCGACGGCCCGGGGGGCTCCCCGGGACCTGGGACCTCCGGCGACCCGGACGATCCCTACGGTTCCGGCAGGCGCCCGGGAGGGTCCGGCCCGGACGGTGGGTGAGACGCCTCGCGGGCGGAGTGACTTCGCGGGCGACCGGGCGGCACACCCCCTCCGGTACGGTGTTCCGCAGCGGGGCAAGACCGGATAACCGAGGGACACATGGGACTCACTATCGGCGTCGACATCGGCGGCACCAAGATCGCGGCCGGCGTTGTCGATGAGCACGGAGCCATTCTGGAAACCAGTACCGTGCCCACCCCGCCCACGGCGGACGGCGTGATCGACGCCATCGCCGACGCGGTACGGGATGCCAGCGCCGAGCACGAAGTGGAGGCCGTCGGCATCGGCGCACCGGGCTATGTCGACGACAAGAGGGCCACGGTCCTCTTCACCCCCAACCTGAGCTGGCGGCACGAGGCGCTCAAGGACAAGGTGGAGCAGCGCATCGGCCTCCCGGTCGTCATCGAGAACGACGCGAACGCGGCGGCCTGGGGCGAGTACAAGTTCGGCGTCGGCACCGGCCACGAGGACGTCGTGTGCATCACCATCGGCACCGGACTCGGCGGCGGGGTGATCATCGGCGGCCGGCTGCACCGTGGACGCTTCGGTGTCGCGGCGGAGTTCGGCCACATCCGGATGGTGCCCGACGGCCTGCTGTGCGGCTGCGGCAACCAGGGCTGCTGGGAGCAGTACGCGTCCGGCAGCGCGCTCGTACGGTACGCGCAGCAGCGCGCCACGGCCACGCCCGAGAACGCGGCGATCCTGTTCGAACTGGGCGACGGCACCCCTGAGGGCGTCGAGGGCAAGCACATCAGCGAGGCCGCCCGGCGGGGCTGCCCGGTCGCCGTGGACTCCTTCCGGGAGCTGGCCCGTTGGGCGGGTGCCGGTCTGGCCGACCTCGCCTCGCTCTTCGATCCGGCGGCCTTCATCGTCGGCGGCGGAGTCTCGGACGAGGGCGATCTCGTGCTGGACCCCATCCGTAAGTCGTACCGCCGCTGGCTGGTCGGCAGCCGCTGGCGGCCGCACGCCGAAGTGCTGGCGGCCCAACTGGGCGGCAAGGCGGGCATGGTGGGCGTCGCGGACCTTGCCCGTCAGGGCTGAGAACGCGCACCCGCCGGGCCGGGCCGGACACACCAGCCGGCCCGGCCCGGCGCACCGCGGGGCCGCCCGAGGAACCGAGGACAGAGGATGTGAGCCACACCGATGACGCTCGCGGACCTGCCCGCCGGGCGGACGGACCCGGACGGCTCCGCCGTCGTCCGTCTGCTCAGCTACAACATCCGCTCCATGCGCGACGACCGGAGGGCACTCGCCCGGGTCGTCCGGGCGTGCGCCCCCGATGTCGTGTGTGTCCAGGAGGCCCCGCGGTTCTTCCGCTGGCGCAAGCACGCGTCATGGCTGGCCCGTGAGTGCGGACTGGTCTACGTGACGGGCGGCGCCCCGGCCACCGGTCCGATGATCCTGGCCACGCTGCGGGTCACCGTCGAGCACGCCGAGGACGTACTGCTGCCGCACACACCCGGTCTGCACAGACGGGGCTTCGCCACGGCGGTGCTGCGCTTCGGCCCGTCCGCGCGGCTCGGCGTGCTCAGCTGCCATCTGAGCCTGCAGACCGACGAACGGCAGGCGCAGGGGCGGATGCTTCTCGAGCGTCTCGCCGCACTGGGCACCACGCACCGGGTGGCGGCCGGCGACCTCAACGAACGTCCGCGGGGCCGCACCTTCCGCCGTCTCGCCGCGGAACTCCAGGACGGCTGGGCGGTCCGCCCTTGGGGCGGCGAACACACCTCCACGCCGCACGACCCGCACCAGCGCATCGACGCGGTGCTCGCCTCCGGCGGCATCGACGTGCTCGGCTGCGGCGTACCCGCCGGGCTGGACGGGGTCTCCGGCGCCGACCTGCGGGCCGCCACGGACCATCTGCCCGTACTGGCGGCGCTGCGTGTGCCCTCAGAGGCCACCGACTGAGCGGCGCGCCACGGCACCGGCGAGCGAGTGCGCGTGCGAGCCGGTCCTTCAGACCACCGCGCCGCGCCCGGGGTCGTCCCAGTCGTCCTCGTCGCGGCCGTCACGCATCCGGGCCACCAGCGTCGCGAACCCGCCCAGGAACCCGCCGACACCGAGGGTGATGATCCACCAGACCAGTTCCTGCTGGAGCAGGATGGTGAAGATCAGCAGCAGCGGACCGCCGAGGACCGCGAGCCAGGCGAACTTCGTGGTGGTGTCCGACTCGGGCAGCGGCGGCGGCTCGGGCGGCACGAAGTGGCCCTCGTCGTCGTCGCTTTCGCCGCCGTCCTTGTCCTCCGGGGAGGGCACCGACCAGTCGCGCGGCCCGGAGCCGGCCGAGTACACCGTGAAGCTGCGTACGGACGTACCGCCTTCTTCGCCTCCGCCTTCTCCTTCACCCTCGGAGCCGGAGCCCGGTCCGGAGGGCGAGCCCGAGGAGGGGCGGGCGGCGGTACGGGCGTCGTCCTCGTCCGGCTCGGCCGCGGGCGCCATGCCGTCGGCCGTCGGCCGGTCGCCGTAGGCGGCGACGATCTGGGCCCAGGCGGCTTCCTCGTCCAGCGGCAGCGCCGCCTCCTGGTCCCGGTCCTGGTCCCGGTGGGGGTCCGGGTCCTCGCCTGAGTTGTGGTCTTCCGCGCCAGGGTTACGCTCCATCGCGTGCTGTCTTCCTCACTGCGAGCCGGGTGATGAATCCGTGTGAGTCCGCGAAGACGCGCTCCGCGTCGTGGTCCAGCGTGGCCACGTGATAACTGTCCTCGAGGACGGTCTCCGTCACGTCGGTCGAGGAGACCTCGCTGAGGACCAGGGCCGAGTCGGAGGGCGGCACCACGTGGTCCGTCCTGCTGTGCATGACCAGCAGCGGCTGTGTGACCTGCGGCAGTTCACCGCGCACCCGGCGGAAGAGGTCACGCGCGGAGTGGGCGGCCTGGGTCGGGACCCGTTCGTAACCCACCTCCCGCGCACCGGGTTTGGCGATGTCGCTGGTGATGCCCTTCGCCGAGCGGAGCACGAAGCGCCCCAGCGGCAGGGCGTAACCCTGGAGCCGGGGAAAGGTCACCGCGGGGTTGACCAGGGCGACCCCGCTCACCGCGGAGCCGTGCCGGGCCGCCAGGCGCAGCGCCAGGGCGCCGCCCATGGACAGGCCGCACACGAAGACCTGTTCGCACTCGGCGCTCAGCAGCCGGAACTCGCGGTCCACCGTCGCGTACCAGTCCTGCCAGCCCGTGACCGCCAGGTCCTCCCAGCGGGTGCCGTGACCGGGAAGCAGCGGCAGGGAGACCGTCAGCCCCTGCGCGGCCAGGTGCTCGGCCCACGGGCGTACGGACTGCGGGGAGCCGGTGAAGCCGTGGCACACCAGGACCCCGGTCTCCGATCCGTCATGGCGCAAGGGCTCGGCTCCGGGAAGGAAGGACACGTCGGCCTCCAGCCGGTCGGGTCTCAAGTCGGTCGGCGTCCTGGGGCGGCGCTGTCCGTGCCGCTCCCCGTCGGGGCAGGTGCTCCAGCCTACGCGTGGCGGAGGGAGAGCGGGTAGTTCCGCTGTGCCTGACGGAGCAGCGCTGCTTCCCCGATGGCGAGATAGGGTCGCCGTGTCGGAATCAGGAGGTCCTCGGTTGTTCTACGGAGCGATGAAGCTGTCGGTCGGCAACGGGCTCAAGCTTGCCTTCCGTCCCTGGGCGGAGGGGCTGGAGCACGTGCCCGAGGGCGGGCCGGCGATTCTCGCCAGCAATCATCTGTCCTTCTCGGACTCCTTCTTCCTCCCCGCCGTGCTGGACCGGAAGGTCACCTTCATCGCCAAGGCCGAGTACTTCACCTCTCCGGGGGTGAAGGGGAAGCTGACCGCTGCCTTCTTCAAGGGCGTCGGGCAGCTGCCGGTCGACCGCTCCGGCGCCCGGGGCGCGGGTGAGGCCGCGATCCGCAGCGGGCTCGAAGTCCTCGCCCGCGGCGAGCTGTTCGGCATCTACCCGGAGGGCACACGCTCCCCCGACGGCCGTCTCTACCGCGGCAAGCCGGGTGGCCTGGCCCGGGTCGCGCTGCGCTCGGGAGCCCCCGTCCTTCCCGTCGCGATGATCGACACCGAGAAGATCCAGCCGCCGGGCCAGACGGTGCCCAAACTGATGCGCCCGGGCATCCGCATCGGCAGGCCGCTGGACTTCAGCCGCTACCAGGGCATGGAGCACGACCGCTTCGTGCAGCGTGCCCTGACCGACCAGGTCATGTACGAGATCATGAAGCTGTCCGGGCAGGAGTACGTCGACATGTACGCCACCGCCGCCAAGCGGCAACTCGCCGACGAGGCCAAGCGCCAGGCGGAGGCGGAGAAGGCGGCGAAGAAGGAGGCCGAGCAGGAGGCCGCCAGGAACGCCGGCACCACGGACGGGGAACCGGGGCGTCCGCCGCAGCCGGCCGGACGCAGGCGGGGGCGGCGCGACAGAGCGGCGTAGCCGCACACCGGGCGGCACGGGGCGAGGCCGGGCACAGCCGGGCACAATCAGGGGGCGGGGCAGCGAAGATGGTCACGAGGGTCTCTGTCGAGCGGCCGATGTGGCGGGCACTGATCGGGTACCGGCTGCTGGGGCTCGGCTACGCGGTCACGGTCTACGTCTGGGCCTTCGAGCACTTCGCCCATCCGCTGCCCGGCGCCGTCTACCTGGCCGTGCTCACCGTCTGGACCGCGCTCACCCTGCCCAAGGTCTCCTCGGCCCGGCGGTGCACGAACACCTTCCTCGCCCTCGACCTCACCTTCGCCGTCGTGGGCATCCTGCTGTCGGTGTACGTCGACGCACGCGGCGTCGTCGGCCCGACCATCCCCACCATCTGGGTCGCCGGCCCCGTGCTGGCCTTCGCGCTCAAGGGCGGGTGGCGCTGGGGAGCGTCCGCAGCGGTCGTGGTGGGGATCGCCAACATCGTCGAGCAGGGTGCCGTCACCCGGCCCACCCTGCACAACGTGCTGCTGGTGTGCGTCGCCAGCATCGGCATCGGCTACGTCATCGAAGTGGCCAGGGCCAGTGAACGCACCCTCGCCCAGGCGCTCCAGATCGAGGCCGCGACCCGGGAACGTGAGCGTCTGGCCCGTGACATCCACGACAGCGTGCTGCAGGTGCTCGCCATGGTCCAGCGGCGGGGCACGGCGATCGGCGGTGAGGCCGCCCAGCTGGGGAAGATGGCGGGGGAGCAGGAGATCGCGCTGCGCACGCTGATATCGACCGGGCTCGTGCCGGTCCAGGAACCACCGCACGGGACGGCCGGGAAGGCCCTGGCCGCCGCCGGCGGTGCCGAAGCGGAGGAGGAGCGCCGCGGGCGGCGCGCCGGCCTCGTGGCGCGGCTTCCGGGGCGGCGTCGTGAGGAGAATCGCGGCGTCGAGGAGCGTGGCGGCGAGCAACCCGGTGTCGAGGAGCGCGGCGGCGCGAGTGCCGAGTGCGATCTGCGCACGCTGCTCTCGCCGTACGCCGGGGCCCGGGTCACCTTCGTCGAGCCCGGTGCGCCCGTGCTTCTGCGGGCCACGGCCGCCCGGGAGCTGGCCGCCGCTGTCAGCGCCGCCCTGGACAATGTGCGGCAGCACGCCACAGGGCCGGCGGGAGGACATGCGCACGCCTGGATCCTGCTGGAGGAGGAACCGGACGCGGTCCTCGTGACCGTGCGGGACGACGGGCCCGGCGTCGAGCCCGGCCGGCTCGACGCCGCGGAGGCCGAGGGACGGATGGGCGTCGCCCTCTCCATCCGCGGGCGCGTGCGCGATCTGGGCGGCGGCGCGGAGCTGGTGTCCGTGCCCGGGCAGGGTACGGAGGTGGAGCTGCGGGTGCCGAGGAAGGCCGGAGAACCGTAAGGGATCACGACGGAGAGGGCGGCGGGGGACATGACGACGGACAAGGCAGCACACTCCGGAGAGCCGGAGGGCCAGGGCCGGCCGGTGAGGGTGATGGTCGTCGACGACCATCCGATGTGGCGGGACGCCGTGGCCCGTGATCTGGGCGAGGCCGGATTCGAGGTGGTGGCGACCGCGGGTGACGGCCCGCAGGCGGTGCGGCGCGCGCGTGCCGCGCTGCCCGACGTGCTCGTGTTGGACCTGAACCTGCCGGGCCTGCCCGGGGTGGAGGTCTGCCGCCAGCTCGTCGGCACCGGCTCCGAGCTGCGTGTACTGGTGCTCTCCGCCAGCGGCGAGCACGGGGACGTGCTGGAGGCGGTCAAGTCGGGGGCGACCGGCTATCTGGTGAAGTCGGCGAGCATGGAGGAGCTGCAGGACGCGGTGCGTCGTACGGCCGTCGGAGACCCCGTCTTCACCCCCGGGCTGGCCGGGCTCGTCCTTGGCGAGTACCGCAGGCTGGCCGCCGATCCGGCACCCGCGGCGGGCTCGCAGGAGCCGGCCGCGCCCCGGCTGACGGAGCGTGAGACCGAGGTGCTGCGGCTGGTGGCGAAGGGCCTGAGCTACCGGCAGATCGCTGAGCGCCTGGTCATCTCGCACCGCACAGTGCAGAACCACGTGCAGAACACCCTGGGCAAGTTGCAGCTCCACAACCGGGTGGAGCTGGTGCGGTACGCGATCCAGCGCGGGCTCGACGAGGAGTGAGCCGGGTGATCCGGTCGAGCCCGGGGAGCCGGTCGAGCGGGGCCGGGACGTCACCCTGGGCGCAGCCTCTGCTGAGCGCTTCCGGGCCCGGCGGGCGCCGCACACCCCGCTCCGGACCGACGGCGCGATCGCGTGTGCGGCATCGCCGCTTCCGCCGCGTACGGCCTGGTGGGCGGGCTGCCGCATGCCCGACGCCACCGTCCCGCCCGGGACTTCTCCGGAAAACGGCTCCGTACCCCATCCCCTGTGATGTGGATCACCGCTAGCGTGGCCGCAGTTGCGTAGCGAGTCGCGCCTCGCGCGACGGTGAGAAGGGAGATCCCATGCGGGTCGGAGTGCTGACCGGTGGCGGCGACTGCCCCGGGCTCAATGCCGTCATGAGGGCCGTCGTCCGTAAGGGCGTACAGCAGTACAACTACGAGTTCCTGGGGTTCCGGGACGGCTGGCGCGGCCCGCTGGAAGGGGACACCGTTCCGCTCGACATCCCCGCGGTGCGCGGCACGCTGCCCCGCGGCGGCACGATCCTGGGCTCCTCCCGCACCAACCCCTTCAAGGAGGAGAACGGCGTACGCCGCATCCAGGAGAACCTGGCCAAGTACGAGGTCGACGCCCTCATCGCGATCGGCGGCGAGGACACCCTCGGTGTCGCCGCGCGGCTCACCGACGAGTACGGCGTCAAGTGCGTCGGCGTGCCCAAGACGATCGACAACGACCTGTCCGCCACGGACTACACCTTCGGCTTCGACACGGCGGTCAACGTCGCCACGGAGGCCATCGACCGGCTGCACACCACCGCCGAGTCGCACATGCGCGTCCTCGTCGTGGAGGTGATGGGACGGCACGCGGGCTGGATCGCCCTGCACTCGGGCCTGGCCGGCGGCGCCAACTGCATCCTCATCCCCGAGCAGCGCTTCGACGTCGACGAGGTGTGCGGCTACGTCACCTCCCGCTTCAAGGCCAGCTACGCGCCGATCGTCGTCATCGCCGAGGGCGCCATGCCCAAGGACGGCGAGATGATCCTCAAGGACAGCTCCCACGACTCCTTCGGGCACGTGCGCCTCTCGGGTGTCGGTGAGTGGCTGGCCAAGGAGATCGAGGCGCGCACCGGCAAGGAGGCCCGTACGACCGTGCTCGGGCACATCCAGCGCGGCGGCACCCCCACCCCCTTCGACCGCTGGCTGGCCACCCGCTTCGGGCTGCACGCGATCGACGCGGTGCGCGACGGGGACTGGGGCAAGATGGTCTCCCTGCAGGGTACGAACATCGTCCGGGTTCCCATCTCCGAGGCCACGGCGAAGCTGAAGACGGTCGACCCGGAGCTGTACGCGGAAGCGGGGGTCTTCTTCGGCTGACACGGCCGGAGAGCGCCGCGGCCCGCGCGCCGTCCTCCCCGCCGTCAGGCAGGGCGGGAGGTTCGCGGGCTGCGGCTGCCGCCGCCGGCCGGGCGTCACGTCAGCGGCGCCGGCCCGTCAGCCGACCGTCACCGCCGCCAGCAGCTCCGTCACGATCCGCGGGCCGTTGAGTGTCAGCACCGACTCCGGATGGAACTGCACGCCGGCGAACCCCGGCCCGCGCAGCGCGTGCACGTCGCCGCTCCGGGCGTCGCGGCTGACCTCGATCCCGGCGGTCCTCTCCATCCCGTCGGTCCCGAAGGTCCTCTCCATCCCCGCGGTCCCGTGCGGTGCCGGTCCGGCCGGCCCGCCCTCCCGGCGGCCGCTTCGCACGGCGTAGGAGTTGTAGAAGCCGACGGTCTCGGGCCGTCCGAACAGATCGATGTGCTCCTGCGCGCCCTGGTACGGCCGCTCCTTGCGGACGATCTCCAGCCCCAGCTCCAAGGCGAGCAGTTCGTGCCCCAGGCACACCCCCAGCAGCCCGTGCCGGTGCTCGCGCAGCAGACCGGCCGCCAGGCCGCGCAGCACACGCATCTTCGGATCGGCCGCCTCGCGGGGATCACCCGGGCCGGGCCCCAGCACGACCGGGCCCCGGTGCGCCGGCGCCGCCTCGCTCAGCCCCGGCTCGTCGAACCGGCGCACGTGCACCTGTGTTCCCGTGGCGCGCAGCAGGTGGGCGAGCATCGAGGTGAAGGTGTCCTCTCCGTCCACCACGAGCACGCTGCCGCGCAGCGGCCCGCGTTCCCCGGCGGTCTGCATGCGCAGCCAGAACGGGGCGAGGGCGTCGCGCCGCGCCTCCAGCGCTGCCCGTACCCGGTCGTCCCCGGCCGGCCGGGGACGTGTCTGACCGCCGCGCGGTGGTGCTTCGAGCACGCCGAGCGCGGTCAGCACCCCGGCCGCCTTCGCGTGGGTCTCGGCGACCTCGCCCGCCGGGTCGGAGGCGCGTACCAGAGTGGCGCCCACGGGGACGCGCAGCCGTCCGCTCGCCACGTCGATGTCGGCGGTCCTGATGAGGATCGGGGAGTCCAGCCTCTGCGCCCCTGCGGCGTCCCGCCCGGTCAGGGCGAGCGCGCCGGCGTAGTAGCCCCGGCCGCCGCTCTCGTGCCGTTCGATGACGCGGCAGGCGTTCTCGACGGGGGAGCCGGTCACCGTCGCGGCGAACATCGTCTCCCGCAGGACCTCGCGCACGTCGAGCGTGCTGCGGCCGCGCAGCTCGTACTCGGTGTGGGCCAGGTGCGCCATCTCCCTCAGCCGCGGCCCGACCACGACCCCGCCCATGTCGCCGACCTTGCACATCATCTTCAGCTCCTCGTCGACGACCATGGACAGTTCCTCGCTCTCCTTGCGGTCGGCGAGGAACTCCAGCAGGCCCTCGACGCCCGGTCCTCCGGGCGGATAGCGGTAGGTGCCGCTGATGGGGTTCATCACGACGGTGCCGCCGGCCATCCGTACGTGCGCCTCCGGGCTCGCCCCGATCAGCGCCCTCTCGCCGGTGTGGACGGCGAAGGTCCAGTACGCGCCGGACTCCCCGAGCAGCAGCCGCCGGAACAGGGCGAGGGCGTCGCGGCGCGAGAATCCGGGAATCCGCCCTTCGAAGGTGCGCCGCACCACGAAATTGGCGCCCTCGCCGGTGCCGATCTCGTCCTCGACGACACGGCGCACGGTCTCCGCGTACGCCTCGTCGCCGACGTCGAAGGCCCCGTCCTCCACCCGTACGCGGTGGCGGGGCAGGGCTGCGAGGACCTCCTGGAGCGGCAGCTCGTGCACCTCCCGCGGGACGAGCACGGACAGCGGTGTCCCGTCGTCGCGTACGCGGAAACCCCGCTCGCGGATCTGCCGGAAGGGCACCAGGGTGAGCGCCCCCAGCTCGCGGTCCGGGATCTGTGCGAGCTGCGCGGCCTCGCGGACGGGGCCGGTCAGGACCTCGACGGTCTCCTCGTCGCGGCCGGGGGTGCGTCTGCGCAGCAGCGCGAAGGGCGGGGCGCCGTCACGCGTCAGCCGCCGTACGAGCGCGGAAGCGGACGGCTGGGGCGGGGCGGTGCCCCGAGGATGAGGCTGAGGCTGGTGCATCGGGCCGGTTCCTTCCTGGGTGCCGCGAGGTCACACGGGGGAGGAACGGCCGCGAACGTGCCGAAGGCCGCCCCTCGGGCGGCCTTCGCGTCTGTCGCTGAGTCGTGGTGCGCGCAGTCAGGGGGCCGCCGGGTGAGCGGTCCACCACTGGTTGCCGTGGCTGGTCTGCGCGAACATGGCCGTCAGCCTACACACGGCCGGCCGTGCGGTCGTCCGCGTTGTGGCCGTCTCAGCACTCGGTCACCGCGAAATCCGCCGGGAGGACCCCGTAACCTGGAGCGCGTGAATGTGAACGCCAACCCCGACGCCGGTGCACGCACCTGGCGAGACCTCCCCGCTGCGCAGCAGCCCGAATGGCCGGACCGAGAGGCTCTGCACGAGACCGTCGCCGAGCTCGAGTCCTATCCGCCTCTCGTCTTCGCCGGCGAGTGCGACCAGCTGCGTGACCGGCTGGGTGCGGTCGCACGGGGCGAGGCGTTCCTTCTCCAGGGCGGTGACTGCGCCGAGGCCTTCGACCAGGTCAGCGCCGAGCACATCCGGAACAAGCTCAAGACGCTGCTGCAGATGGGTGCCGTGCTGACGTACGCCGGGTCCGTCCCGGTCGTCAAGGTCGGCCGTATCGCGGGTCAGTACAGCAAGCCCCGCTCCAAGCCGACGGAGACCAGGGACGGTGTGACCCTTCCCACCTACCGCGGCGACTCGGTCAACGGCTTCGAGTTCACCGAGGCCGCCCGCAGGCCGGACCCGGAGCGGCTGAAGCGGATGTACCACGCGTCCGCCTCCACGCTGAACCTGGTGCGTGCCTTCACCACCGGCGGCTACGCCGACCTGCGGCAGGTGCACGCCTGGAACCAGGACTTCGTCAAGCGCTCCCCGTCCGGGCAGCGCTACGAGGCGCTGGCGCGCGAGATCGACCAGGCGCTGAAGTTCATGCACGCCTGTGGCACGGACCCCGAGGAGCTCAAGACCGTCGAGTTCTTCGCCTCGCACGAGGCGCTGCTGCTGGACTACGAGTCGGCCATGACCCGTACGGATTCGCGCAGCGGCGAGCTGTACGACGTCTCGGGGCACATGGTCTGGATCGGTGAGCGCACGCGGCAACTGGACGGGGCGCACATCGAGTTCGCCGCGCGCGTGCGCAACCCGGTCGGGGTCAAGCTCGGTCCGGGCACGACGCCCGAGGAGGCGCTCACGCTGATCGACCGGCTGGACCCGGAGCGGGAGCCGGGGCGGCTGACGTTCATCACGCGGATGGGCGCCGACACCGTGCGGGAGAAGCTGCCCACCCTGGTGGAGAAGGTCACCGCCTCGGGTGCTCAGGTGGCCTGGGTCTGCGACCCGATGCACGGCAACACCTTCGAGGCGGACAGCGGGCACAAGACCCGCCGCTTCGACGACGTCCTGGACGAGGTCAAGGGCTTCTTCGAGGTGCACAAGGGATCGGGCACCCATCCGGGCGGTATCCACGTCGAGTTGACAGGTGACGACGTCACGGAGTGCGTGGGCGGCGGCGACGAGATCTTCGTCGGCGACCTGCACCAGCGCTACGAGACGGCCTGCGACCCCCGGCTGAACCGCAGCCAGTCCCTCGATCTGGCCTTCCTGGTCGCGGAGATGTACCGGGACCAGTGAGGCGCCGCGGCGCGTGAACTCCCCGGTCCCGGGCACGGGCCGGACGCCCACCGTCCGGGCACGAGGACGGTACGGCCGAGGACCGAGTGGGGCCCGCATCACCGTGATGCGGGCCCCACTGCTGCGCGGTGGACACCGGCCGCCAAGTAAGGTTAGGTTAACCTCATCAGCTTCAAGTGTCTGTTGAGCTGCCGAGAGCCGACCCCGGGACCAAGGAGAGCCGCGTGTACATCTGCTCCTGCTTCGGAATCACGGAGCGGCAGGTCCGCGAACACGCGGAGGCCGGAGCCTGTACCCCGCGGCAGATCGCCTCGGCCAGCAAGGCCGGTACCGACTGCGGCTCATGCGTCCGCCGCATCCAGGGCCTCCTCGGACGGGGCGCCTGCACCCGGCAGCCGCTCGACGCGGCAGCCGGGCGCGGCGCGCCGGTGGCCGTACCGGCTCTGGCCGGGGAGCTGCGCTCCGGGCGTGAGGAGACCGCCGGAGTAGCCGAAGCGGCCTGACCGTGCTCCGGCAGGAGCCGTCCGCGCCCTGCCGGAACGGTTCTCCCGGGCCTCGCCGGCTCCCGCAGCTCCCACCGCCGGCGCCGCCTCCGTGCCCGACGTCGGGCGTCAGCCCTCGGGCGGGGTCTCCTGCTCGATGATCTGCGCGATGTAGAGCGGCTCGCCCAGCTTCTCGATCAGTTCGAGCTGGGTGTCCAGGTAGTCGATGTGGTGCTCCTCGTCCGCGAGGATGTCCTCGAAGATGTTGGCCGAGGTGATGTCGCCCTTGGTGCGCATGACCTCCACCCCGCGCCGGAGCCGGTCGATGGCCTCGACCTCGATCTGCCGGTCCGCCGTGAACATCTCCACCAGCGTCTGGCCGACGGTGACATGGAAGAGCCGCTGGTAGTTGGGCAGGCCCTCCAGGAAGAGGATGCGGTCGGTGAGCCGTTCGGCGTGCTTCATCTCGTCGAAGGACTCGGCCCGGGTGTAGCGCGCGAGCTTCGTCCATCCGTTGTGCTCCTGCATCTTGGCGTGCAGGAAGTACTGGTTGATGGCAGTCAGCTCGGCGGTCAGCTGCTCGTTGAGAAATTCGATGACCTCGGGATCGCCCTGCATGGCCGCGGGCTCCTTCCAGGAACGTACAAAGTGCCAGGTGTGCGCGCTCGCGCATCCTCGCACCGCGTCGCGAAGCGGTCCAGTAAGCGCAGGCTTACCGAAATCGCCCGTACCGGGGGCGACGGCGCAGCGCACAGCCCCGGCGGGGTGCCGGTAAGCGGGTGCACACGGGTCTGTCACCATGGGGGGATGGGTCGGCCGGAGAGTCACGAGGAGGAGCAGCAACCGCTTCCGCCGGGGCAGAGACTCCAGCGTGGATGGCCGGTCACCCACTACGGGCCGGTCCCCAAGTTCAAGCCCGACCGGTGGGATTTCCAGGTCTTCGGTGCGACCTCCGACGGCGACAAGCACTCCTGGAGCCACGAGGAGTTCTCGGCGCTGCCGTACGAGACGGTCGTCGGAGACCTGCACTGTGTGACGAAATTCAGCATGCTCGGCGCCGAATGGGGCGGTGTGCCCTCCCGTACGGTGCTGGAGCTGGCGCCGCCCTCCCGCGACGTGACGCACGTGATGGTGTGGGCGGAGTACGGCTTCAGCTCCAACCTGCGGCTGACGGACTTCGCCGCCGACAACTCCCTCTTCGCCACCCACCGGGCGGGTGAACTCCTCACCGCCGAGCACGGCTTCCCCCTCCGGCTGGTCGTGCCGCACCTCTACGCGTGGAAGGGCCCCAAATGGGTCCGCGGCGTGGAGTACATGACCGCCGACCGCCGCGGCTTCTGGGAGGAGCGCGGCTACCACAATCTCGGCGACCCCTGGAAGGAGCAGCGCTACTCCTACCAGGAGGAGCCCGGCGACGGCCCCGAGCTGTAGCCCGGCGGCCTGCGCAGACCGCCGGCCGCCCCCGCGGCGCCGCGTCCGCCTCAGTGGTAGGCGTGCAGCACCGCGTGGCCCTTCCCCCGGCCGATCATCCACCGGTTCACCGGCGTCGTGACGACGAAGGCCACGAAGAAGGCGAACGCGAGCGAACCCCAGAAGAGCAGGTCCGAGAGATGGGCCTGGAGAGCGCCGGGCACCAGGATCACGATCGCGTTGTCGGTGATCTCCATCACCACGATGGAGACGGTGTCGGCGGCGAGCGCGACCTTCACGGCCGCGCCCACCCCCAGGCCCGCACGCAGCACCGCGTACATCGTGAGGCTGTAGCCGAAGAAGAACGCCAGGGCGATGGCCGTCGCCATGGTCGGGACGTCGTGCCACCCGAGCGCGGTGCCGATGGCGAGTCCGGTCACCTCTCCGAAGGCGCAGCCGGTCAGACAGTGCAGCGTCGCACGGGAGGCCGTCGACCAGGGGACCGGTGCCTGAGCCTGCTGCTGCACGGTCAGCGTCCGCCTTCCCTCAGTTGCCTCAGCCGCGCCACGTCAGCCGCATGGCCTTCCTTGCGGCCTGGTGTCTCGATCACCAGGGGGACGCCCTCCGTGGCCGGATGGGTCATCAGGCCGGCGAACGGGTCCGCGCCGATGTGGCCGGAGCCGATGTTCGCATGCCGGTCCTTGTGGGCGCCGACGACATCCTTGGAATCGTTGGCGTGGATGAGTTTCAGCCGTCCGGGGCCCGTCACACACTCCAGTTCGTCCAGTGTGCGCTTCACTCCGCCCGGCGCGGCGAGGTCGTGTCCCGCCGCGAAGACGTGACAGGTGTCGAGGCAGACACCCAGCCGGGGATGGCGGCCGAGGATGTCGAAGTACGCCTCCAGGTCGCGTACTTGGGAGCACAGGGAGAAGCCCTGCCCGGCGGTGGGCTCCAGCAGCAGCCACGGGTCGTCCTCGTGGGTGAGTTCGTCCAGCAGCGGCAGCAGCAGTCTTCCCGTCTGTGCGAGAGCGGTCTCCCGCTCCCGGCCCCCGGTGGCCGAACCGGTGTGCACCACGACGCCGCGCGCGCCGATCTCGCGGCCGCGGCGGAGTGAATGGCGCAGCGAGGAAACGGAGTTGTCGGCCGTGGCCGCGGTATGGGAACCGAAATTGATGAGATAGGGGGCGTGCACATACGCGGGAAGTGAGCGCTCCGCACATGCCGCCCGGAATTCTTCGTCCTGCCGCGGAGAACCGGAAGTCGTCGCCCAGCCACGTGGATTGGCGACGAATACCTGCACGGCCTCCGCTCCGATGTCGTCCGCATAGGAAATGCCAGTGGCGGCCAGTCCCCCTGCTACGGGGACGTGGCCGCCAATGGGATTGCGGTCTCGCTTGGTCGTCACACCATCAGTATGCCGAGTTGACGTTGTCCATCGAACCGTAGCGGTCCGCCGCGTAGTTGCAGGCGGCCACGATGTTCGCGACCGGGTCTGTCATGTCCGTCGATGTGCCCTCGACGTGGTACGCGTCGAAGGTCGGCTTGATGGTCTGGAGCAGGCCCTTGGAGGGAGTGCCCTTCTGGGCGTTGATGTCCCAGTTGTTGACGGCGTTCGGGTCGCCGCCGGACTCACGGATGATGTTGCGCTTGATCCCGTCGTAGGAGCCCGGGATGTTGTGCTTCTTCATGATGCTCATGGCCTCGCGGATCCAGCCGTCGAGGTTGTCCGGGTAGGTCTCGACCTCGGCGCGTTCGGCGTCACGCGCGGCCTTGGCCTTGGCCTCGGCCTTGCGCTCCTTCTCGGCCTTCTTCGCGGCGGCGATCTTCTTCTCGGACTGGTCGGCGACGGCGGCGGCACGGTCGTCCGCGAGCGCCTTCTGCTTGGCCAGGCCGGCCTTCTGGGCGGCGACCGCCTCGTCGGTGCGGTGGATGTCCGGGTCCAGGGTCCCCTGCTTGGCGGCGGTCTGCTCGGCCTTGGGGGACTTGCCGGTGGAGCCGGCGGCGGAGGCGCTGACCTTCTTGGCGGGGGAGTGGCTGCGGTCGCCCGCGTCGGCCGAGCCGGGGATGACGGTCAGCGCGAGTGCGGCCGCGCCCACGGCCGATATGCCTGCGGCCGAGTAACGCGTGAACCTGGGGTTTCGGACGTAGCCGGGAATGCTGGGCATTGCGAGCGAACCTTTCAATTGCGTGCGTCGCAGAGGCCGGAAAGGCTGGGTACGCCGAGTTCGGAATCCCGGCGTGTGCGACCGATGGCAATTGATAGAGGTTCGGAAAAGAAAACGTCAATAATGTGACGTACTATCCCCGGTCGTGTGAGCGGTGCCCGAAGTGTGATCGGCCGGTGCTGATTTCCCTTGATTCACGGGCCGGGTGGAGGTGCGCGGAAGCACTAGAGGCGTTCGTACGTGACATGGGCCCTATGTCCGGTGTCACACCGCAACGGCGTTTGTTCACCACGTGTGAGGGCATGTGCGCGCCTTGTCAGGGCGCCGGACGCTTCCCCGTCCGCTCTCCGCCCGGCGCATCCCCGGGGCGTGTTCCGCCGTCCGCCGGGGCGCCCGCCGCCCGCTCGCCGCGGCCCTCCCGCCTGTGCCGCTCAGCGCAGCCAGAGCGTGACACGGGAGCCGCGGGGGGCCTCCTCGCCGCTGTCCGGCGACTGGTTGAAGACCGTGTCGCCGAGGAAGAGCCGGCGCACGGTGACCTCGAAGCCCGCGTCCTTGAGCTTCTTGCTGGCCTCCTTCCTGTCGAGCTCCTCCACGTCCGGCACCTCCACCAGATCCTCGCCCTTGGAGATGGTGAGCGTGACGGTGTCGCCCTCGGCGGCCGTGGTGCCCTCCCCGGGGGACTGGCGGGCCACCTTGCCCTCGTCCTCCTCCGAGAAGACCCGCTCGCCCTCCACGCGGACCTTCAGCCCTTCCTCGGTCAGCTCCTGCTGTGCGGTGCCCTCGTCCTCCCCGACCACGTCGGGAATGTCGATCGGCGCGCCCTTGGAGACGGCGAGGGCGACCGGGGAGCCGGGGCGCCGCTCGACGCCCTTGCCCGGGTCGGTGCCGATCACGGAGCCCCGCTCCGTATCGTCGCTGAACTCCCGCTCAACCGTCCCGGGCTCCAGCCCCGCCTCCTTCAGCTCCCGCTGTGCCTCGGCGAGCGGCGTGCCGGCCAGGTCCGGGACCTTCACGACCTCCGGTCCGCGGGAGACGTTGAGGGTGACCGTGCCCGTCCTGCGGATGCGCTCGCCGGGGCGGGGATCGGTGCCGATCACGCGGCCGCGCTCGACGCGTTCGCTGTAGTCGCGGGTGACCTTCACATCGAGCCCCGAGCCGTCCAGGATCTTCCTGGCCTCGGACTCGGACTTGTCCAGCACGGCGGGGGTCCTGGTGAACTGGCCGGAGTTGATGTACCAGACGCCGGTGCCCACCAGCGTCAGCAGCAGGGCGGCCAGCACCGCCAGGAAGACCCGGCCGCCGCCGCGGCGTCCGCCGCCCCGTCCGTCGCCGCGGTGCCCGCCGCGGTGGCCCGGGGGCTGCTCGGGCGGCGGTGCGGCATACCGGGCGGTGCGGTTCAGTTCGTCCTCGTGGCCGTATCCGTACTGCTCCCGGCCCGCGGGGCGGGGGAGCACGCTCGTACGGTCCTCCGCCCCGGCCGTGCCGTCCGCGAACGGGCTGCTCTCCCTGAACGCGGCGGGTGACCGGCCCGCGCCGCCGTCGCCCGCATGGACGCCGGCGAGCCCTCCCGAGGGGTCCTTCGCCTGCGGCGGTACGGCGTCGAGCTGGGCGTCGCTCAGGCCCGAGCGCATGGCCCGGGTCTCGGTGAGCATCGCGCCCGCGTCGCCGGGACGGCCGTCCGGCTCGCGGGCGGTGGCCCGCGCGACCAGCGCGTCCAGGCCGGGTGCGAGGCCGGGCACCGAGGCAGAGGGGGCGGGCATCGCCTCGTGCAGATGCTGGTAGAGCACCTGGGCGGGGGTGCCGCCCGGGTGCGGCTTGCCGCCGGTGAGCATCTCGTAGAGCATCACGCCGCACGCGTAGAGGTCGGTGCGGGTGTCCGCCGTGCCCTCCTCGATCTGCTCGGGCGCGAGGTAGGAGACGGTGCCCAGGATGCTGTCCCCGACGGAGGTCTGGCTGTCCACTGCCCTTACGAGGCCGAAGTCGGCGACCTTGACGCGCCCGTCGTCGCCGATCAGCACGTTCTCCGGCTTCATGTCGCGGTGCACCATGCCGGCGTGGTGGGCGGCGCCCAGGGCGGCCAGCATCGGCTCCAGGATGTCCAGCGCGACGCGGGGCCGCAGGGCACCGCGGTCGCGCAGGATGTCGCGGAGAGTGCAGCCGGAGACGTACTCCATGGCCAGGTAGACGTAGGTGCCGTCGGTGCCCTGGTCGTAGACGCCGACCACGTTGGGGTGCGCGAGGCTGGCGACGGACTTGGCCTCGCGGATGAAGCGGGCGACGAAGGCGCTGTCGCCGGCGAGCGAGGGGTGCATGACCTTCAGGGCGAGCTCGCGGTCCAGGCGGGTGTCCACGGCACGGTAGACCGTGGCCATGCCGCCGACGGCGATGCGCGCCTCGACGCGGTAGCGGCCGTCGAGTACCTGACCGACCGGCGGTGTCTCCCCGGAGGAACCGGAGGAGGGATCCTGAAGGGTCGTATTCATCGCCGTCGAGTCTACGAGCGGATGCCGGTACGAAAATCCGTGGTGTGTGTCAGGACGAGCAATGCAGCCGAACGGTGACAGGACTCGTCCGTATTGCCCCTTTTATGTTTTGTGCGCCGTTCTGTGGTGGTGGGCGGGACCGCGGGCCTGGAGTCGCGGCGCACCGCCGGCCGCCCCACCGTCCGGCACCCCCGTCGTCGGGCACCCGCACCGCGGGCATCCGCGCTGCCGGGGGCCCGTGACCCCCGGGCACCCGCTCGCCGGGGCGCCGCGCCGGCGAGTCACCCGCCGAACGCCGGGCGCTCGGGATCGAAGGCGGCCACGCCCTGCGTGGGCGAGGACGCCTCGGCGAAGTGGCGGCGCGGGATGCGGCCAGCCCTGCCCGCCAGCCGGCCCGCCGTCACGGCGTGCCGCATCGCCTCCGCCATCGAGGCCGGCTCCCGGGCCCTGGTGACGGCCGACGCCAGCATCACCGCGGCGCACCCCAGCTCCATCGCGAAGGCGGCGTCCGAGGCCGTGCCGGCCCCCGCGTCGAGGATGACGGGAACCTCCGCGCGCTCGGTGATGAGCTGGAAGTTGTGCGGGTTGCGGATGCCGAGCCCGGAGCCGATCGGGGAGCCCAGCGGCATGATCGCGGCGCAGCCGGCGTCCTGGAGCTTACGGGCGAGCACCGGATCGTCGTTGGTGTACGGCAGCACGGTGAACCCGTCGTCGACCAACGTCTCGGCCGCGTCGAGCAGTTCGACCGGGTCGGGCAGCAGGGTGCGCTCGTCCGCGATGACTTCGAGCTTGACCCAGTCGGTGCCGAGCGCCTCGCGGGCCAGCCGGGCGGTCAGCACCGCGTCGCCCGCCGTGTAGCAGCCCGCCGTGTTCGGCAGCACGCTGATGCCGTGCTTGTGCAGCACGGAGAGCACCGAACCCTGCACGCCCGGGTCCAGCCGGCGCATGGCGACCGTGGTCAGTTCGGTGCCGGACGCCAGCAGCGCGCGTTCCATGATCTCGAGGCTGGGCGCTCCGCCCGTACCCATGATCAGGCGGGAGGTGAAGGTGCGGTCGCCTATGACGAGGGGGTCCGCCTCCGCCGTCGCGGCGCCGGAGGCGGACGGAGCGGGGGTGGGGAAGGCGGCGGTGTCGGTCATGGGGGTCAGCCTCCCTGTACGGCGGTCAGGACTTCGACGCGGTCGCCTTCGGCCAGCCGCTGACCGGTCCACTCGCTCCGGGGGACGACGGTCTCGTTCACCGCCGCTGCGACCCCGGAGGGCGCAGTGGTGAGCGTGGCCACCAGCCGGTCGAGCGTGCAGCCGGAGGGGATGTCGCGGGACGCGCCGTTCACCGAGACGGTGACGGTGGCGGTGGCGGAGCCGGAAGATGAGGGGGAGGAGGGGAGAATCATGCTGACTGCTCCTGTCGCTCGCTGCCGGTGGGGGCCGCCTGCGGCGGAAGCCCCTGGGTGAACCGTGAGGGGGTGAAGGGGCGGGCCTGTTCGGGGAGTTCACCGGTCGTGAGCACTTCGCCCATCACGTCGCCGGTGACCGGTGTGAGCAGCACGCCGTTGCGGTGGTGACCGGTGGCCAGGTGCAGTCCCGGCAGTGCGGTGGGCCCCAGCAGCGGCGCGTTGTCGGGCGAGGCCGGGCGCAGCCCCGCACACGTCTCGGTCAGCGGCAGTTCGGTCAGGCCCGGTACCAGTTCGTGCGCGTCACGCAGCAGTTCGTAGACGCCGCCCGCCGTGACGGTGGTCTCCCATCCCGTCTCCTCGCTGGTCGCGCCGATCACCAGCTCCCCGGACGTACGCGGCACGAGGTAGATGTGGCCGCCGCGCACGACGGCACGCACAGTGCGCGAGAGGAAGGGGCCGTACGCGGACCTCGGCATGCGCAGTCGCAGCACCTGTCCCTTGACGGGGCGTACGGGCGGGACGAGTTCGGGCGGCAGTCCCTCCAGCCGCGACGCGTACGAACCCGTCGCGAGAACCGTCTGACCGGCCGGCACGGCGCGGCCGTCGTCCAGCGTCACACCGTTCGCGCGGTCGCCGACCGTGTCGATCCGCGCGGCCGGTGCGCGCAGGAACCCCACACCCGCGTGCTCGCACGCCAGCAGCAGCGCGGACGCCAGGCGCCGCGGGTCGGCCTGGTGGTCGCCGTCGACGCGCAGTCCGCCCCGTACGGACGGAGCGAGCATCGTCTCCAGGCGGCGGCACTCGCGGCCCGGGAGCCACTGCGAGTCCAGCCCGCAGCGCTGGTGCAGCGCGTGCAGTTCACGCAGGTCGGCGCGGTCGTCCGCGTCCAGTGCCACGGCGAGTGTGCCGCAGGCGCGGTATCCGATGTCCTGTCCGCTCGCCTCCTCCAGCTCCGCCGCGAAGTCCGGATAGCGGGCGGCGGAGGCGAGGTTGAGGTCGAGCAGGGCCTCCTCGCCGTAGTGCAGCTCGGTGACGGCCGCGAGCATGCCCGCGGCCACCCGTGCGGCACCGCCGCCGGGTTCGGGATCGACGACGGTGGTGACCAGTCCGCGCTGTGCGGCACGCCACGCGGTGACGAGTCCGATGATGCCGCCGCCGACGACGAGCACGTCGGGACGCGGGCCGTGTGTGCCCGTTGCGGAACGCCCGCCCGCGGAGGAGGCGGTGGTTCGGGGGGTGCTGCCGGGACGCATGAAGTGCCTCTCCCTTCGCCGGAATGACCCGGATCAGGTTCGTACGGTCGGAGGCCGCAGCCTCCCTCTCAGCCCGGTGCGCCGGACTCCCGCGTATGCCGTGTGTCGTATGCCGCTGTGCCGCTGTGCCGTTCTCGTGTACGTACTGCCCTGCGCCTGCTGTCTGGCGCCTGCTGCCGTGCGGCGCCTCCGTGCGTTCTGCCGTGGACGCTCATGCCAGCCTACTGCTCCTCCTCCCGCGGGTGTCCGGGCGCCGCCCGGCGCACGGTGGCGTTCCGGCGGGCGGCACCGGAATAGGGTGCGGGTGTGAATGACAGTCGGAGCAGGCAGCGGGTCGTCATCGCCGGCGCGGGAATGGCGGGTGTGCAGACGGCCGTACAGCTGCGCGAGCAGGGCTGGTCCGGAACGATCAGGCTGATCGGCGGGGAGTCGCACCGTCCGTACGACAGGCCGCCGTTGTCCAAGGCGGTGCTGCTGGGGAAGGCCGAGGACTCCTTCCTGGACATCGACTTCGGCGCGCTCGACGTCGAACTGGAGCTGGGCGTGGCCGCGACCGGGCTGCGCGCCGACGAGAGGCTGCTGGAGACGGACGCCGGCGCGGTGGCCTACGACGAACTCGTCATCGCCACGGGCGCGGACCCCGTGGCGCTGCCGGGCAGCGGGGGAGTCCCCGGTGTGCATCTGCTGCGCACCCTGGACGACGCCGTGCGGCTTCGCCCCGTGCTGGCCGCGCGGGCCTCCGTGGTGGTGGTCGGCGCGGGCTGGATCGGCGCGGAGTTCACCACGGCGGCACGCGAGGCGGGCTGTCCCGTCACCGTCGTGGAGGGTGCCTCCCAGCCGCTGCCGGGAGCGCTGCCCGCGGAGGTCGCCGTGCACATGCGCGCGTGGTACGAGCAGAGCGGGGCCGAGCTGCGTACGGGCGTCCCGGTGCGCTCCGTCGACCGGGGCGGCGTGGTGCTCGCCGACGGCAGGCGCCTGGCCGCCGACGCCGTCGTCGTGGGCGTCGGCTCGCGCCCGGCGACGGGCTGGCTGGCGGACTCCGGGGTCGAGCTGGACGAGCGGGGCGCTGTCCGCGCGGACGAGCGGCTGCGCACCTCCGCCCGGCACGTCCACGCGGTCGGCGACTGCGCGTCCTTCCCCTCCGCCCGGTACGGCGAGCGGCTGCTCGTGCACCACTGGGACAACGCGCTCCAGGGGCCGCGCACCGTGGCGGCCGACATCGTCGCCGAGGGCTTCGCGGACGGTGACGCGGAGGTCGCCGCCTATGATCCGGTGCCCTACTTCTGGTCCGAGCAGTTCGGCCGCTTCGTCCAGTACGCCGGGCACTGCAGCGGCGGGGACGAAATGGTCCGGCGCGGCGATCCCGGCGAGGCAGCCTGGTCCGTCTGCTGGCTGCGCGACGGCACCCTCACCGCGCTGCTGGCGGTGGGCCGCCCGCGCGATCTCGCGCAGGGCAGGAAGATCATGGAGCGTGGTCTGCCGGTGGAGCGGGAGCGGCTGGCCGACCCGGCCGTGACGCTGAAGAAGGCCGTCCCCGGCTGAGCCCGGCCGGCGGACCGGGCCGGTGAACACCCGCTCGGGGCGCCCGTACGGTAGTGACTGTCACAGAGGGATGGCACGCTGGGTGGCGTGACCGAGATTGATGCAAAGACCGATGCTCTCGTCCCCTCCTGGCTCACCCTCCCCGACGTCGCCGAGAAGCTCGACGTGCCGGTGACCCGCGCCCGGCAACTCGTCAAGGAGGGCCAGCTGATCGCGGTGCGCCGGGGTGAGGGGCGGACACTGCAGGTCCCCGCGGACTTCGTCGGCGCGGGCCGCATCGTGAAGGGTCTGACCGGCACCATCACGCTGCTGAAGGACGACGGCTTCAGCGACGAGGAGATGCTGGAGTGGCTCTTCACCGAGGACGAGAGTCTGCCCGGCACCCCGGCCCAGGCCCTGCGTGAGAACCGCGGGACGGAGGTCAAGCGCCGAGCCCAGGCACTCGCCGTGTGATCTTCCGCACTGTGCACCGCGCACCCGTGCACCGCGCACCGCGCAGCCGAGGGTGCGCACGCGGGTGCTCCCGGTGCGTTCGACGGACCTTCGCGGGCACGCGGCGGTGCGCCGCGGCCCACTGCCGCGCCGCGCCGTCGCACCGCACCGCACCGCGCCGACCGGTGTGCGGACCGCACCGCCGTGCCGCGGTGGCCTGCCCTTACGCCCCTGTCCGCGGGCCCCGTTCCGTACGCTCCTCCCTACGTGCCCGTCCTGAGGCCGATGTCCGGCCCCTGCGCGTGCCCGTACGCGCCCGATCCGCACTCTGTCCGGGAGACGCCATGAGCGCTGCAACCGTCCGCCGGCAGCTCGCCGACGCTCGCCTGTACCTGTGCACCGATGCCCGCAGGGAACAGGGCGACCTGCCGCAGTTCCTGGACGCGGTGCTGCGCGGCGGGGTCGACATCGTCCAGCTCCGCGAGAAGACCCTGGAGGCCGCCGAGGAGCTGGAGCACCTCAAGGTCTTCGCGGACGCCTGCCGCCGGCACGGCAAGCTGCTCGCCGTCAACGACCGCGCGGACGTCGCGCACGCCGCCGGTGCCGGAGTGCTGCATCTGGGCCAGGGGGACCTGCCCGTTCCGGCCGCCCGGGCGATCCTCGGCGAGGAGACCGTCCTCGGCCGCTCCACGCAC
The DNA here is from genome assembly GCF_000424965.1 of Streptomyces sp. TAA204. Lineage (NCBI taxonomy): Bacteria > Bacillati > Actinomycetota > Actinomycetes > Kitasatosporales > Streptomycetaceae > Streptomyces > Streptomyces sp. TAA204. The sequence continues at coordinate 117,298 of NZ_AUKW01000005.1, forward strand.
GCCGAGGCCGAGGTCGACGCCGCGGTGGCCGAGCCCGGCGTGGACTACTTCTGCACCGGACCGTGCTGGCCCACCCCCACCAAGCCGGGACGGCACGCCCCCGGCCTTCCGCTGGTGCGGTACACGGCGTCCCTCGCACCTGCCCGCCCCTGGTTCGCCATCGGCGGGATCGACGGCTCCAACCTGGATGAGGTGCTCGACGCGGGCGCCCGGCGCGTGGTCGTCGTACGCGTGCTGACCGGCGCGGACGATCCGGAGGCGGCAGCCGCCTCGCTCGCCGGGAGGCTGCGTGAGCGGGCCGAGGAGGAAGCGGAGTCCGTCCGGCCCGGGTTGCCCTCTAGCCAAGGCCGATAGCCTGCAGTCATGGCCATCGGTATCTCAGCTACCAGGACAGACCGGATGACGACCGTGCGTGACCTGCTCGCCTCCGGGCAGAAGTCGTACTCCTTCGAGTTCTTCGCCCCCAAGACCGAGAAGGGCGAGCGCTCGCTGTGGAACGCACTGCGGCGGATCGAAGCGGTCTCGCCGACCTTCGTCTCCGTGACCTACGGCGCGGGCGGCTCCTCCCGTGAAGGCACAGTGCGCAACACCGAACGGATCGCCACGGAGACGACCCTCACCCCCGTCGCTCACCTCACCGCCGTCAACCACTCGCGGTCCGAGCTGCGCAACGTCATCGGACAGTACGCCGACGCGGGCATCCGCAACGTGCTCGCCGTACGCGGTGACCCTCCCGGCGACCCGATGGGGGACTGGCTCAAGCATCCGGAAGGACTCACCTACGCCTCCGAACTCGTCGAACTGGTCAAGGAGTCCGGCGACTTCTGCGTAGGCGTCGCCGCCTTCCCCGAGATGCACCCGCGCTCCAGCGACTGGGACACCGACGTGGCCCACTTCGTCAACAAGTGCCGTGCCGGGGCGGATTACGCGATCACGCAGATGTTCTTCCGGGCGGAGGACTACCTGCGGCTGCGGGACAGCGCGGCCGCGGCGGGTTGCGAGACCCCGATCATCCCCGAGATCATGCCGGTCACCAACGTGGGCCAGATCGAGCGCTTCGCGCAGCTGAGCAACGCGACGATTCCGCCCGAGATGGCGGAGAGGCTCCGGGCGGTCGAGGACGACCCCGCGGCGGTACGCTCGGTCGGAATCGAGTACGCCACGGAGTTGTGTGCGAGGCTGTTGGCCGAGGACGTCCCGGGACTTCACTTCATTACGCTCAACAACTCCACGGCAACACTGGAAATCCACCAGAATCTTGGACTCCGCGAGCGGACCTGAGCCGGAGCAGCCGGCCGAGGCAGTGAGAAGAGGGGGCTTATATGGGCTGGACAGTCCTCTACATCGCGTTCGGGATCGTTGCGCTGTGGCTTCTGGGCGAAGTGCTGCTGCAGTACAAGGCCCGACTGCGCTGGAGGCTGCTGGCCTTCACCGGCTTCCTGTGCGTCGTGGCGGGGGCGCTGATCCCCTCGGTCTTCGTGATCGGGCTGGGCATCGCCGCCTTCGCCACGGGCCAGACCTTCGTGACCCTGTCCTACCGCCGCGGCTTCGCGGCGGGCTGGGCACTCAACGGTGTGCCCGGAGTTCGAAAGGGCCGCCGTGAGGAGGAGCCCGAGCCGGAGCTGGAGAGCGCTCCGCCGCCGGTCGGGATCGAGGCACCGGAACCGGTACCGGCGCTGTCCGGGCAGGGCGCCGGGTACGGTTCGGAAACCTTCGAGATGAGCGCCGTCGGCGCGAACGGCTACCGCTCGGAAGCCTTCGAGTCCAACGGCTACGAGACGCGCGGCTTCGCCGCCGCCGACTCCTTCAGCCCAGCCGGGTACGACAGTTACGACACCCAGTCCTTCGACTCCTACGGCTACCGGCCGGGCGGCTACGACTCCGGCCAGTTCGCCGCGAACGGCTACGACAGCCCGCTGACCGGTCAGCAGTCCTCCGTCCCCGTCTACCAGCCCGGCCCGCTGCCGGACGAGACGGGTGAGATCAACTTCGGCGGCTACGGCGGTCTCGGCCAAGCCGGCGCCGACCAGCGGGGCATATATCCCGACCAGGCCGATCAGCAGCAGTACGCCGCGTACGCCGACCCGTACTTCGGCTATGACGGGAACGCGGGCTACAGCGGCGCATCCTCCTTCGAGGGCGGCTCCTTCGAAGGCGGATACGACACCTACGGCGGCGGCTACGGCGCCGGCGAGCAGCCGGGCTACGGTGCCCAAGCCCCGTACGGAACCGGTGCCGCCGGCGGCTTCGGGGCCGACGGTTACGGCAGTGACGGCTACGGCGTCGGTGGCTACGGCGGCGACGCGTACGGATCCAACGGCTACGGGGCCGACGGTTACGGCAGTGACGGCTACGGCGTCGGCGGCTACGGCGGCGACGCGTACGGATCCAACGGCTACGGATCCAACGGTTACGGCGGCGACGGCAGCGACGGCTACGGAACCATGTACGGCTCGGGCGCCCCCTATGGCGAGGAGCAGTCCTACTTCCCCCAGGCACCGACCGGCGGCGGCGGGGTCTGGGTGCCGCAGCAGCGCGACCCCAACGACCAGACGCAGTCCGGACAGCAGCCCTACCCGTACCAGAACGGAGACCCGAACGGTTACGGGGCACAGGGGAACGGCTACTACTACTAGGTCTGGTCCGACAAAGGATCTTGGGTGGGTTCGCGGAGCCAGAGAATGAGTGAGGCGAGGTGGACTCCGGCCCGGTAGCGGTCGGCGAGTTTGCCGAAACGGGTTGCGATTGCACGGAATTACTTGAGACGGCCGAAGTGCCGCCGCACGAATCGCCGGAGCCGCACCAACCGAAGTTCCATGAAGGCTACCGATGCCACCACCGACGAAGCGCCGCCGATTCACACACCGGAGCGACCGGCGGTCAAGGACGTGAGCAGGATGAGTCGGTCCCTGCTCTCCGGGTGGCTGTCGGTGGGGTGGTAGACAACGAGCAGCTGGTCGCTGGTGTCGTCCACGGCGAGCTTGGAGAGGTTCAACTCCATCGGGCCGACGTGCGGGTGATCGATGAGGACGGGGCCGCCCCGGGCCGGACGCACTTCATGCCGGGCCCAGACCTCCTGGAACGCTTCGCTGGCCAGTGACAGCTCACTGACCAGTTGCACGACCCGTGGGTCATCGAGATCGGTCCCTACGTGTTTGCGGAACATCGCGACCATCTCGTGGTGGTCGAGGTGCATGCGCTGGTCCGTGTCGAGAAACAGGGCCCGGAGCAGATTCTCCCCCGGCCGGAGCGCGGGGGAGAGGGCGCGGGCGAGCGGGTTGCTCGCGAGCACCTCCAGGTATCGCCCGGTGACGAACGCAGGCAGGTTGATCGAGTGGACGAGCTCCGTGACCCGGGGTGCGACCGTCTCACGGCACAAGGGGTCCCGTGGCTTGGCGGAGCTCAGCTCGAGGACGTATTCGGTGGACGACTCGTCGAGCTGCAGTGCCCGTGCGATGGCTTCGAGCACCTGCACAGACGGATTTCGGTTGCGCCCTTGCTCCAGGCGCAGGTAGTAGTCCGAGCTGATGCCCGCGAGTGTGGCCAGTTCTTCGCGGCGCAGCCCCGGCACCCGACGGCGCCGGTCCTCGGGCAGACCCACCGCTCTCGGGGACACCAGTTTCCGCCGAGCGCGCAGGTACTCGCCGAGCCTGTTCTCGCGGGTTTCGCCGGTCTCGTCCGCCATCGTCGTCAATGGTAGTTCCCCCCGGGATGCGTTGGCTGGTCCTGCCACTCCTAGGGTCGAGGAGGTCTTCTTCGCCGGCTGGAGGTCCCGCACAGTTGCGAGAGAGCGCGGTGCCGACCGGCACGTGGCTCGTCCGACGCAAGTCACGACAGACAGGGGAGGGCCTCGTGCCCACGAATCGCATCGCTCTCGTCACCGGAGCCAACCAGGGCATGGGCAACCATGTCGCGAAGGAACTGGTCGCGGATGGCCTCACCGTGTTCGTCGGGTCGCGCGATCTCGCCCGTGGGCGGACGGCGGCCGCGGAGATCGGCGCGGGTGCCATCCCGCTCCAGCTCGACGTGACCGACGCGGAGTCGATCGCCTCGGCCACCGAACGGGTCCGTGAAGAGTTCGGCCGCCTCGACCTCCTCGTCAACAACGCCGGCATCTCCACCACTCGCTCGGACGTCCATGATCTGGCCGAGCTCCGCGAGGCGTCGAAGGCCAGCACCGCTTCCCTCGATGAGGTACGGGCCGTGTGGGAGGTGAACGTCTTCGGTGCCCTGGCGATGTACCGGGCCATGCTGCCACTGCTGCGTAGGTCATCGGGTGCGCGCATCGTCAATGTCACGAGTGCACTCGGCTCGCTGACGACCATGGCCGATCCCGCCTTCACCTACCGTTCCGCCTTCGAACCGGTCTACGCCGCGTCAAAGGCGGCCCTCAACGCCGTGACGCTGTCGATGATGATCGAGCTGGAGGGCAGCAGCGTCAAGGTCAACCTCGTCTCACCAGGATTTGCGATCACCGCTCTGGTCAACTTCGAGGGAACGGAATCGATCGAGGCTGCCTCTCGCGAGGTGGTGCGCGTCGCCCGCCTCGGCCCGGACGCGCCTTCCGGCACCTTCACATCCTGGGAGGGCGTGGACCTCCCCTGGTGATCCCGTGGCGGTGGCGCGCACTCCGGCGAGCACGACTGCGACCACCTGGCAGGCGTCGGCGCGGGTGAACCTGCGGGCGCCGCGGGTGACGAACAGCTGGACGGGTCCGGCAAGCATCGCACCGAGCAGGGAGAAGTCGATCGCGGGCAGCTCGCCACGCTCAACCGCAGTCTGCAGGCGATCTCGTAGAAGCGCCAGGCGCCGATCGAACACGTTGTCGACGACGGCCCGCAGTTCGGGATTTTCACGGGCCGAGGTCACCACATTCAGCAGTGCCCGGCCTTGCGGGCTCGCGGTGGCCAGGGCGAGCCCTTCGAGGAAGTCGGCGAGGTCGGCGTCAAGGTCGTCCGAGTCATGCAAGGGTGCGACATCGGCGCCAAAAGTGGCGAGCGCGTCAGCTACCAGTGCGTTGCGGTCGGGCCAGTTCCGGTAAACGGTGGTCTTGTTCACCCCGGCAAGCTCGGCGGCCTGGTCGTAGCGCAGCCCGCCGATACCGTCGCGGGCAATCAGCTCGGTAGCGGCCTCGAGGATCCGGCGCCGCACCCGGGCGGTGCGTCCGCCCGGGCGGCGGGTTGGTTCTCGCTGGGGTTCGCGCTCGGCCACGGCCAGAAGCCTACTGCGGCTGTGCCGCGCGTAGCCGGGCGTTGCGCGCTTCGATGGCTTCCCAGGTGTCGGGGACCACGAGGTCTGCCCCGCCGCGTGCGAACTCCTGGGCTGCCGTCGCGTGAGGGCGCTGGCGTTGCTCGTAGGCGCCGAAGGCCGCCTCGAGGTTCTCGCCGTGGCGAGCGAGCTCCTCCGTGAGCGTCCATGCTCCGAGCAGTGCCAGTGAGGTGCCGCGCCCGGCCATCGGTGTCGCGCAGTGCGCAGCGTCCCCGATCAGCACGACCCGTCCTCGGTGCCAGGTCGGCATGTGGATCAGGACGATCCCGTCGAAGTAGAGCTCGGGATCGTGCTGAGCTGTCTCGATCAGCTCGGGGACCTTCCAGTCCTCGAGCCCTGCGAAGGTCTCGGCCAGGATCCGCTTCTGTGCGGCCAGGTCGTGGTAGTCGTAGTCGATCGGGTCGGACCGGAATTCGAACACTGCCAGAGCCTTGTCGTTGTAGCGGGCCACGCCCGCGAAGCGCCCCGGCAGGTTGAGGATCTCCGTTACCCGGGTGTCGCCCGGCGTCACCTGGCCGGGCGCGTCCGCGAGCGCGACGTATACCCCGAGGGGCTCGCTGAACTCCGTCTCCGGGCCAAAGACCAGCCGGCGCACCGTCGAGTGCACCCCGTCGGCACCGACCACGATGTCGTAGGTGGCCTCGCGGCCGGAGGTGAAGGTGACCGCGACCTGATCCCCGTCGTCGACCAGCATCGCGATGGACTCCTCAAAGCGCAGGTCGACCTGCTCGGGCAGGGCCCGCCGCAGGATGATCATGAGGTCTTCGCGCGGCAGTTCGATGTCGGCAGAGGTCTCGTTGATCTCCTGCATCATCAGGGATGCGACCACCGCGCCGGACCGGTCGACGAACTTTGTCTCCTCGGTCATGGTGATCCGCCGTTCGTGCACCGCCTCCAGGATGCCCATCTGCTTGGCCGTCTCGAGCGCATCGCCACGCACATCGATGGGCGAGCCGTTGACGCGCAGGTGGTCCGCACGTTCGACGATCTCGACCTCGTGCCCGGCGCGCGTCAGATTGATGCCCGCACACAGTCCTGCCGCTCCTGCACCACTGATCAGAATCTTCATTCTCTCTCCCCCCCTTGAGTCCGGTACCAACCTCCCATGACTATAGCAACAACCCGTTGCTTTAGTGCTGGTGCGCCCGTCGACGGGAATTCCAGGAGGCAGTGGCCACTGCACTGAACTCGGCAAGGATCGGCGGGTCGCCACCAGCGAGACCAGGGCGGCCTGGAACGAGTTCTTCGCCGATCTGGTCGCCCGTGGCCTGGCCGGGGTCCGCCTGGTCGTCTCCGACGCGCACGCCGACCTCGTGGAGGCCATCGCGGCCAACCTGCCCGGCGCGGTCTGGCAACGCTGCCGGACCCACAACCCGACCGAGCGCCTCAACCGCGAGATCCGCCGCCGCACTGACTCGGTGGGCATCTTCCCGAACAGGAACTCGATCGTGCACCTGGTCGGCGCGGTGCTGGCCGAGCAGACGGACGAACGGGCCGAAGGACGCCGCTACCTCGGCCTCGAAGTCCTCGCCCGCTGCTGCCAGAACCAACCCCGCCACGACCACAGGTACGGAGGTGAGCACCGACACCGTCCTGGAACTCAGCGCCCGACCCCACAAGGATCACCGACCGCTACCCTGCACACACCCTGCACCCGCCGCGGGGCCGTTCCTCGACGACCGTCCGGACACCGTCGGCCGCGCGGCGCTCCGGCGGAGCAGTCCCTCACCGCGAGCCTCGCCAGCCGTCCCCCTCCACGATCAGTCCGGCGACCAACGCGCCGGACATTCCGGCATGTGCCGTCCCGCCGCCCGGATGCGCCCAGCCGCCCGCGTGGTAGAGCCCTTCGGTTGCCGTCCTGTTGGGCGGACGCACATCTCCGGCCCGTCTCGCCCGCGCGCCCAGTCCGCCGCGTGCGCTCGGCCCGGCCAGCGCGGGCGGAGGCACCAGCCCGCCGGGAACACCCGTCTCCGCCTCGATGTCGGCGGGCGAACGCACCTCCCGCCACAGCACACGCCCGCCCAGGCCCAGTCCTGCCGCATCGGCCGCAGCGACGAGCCGGTCCGCCAGCAGGGATGCGTCCTCCCGGCAGCGGACCTCCTCCGCCCCGACGGTCACCGACAGCACGGCCGTCTCGTGCCCGTCGTCCGGGCAGAGTGAAGGGTCGTCCGGGCGGAGCACGGTCAGTGGCTGTCCAGGTGCGTCCGCCCGGTGCACGACCGTGCGGTGCACGGTTCCCTCCGGCCGGGCGCCGCGAAGCGCGAGGAGCACCGTGAGTCGGGAGGTGGCGGGCACGCCCGCCGCCTGCGCGGGGGGCACGTCCGTGCGCAGCAGCGGACGGAAGCTTCCGGCGACCACGGCGTCCGCGTCCGCGTCCGCGTCGGTCTCCGCCGCTCCGGCCAGCTCCAGCCCCGAGACCCGGCCGCCGTCCTCGCGGACGCCCAGTACCTCCGTGCCGAAGTGGAACTCCACCTTGCGCTCCCGGCAGCGCTCGTACAGCGCACGGGCCAACTCGCGTATCCCGCCGCGTACGTACCAGCTGCCGAAGGTGTGCTCCAGATACGCCAGCACCGTCGCGCTGGCGGGGGCCCACCGCGGGTCCAGGCCGTAGGCGTGCGCGTGGCTGGCCAGGAGGGAGACGAGGCGCGGATCGCGCAGTTCGTGCTCGGCGACCTCTTCGAGAGCCGGGGGGCGCCGGCGCAGCAGACCTCCGCGGCGCAGGGCCGGGTAGGGGTCCTGGGTGAAGGCTTCCCCGGGCGTGCCCGCCGAGGCTTCGCCGGCGGACGACGACGCGCTCAGCGGCTCCTCCAGCAGCGGGCGCCGGGTGGCGTCCCAGACCGTACGGGCGCGGGAGAGCAGGTCCGTCCAGCGCTCGCCCGTCCCCGCGCCCAGGGCGCCGTCCAGCGCGTCGATCGTGCCGGCGCGCGAGGCGTGCGGGAGGGAGACGGACGTCCCGTCGGCGAAGACGTGCCGCACGGCCGGATCGGGCCGGACCAACTCCACCCGCTTCTCCAGCGGTTCCCGGCCCGTCTTGACGAACAGGTCGCGGTAGACGGCGGGCAGGTGCAGCAGTCCGGGGCCGGTGTCGAAGCGGAAGCCGTCGCGCTCGTAGCGCCGGACACCGCCTCCGTAGGTCTCCGTGCGCTCGTAGACCCTCACCTCGTGCCCCGCGACAGCCAGTCGCGCCGACGCCGCCATCGCGCCCAGTCCGGCGCCGATCACCGCAATGCGTGCCATGACGAGGGACTTTAGCCTGACGGGACCGCGACCCGTGCAGGCGGCCGTGCCCCTGATGGGGCGGGGTGCGCAGGTCTGAGTAGCGCTACCTAGTCCGCCGGTTGAGTATCCGAGCGGATGGGCGGAGATCCGTGCGGACGGCAGAGTTACGGCCATGGCAAGGGGCGCCGCTCCGGTACCGCCGGCACGGGGCGGCGGAACGGAGCGGCCCCCTTGCCAGGGGGAAGCGGGGTCACGGGGGCCCCGCGCGGGGGACGGGGAAACGGGGGACGACCGTGCGCAGCCCCTTGGACCGGGTTGTCATGGAGGCGCCTGCTCGGGACTGCGGGCGCGTCCATCGGCTACCGGGGCTGCGCACACCCCCCGACCCGCCCCTGCAGAAGCAGTGACAGCGCGCCGTGCACCTCGTCCAGGGAGCGCTCCGGCTGGAACGCCTTCCAGTCCAGGGCGGCCACCAGCACCATGCCCACCAGGGCGGAGGCGGTGAGGGGGATGTCGATGTCCCCGCTCAGCTCCCCTTCCTCGACACCGGAGCGCAGCTGCTCCTCCACCACGGCGACTGCCTCCTTGCGGACGGTCATCAGGGTGGAGTTCCAGGCGCGGTTGGTGCGCCACAGTTCGGCGACGTAGAGCTGCGTGAAGGCCGGGTAGCGGTCGATGAAGGCCAGTCCGGCGCGGACCATCGCATCGAGAGCGTCGACCCGTCCGCGGCCCGCCTCCTCCGCCGCGCGGGCGGCCTCCTGCAGGTCGGCGGTGAGCAACTCCACACCGTGCCGCAGCAGTTGCTCGAACAGTTCGTTCTTGCTGGTGAAGTTGTAGTACACCGTTCCCTTGGCGACGCCGGCGCGCTCGGCGATCTCGTCCACCGTTGTGGCGGAGAAGCCCTGTTCGGCGATGAGCGTCACCGCCGCCCGGAACAGCTTCTCGCGCGTGGGGTTCCTTCCGCGCCGGGCACGAGCGCCGCCCGTACGGTCGCCGTCACCCGCTGTGGTACTCGTCATGCACCGATCCTCCTCCCACGGGCGCCGTCCACGGACACGGCCGGGCTCCCGGCGCGGTCGCGGCTCACAGCGCGATCTCCGGGTGCAGCCGTTCGAGCGTCCACACCTGTCTGCGCCGTGCGGTGGCCGCCGTGAGGGCGAGCGCGCCCCCGGTGAAGGCGAGCAGCACCAGGCACGCACGCCACACCGGCCACAGTTCGCCCCCGGTGATGAGATGGCGCAGCCCCTCCACGACGTAAGTCATCGGAAGGAAGGGATGCACGGCGTTGAAGAAGCCGGGGCTCGTCTCGATGGGATACGTGCCCCCGGCGGACGTCAGCTGCAGCATGAGCATCGCCAGTACGAGAATGCGTCCCGCCGGCCCGAACCGGGCGTTGAGCAGCTGCACGATCGCGGTGAAGCACAGCGTCACCAGCAGTACGAAGCCCACTGTGCCCGCGCCGCGCGCCAGTTGCAGCCCCAGCCCCCAGTGCAGCACGCTCAGCAGGGCGCCCGCCTGCAGGGCACCGATCGACGCGACCGGCAGCCAGCCGGCGAGCGCGACGCGTCCGGCCGGGGCTCCCGCGGCCAGGGCACGCCTGTTGAGGGGCTGGAGCAGCATGTACGCGATCATCGCACCCACCCACAGCGCGAGCGGGACGAAGTACGGTGCGAAACCCGTGCCGTAGTTGGGCGCGGAGTGTGCGCTGGTGGAGGAGAGACCCACGGGGTCGGCCATCACGCCCGTACGGTCCTCGCGCTCCTGCTTGTCGTAGTCGGGGATCTTCTTCGCACCGTCGTGCAGTCCGCCCGACAGCTTCGCCGAGCCGTCCGCGAGTTTGAACATGCCGCCGTTGAGCGTGCCGGCGCCTTCGGTCAGCTCGCCGATGCCCGAGTTCAGCCGTGCGGCCCCGCTCTCGGTACGGGCGAGGCCGGCCTCCAGTTTGTCCGCTCCTCCGGAGACCCGCTGAGCGCCCTTGTTGAGCTTTTCGACCTGTTCGACGGCGCTGTCGAGGTCCTTCCCGAGGTGCGGGGCACGCTCCGCGAGCGCGTTCGCCCGGGTGTTGAGGCCGCCGAGACGGTCGCCGAGCCGGGTGAGCCCGTTCTGCTCCTCGATGACGGCGTTGACGTCCGCGGCGATGCCGGCCGTTCTCTCCGCGGCGTCCCGGGCCTTCTTCAGCTGCGGGCAGGAGGAGATCTCTTCGGCCGGTTCCGTGCAGCGTGCCCGGTACTGTGCGGCGAGCGCGTCCGCGGCCTCGCGGGAGTCGCTCTGCGCCTTGCGCGCGGCGCCGGGCAGCTTGTCGAGGTCGTCCTTGAGGGCCTTTGTCGTACGGGCGACGGAACGGGCCGTCGCGCCGATCTCGTCACCGTGCTCGTCGAGGAAGGGCCGTGCCCTGCCCGCCGCACCTGAGACCTTGTCGGCGAGCTTCTGCGTACCGGCGGCCACCTGCCCGGAACCCTTGCTGAGCTTTTCCGCGCCGGTGTGCAGCCGCTGCGTGCCGCTCTTGAGCGTGGCGCTGCCCTTCCCGGCGTCCTCCAGGCCGTCCTCGATCCTTCCGGCGCCCTTCTTCGCGCGGCCGATGCCGTCCTGGAGTCCGTCCGCGCCTTCCGCGGCCTTCGCGGTCCGGTCGTGCAGCGTGGAGAAGGAGATGAAGATCCTGTCGTAGAAGCCGCGGGAGGCCTTGCTGGAGGCGGCGGCCCGTACCTCGGAGAAGACGGAGCGGGAGATCTGCCCGACGATGTAGTTGCCGGCGTCGTCGGTGCGCACCTTCAGCGCACCGGTCCGTGGGCTGTCGCCGGAGCTGGAGGCGACCCGCTCGCTGAAGTCGGCCGGGACGGTCAGCGACAGGTAGTAGCGGCCCTCCGCGACCCCTTCCCGCGCGTCGGCGGCGTCGGTCTCGTGCCAGTCGAAGGTGTCGCTGCCGTGCAGGCCCTCCGCGACGGAGTCGCCGGCGTTCAGCCGTCCGCTGTCGGTCCTGGCGCCCCGGTCCTCGTTGACGAGCGCGACGGGCACCCTGTCGAGGCGTTCGTAGGGATTCCAGAACGACCAGAGGTACAGCGCCCCGTACAGCAGCGGCAGAAGCAGCATCGCTGCCATCGCCGCACGCGGAAGCCGGCCCCTGCCGAACCGCTTGAGCTCAAGCGCGGCCAGTCTCGGCGAGCGCATCCGCGGCCTCCTCCTTCGTCTCCCCGGTCTCCTCCGCCGAACGTGCGGACGTCGCCGGCCCGTCCGCCGCTTCGCTCCGCCCTGTGCGCGCGGGGACGACGACGGCGCCCCGGGGCGCCCCGCTGCACACGGCCAGCACGGTCGTGCCGCTGTCCGCGATCGAACGCAACAGCGCCCACGCCTCCTCGCGTTCGGCCTCCGGGAGCTTCAGGTCCACGTCGTCCACGGCCAGCAGCCGGGGCTCACCGAGCAGAGCGAGCGCCACGGACAGCCGCAGGGTCTCCAGCCGTTCCAGGTCCCGCACGCGCGTACGGGACCCCTTCGGCAGGACGTCCAGGTCGAGGCCGGCGGCGCTCAGCGCGGAGCCGAGACGGGCGAGGGAGCCGGCGGCCCTCCGTCCGCGCGGACGGAGGAGCTCCGCCAACGAGCCCCCGAACCGCCGCCGCAGCAGCACCTGTTCACGCAACTGCTCGGCCACGGACAGGGAAGGTTCGAGGTCGCTGACCCCGGGGACGGCGCCGAGCGCGCTGATCCGCCGCACGGCCGAGAGCTGCCGGGGCAGCGTGTGGCCCCCCACCGTGGCCCGGCCCGCTGTCGCCTTCATACGTCCGGTGAGTGCCAGGAGCAGGCAGGTGCGGCCCGAGCCCGACGGGCCCTCGATCGCGACGAGTGAGCCGGGCGGCGCCTCGAAGCTGACCTCGCCGAAGACCGGGCCGCGCGGACCGTCGAGTGCGAAGCCCTCGGCGGCGATCGCCGCGCCCGTGCCGGAAGCCGCGCCCGTGCCGGAACCCATGTCCCTGCCGGAACCCGCTCCCGTGCCCGCGTCGCTGCTTTCGCCGTCCCTCCCGCGGGGTTCGCGTGGTGGGTCGCTCATGGCTCTCTGCCCTTCCTCCCGGTGGCCGGGGAGTTCGCTTTTGCACTGACTGGTCAGTTCAAAAGTATGCCGCACTCCGCCGGGCCAGGCGAACCGGGCCCGAAGTGGGCCGCCACCGTGGGGACTTGGCGCCGAGTGTGCGGACTTCAGGTGCAGAGAAGCCCCTTTGGGCTGGTCAGCGCCGTTGTCAGTGGCATGCGCCACGATGTGCGCATACGGCCGAACCATCGGAAGCGCCAGACGACGACAGGAGGTTGGTTCCCGTGCAGCGACCCTCTCGGGGAGCACCCCCGAACTCCCTGCCCGCGAGCGATGTCCACCCCGTACTGCGCCGTGCCTCCGCTCCGCCCGCCGCGCTCGACCTGCTCGCGCAGGCACAGCACGGGCTGGACGAGGCGGCAGCGATGGAGACGGCGAACGAGAGATACGCCACCGCGCACCTGGCCGCACTCCGCACCGCCGCCGCCGTTCTCGCCGTCCGCGGCCGTCCCGAGAGCAGCGAGCGGCGCAGACGGGCCATCCGCAGCGCGTGGGAGGTCCTGCCCGAGGCCGCACCCGAACTGGCCGAGTGGAGCGTCCTGTTCGCCTCCGGCGCATCCAGGCGTGCCCGCGCCGAGGCGGGCATACAGGGCGCGGCGAGCTGGCGTGAGGCCGACGACCTGGTCCGCGACACCGAGGTCTTCCTGCGGCTCGTGGAGCGGATGCTGGTCTCCCAGCCCGCGCTGCCGCAGCCGCGCGTCGCCTCCGCCGACGACGCACTTCCGCGCCCGTCGCCGGCCCGGGCGGCATCCGGGCCGCAGGCCCCTCCGGCGGCCCCTCCGGCGGCTCCTCCGCCGGGTCCGCAGGCGTCGGCGGCGCGTCCCGCGGGGCGGGCGGGTCCGCCCCTGGCAGAGCCCGCGCACCGGCGGCCGCGTGCGGGATAGAGCCCTGCCCGCCGTGGCGGGGATCACCGTGGATGAGAGGCAATAGGGTGGGGCGCGCACGTCCCTGAGCCGCCGAGGAGCAACTCATGTCCCGCCCGAGCGCATCCCTTCGTACCGCCGTGGTCTGGGAAGTCCTGCAAGGCGCCCTCGACCGGCGGGCCAAGGCCGCGGGCAAGGAGTCGCTGGACGTCCTCGACACCGGTGGCGGCACCGGAAACTTCGCTGTGCCCGTGGCCGAGCTGGGCCACCGGGTCACCGTCGTCGACCCCAGTCCCAACGCGCTGTTCGGGCTGGAACGGCGCGCCGCCGAGGCCGGAGTGGCAGACCGGGTACGCGGGGTGCAGGGCGACGCCCACGGTCTCTTCGACGTCGTGGACCGCGGCGGCCACGACGTCGTCCTGTGTCACGGAGTCCTGGAGCACGTCGACGATCCCGCCGAGGGCATGCGCAACGTCGTCGCCGCGCTGCGCCCCGGGGGCGGCACCCTCAGCCTGCTCGCCGCCGGGCTCGGCGGCGCCGTTCTGGGACGTGCCATCGCCGGCCACTTCACCGAGGCGCGGCACGCGCTCACCGCGGCGGACGGCCGCTGGGGCGAGAGCGACCCGATGCCCCGGCGCTTCACCGCCGAGCAGCTGACCGAACTGGTCGGTGCCACGGGTCTGGCGATCGCTTCCGTGCACGGGGTCCGTGTCTTCGCCGATCTGGTCCCCGGGGCGCTGGTCGACACAGAACCGGACGCGCAGGAGGCACTGGCGCGGCTGGAGGCGGCCGCTTCCGAACTGCCCGCCTTCCAGGCCGTCGCCAGTCAGGTGCATGTCTTGGCCGAGGCGCGGTACCACGAGCGGTGAGAGACCGGTCCGGGCACACAGCCCGGGGCGGACCGGCAGGCAGAGAGGCAGTGGGCCGTAGCTCACCCGATCAGCTGTTGACCGCCGTATGATCGGAGCACACCGTTCGGCATGGCGGAAAGGCGGTGCGGGAATGCACGGATTGAACGGGTCCGCGCCCGCACCTACGTCCGCCATCTCGGCCCCGGTGGGAGGTATTGGCGCAGAGGGGCGGGTTTCACGGGGGCGATTCCCTGCCTATCCTTGGAAAGTCGCATCCGGTCGCCCCCGCGACCGACGAGTAGGAGGACTCCGTGCCGCTCTCTGAGCACGAGCAGCGCATGCTCGAGCAGATGGAGCGAGCGCTGTACGCCGAAGATCCCAAGTTCGCGACAGCGCTCGAGGGAAGTGAGCTGCGCAGGTACACCCGCAAGCGGGTCTACCAGGCCGTTGCAGGCTTTCTTGTGGGCATCGCCCTGCTCATGGCCGGAATGGTCGCGCAGCAGATCTGGATCAGCGTCGTGGGTTTCCTCGTCATGCTCGGATGCGCCGTGCTCGCGGTCACCGGCTGGCGCAAGGCCCCCAAGAACGGCGAGCAGCAGGAGCAGCAGGGTGCCGCCGCCCAGGGCGGGAGCGGAGGCGGCGGCGGGACGCCCGCCCGCCGTCAGCCACGTGCCCGTCGTTCGATGATGAACCGTATCGAGGAGCGGTGGCAGCGCCGCCGCGACGAAGGCCAGTAGCACCGGGCATCAGAGCCGTTGCGGCGTCCTCCTCAGTGGCATCTCTTCGGGGTTGTCCTTCCGCACTCCGGAAGGACAACCCCGAAGCTGTGCCGTGCCCGGTACGTGTGGGACTGCCGGCCCTGAGCCGCGGGACGGTACGCAGCCCTCAGCGGGCCCTGCGCGGCCCGTACGCAGCCGTGCGCCGGACGGCGGGCAGGGGGCCGGGAGCAGCCGCCCACAGCCACAGCCCACTGCGGCACGCACCGGCCACGGCCGGTCCCGCCGTGTGCGCCATGGGCCGTACGGCGTACGCCGTACGCCGCGGGCCCCTGCCCACGGCCTCGTCTGCACCCGGCACCGGCTACTTCGCGAAGCGCACTCGCAGCGCCCCCAGCCAGCGCTCCCGCAGCTCCGCCGCGCGCCGGGTCACGGCCCACGTCACCCGAACGGCCGAGGGAGGCATGAGCACCGCACGCAGACGCACTCCTCGAGGTGCCGCCTCACGCAGTGCCGCGGACACCTTGAGCACGTCCTCCCGCACTCCGTCCCCCGGCTGTGGCTGCGGTGCGTACAGCACACGCTCCACCCGCAGCGCCACCCGGTGTGCGATCCCGGCTGTCTCCGCGTCCAGCTCACCGATCCGTGCGATGCGCTCGGCCGCCTTCCGCGGCGTGGCGGACTCCTCGGGCACGATCCCGTGGTCCCAGCCGGTGTCGACCAGCTCACGCCAGGCGGCCAGCACCGCACCGCCCGGATCGGCCCCCGGAGCGGTTCCGTCACGGCCGCCGAGCCGTCGAGCCCGCGCTCTGACGCGCCACAGCATCGGCAGCATCGGCAGTCCCAGCACAAGCAGTGCGGCGGCGGTCACCCCCGCGACCGTGCTCACGGGGAATCCGCCGTCGCCGCCGCTGTCCGGGGCGGGAGCGGCCTGTCCGCACTCGGGGTCCAGCCGCTTCTCCTGCGCGGTGCACTCCTCGGACTCGGAGGGCGTCGGCGTCGGTTCGGGGTTCCCTCCGGGCTCCGGAAGCTGTTCGGCGGGGTTCTCACCGGTGTCGGGGATGTCCGGCTGCGCGTACGGCGGCGGCGAACCGCGTGTGGGTGTCGGCTCGAAGCGGGTCCAGCCGGCACCCTCGAAGTACAGCTCAGGCCAGGCGTGCGCGTCCTTCAGCCCGACCGCCATCCGGCCGTCGGCCTCCGCGGTCCCCGGTGTGAAACCGACCGCCACCCTGGCGGGGATGCCCATGGTGCGGGCCATGGCCGCCATCGAGAAGGCGAAGTGGACGCAGAAGCCCTCCTTCTGCTCCAGGAAGTTGACGATCGCGGCGGAACCGCTGCCCGCGCGGACCCGGGTGTCGTAGGTGAAGCCGCCCTCGGAGGCGAACCAGTCCTGGAGGCGCACCGCCCGTTCGTAGTCGTTCTCCGAGCCGCGCGTGACCTGAAGGGCGGTCCGCCGCACCAGCGACGGCAGCGAGTCCGGCACCTTCGTGTACTCCTGCGCGATACCGTCCGCCGGTTCCGCGGCCTGTCTGAGCTGACGTGCCGTCGGCTCCACGAGCAGGCTCTCCACCGAATAGCGCGCACCCCTCGTGTTCTGGCCGCGGTCGCCGACGAGGGTGCGGCCCTCCGGCTCGAAGCGCCAACGCCCGTCGATGTCGACCCGGTTGGCCGGATAGGGCATCGGCAGCCAGTTCTGGGCGTACCAGTCGGCCGCCGAGATGTTGGTGCGCACCTTCTGGGTCTTCACCTGCGGGGACAGGCCCGGCGGTGTGGGCAGCGGGTCGGGCACCGCGTCTATACGGCGCTCCGACGGCTTCCAGGACGCGCCGTCGAACTGGTCCAGGGCGACGATCCGCAGATACATCTCCTGGGTGTCCTGCGTGTTGGTGGTGTAGGTGAGCGCTGTGCGGTCCTCTGGCTGGTTGAGGCTGTCCTGCAGCGCCACCAGAGGGTTGACCGCCGAGACGGTTCCGCCGTTCTGGCCCACGCCGCCGCCGCTGCCCGCCGCGTCCAGCAGCCCGGTCCCCAGCGACGGAAGCAAGGCGGGAACGATCAGGGCGAGGCCGAGTGTCAGCGCACCGATCCGCCGGCCCGTCCGTACGGGCGCCACAGCGGGCCCGTCCACCGCGCCGGGCTGGTACGAGGGCGCACCGGGCCGCCCCCGGTCGGTGAAGATCCTTCCCCACTGGGAGAGCCGTTCGCGGCCCTCGGCGAGCAGCAGCAGCAGATAGCCGCCCGCGGCCAGCAGGAACCACGGCCAGTCCGCGCCGTCCCGTGAGAGCCCGGCCGCGACCGAGTAGAGCGCCAGCAGCGGCAGTCCGGCGGGAGCGGCGCTGCGGAACGTCACGGCGAGCGCGTCCACCAGCAGGCCGATCACCACGACGCCGCCCACCAGCATGAGCCGTATGCCGTCCGTCACCGGTGCCGGTATGGCGTACCGGCCGACGTCGTGGCCGCCCTGGTTCAGCAGGCGCCCGAACTCCTCGAAGACGGCAGGGCCCGGCAGCAGCCCGCCGACCGCCGCATCACGGGCGAAGACCAGCGTCAGCAGCAGCAGCGACACCAGCACCTGTGCCGTCACCGTCAGCGCACGCGCCAGCGGTACGCGGCGCGCCGCGGCACCCACCAGCGTCTGCACACCCAGCAGCGCCGCCGCCTGCAGCAGCCAGACCGCCGGGTCCACCAGCGGCAGCAGCGCACAGGCCGCAGCGAGGGTTGCCAGCGCCGCACAGAGAGCGAGCCGTCCCCGTCCGCTCATCGCTCCAGCCCCTTCACGGTCGTGTTGTCGGCCTCGTGCCACAGCGCGGACAGCGCGACGCCCGGGCCGCCCGGCAGGGCCGTCCAGCCCGCTTCGCGCAGTGCGCGCAGCGCACCGTCGTCCCCGGCCACCGTGACGGGCCGCGCGGCGGCCGGGGACGACGGTGCGGCGTCGCCGGCCACCGCGCCCGGCAGGCCGTCGGCGTGCACCGCCGGCGCGTCGCCGTTCTCCTCTCCGGCACCGAGGGAGGAGGTGAAGGCCACCGCCCGGTTCGTACGCTGCCGCATGCGCCCGACCGTGACCGCCTGCTCCTCGTCGAGTTCACCGAGGAAGGCGACCAGCAGCCCCTCCTGGCCGGCCGAGCCGCCGCGCAGCATGTCGTAGGCGTGGGACATGCCCGGTTCCGCCGAGTGCTCGATCAGGGCGAGGGTGTCCAGCAGCAGACCGGCCGTGTCGGAGGAGTCGCCGGCGAAGCCGACGCCCTCGGGGCCGGGGACCATCATTCCCGTGTCCGTCAGCAGCCGTACCGCGTAGCCCCGCTCCAGCAGGTGCAGACAGACCGACGCGGCGCCGGCGACGGCCCATTCGAAGGGGGAGTCGGGGCCCCCGCCCGCGTACGCGTCGCGGCGGGTGTCGAGCAGGACGGTGCACCGCGCCTTCTGCGGCTGTTCCTCCCGGCGCACCATCAGCTCGCCGTAGCGGGCGGTGGAGCGCCAGTGCACGCGGCGCACGTCGTCCCCGTGCCGGTAGCCGCGCGGGATGACATCGTCCTCACCGGCGAGTGCCAGGGAGCGCTGCCGGCCGTCGCCGTAGCCGGTGGCCTCGCCCGAGAGCCGCACCGGCGGCAGCGGTTCGGCCTGCGGGACCACGGTGAGCGTGTCGTACGTGCTGAAGGAGCGGGTCAGTTCGCACATCCCGAAGGGGTCCGTCAGCCGCAGCTGCAGCGGGCCCAGCTGGTAGCAGCCCCGCATGTCCGAGCGCACACGGTAGGACACCTCGCGCTGCCCGCCCGGCTCGACGCGGTCCAGCACGAAGCGGGGGCGCGGCCCCAGCACGTACGGCACACGGTCCTGCAGCATCAGCAGACCGGTCGGGAGCCGGGAGATGTTGTCGATCCGCAAGTGGACCCGGGCCTCCGCGCGCACGGTCACCCGTGCCGGTGAGAGCTTGCGCGACCCGGCCACGCGGTAGCGCGTGCGGTACAGCACCAGCACGCAGACCAGCGGCAGTGCCGCCAGCAGCATCCCGACGCGCAGCAGGTCCGTCTGTCCGAGGACGTACGCGCAGACCGCGGCCGCGAATCCGGCGGCGAGGAACGACCGCCCCCTGGTCGTGAGCCCGCCCAGAGCGGTACGCAAAGTGCCGCGCCGCTCCTGCTCGTTGTCCTGCCCGGACCCGCGGTCCGCGGCGGTTCCCAGGTCCCGCGCCCCTGGGCTGTCCGCAGCCGGCCCGCCGCCCCGCACCGGGCCGGGCAGCGGCGTTCCGCCTCCCGCCCGGCCGCCTCCCGGTCCCGTACGGTCCTGGCGGGCCGCCCGGTCGGGGCGGTCCGCGCCGTGGGCGGGAGAGGCGTCCATCAGTAACCTCGCGGCTGCTGCTGCCCGTATCCGTCCGGCCTGCCCAGAGCGCCTGCACCGCCGTCGGGAGCGGCCGCCGGCACGGGTACGCGCTGAAGGACCTCGGTGACCACCTGGTCGGCGGTCCGCCTGCTCAACTGCGCCTGTGCCGTGGGCAGCAGCCGGTGTGCCAGTACGGGCACCGCCAGGGCCTGCACGTCGTCCGGCAGGACGAACTCCCGTCCCGACAGAGCGGCCGCGGCACGCGCCGCCCGCAGCAGGTGCAGCGTCGCCCGCGGTGAGGCGCCCAGGCGCAGGTCCGCGTGCGTACGGGTCGCCGCGACCAGATCCACCGCGTAGCGACGCACCTGGCCTGCCACGTGGACGCCGCGCACGGCGTCGATCAGCTTGCTGATCTCGTGGGCGTGGGCCACCGGCTCCAGGTCCTCCAGCGGGGAGGCCGCGCCGTGCACGTCGATCATCTCCAGTTCGGCGGCCGGACTGGGATAGCCGATGGACACTCTCGCCATGAAACGGTCGCGCTGCGCCTCGGGCAGCGGATAGGTGCCCTCCATCTCGACCGGGTTCTGGGTGGCCACGACCATGAACGGCGACGGCAGCTCGTACGTCTGCCCGTCGATCGTCACATGGCGCTCCTCCATCGACTCCAGCAGCGCGGACTGGGTCTTGGGAGAGGCGCGGTTGATCTCGTCGCCGATGACGATCTGCGCGAAGATCGCTCCCGGCTTGAACTCGAAGTCCTGCCGGTGCTGGTCGTAGATGCTCACCCCGGTGATGTCCGAGGGCAGCAGGTCCGGTGTGAACTGGATGCGCCGCACGGAGCAGTCCACGGAGCGTGCCAGGGCCTTGGCGAGCATGGTCTTGCCGACGCCCGGCACGTCCTCGATCAGCAGGTGCCCCTCGGCGAGGAGCACGGTCAGCGAGAGCCGTACGACCTCGGGCTTCCCCTCGATCACAGACTCCATCGAGCGGCGCACGCGGTCCGCAGTGCCGCTCAGCTCGCTGAGGCCCGCTCGCTCGTCATAGGTCGTCACCGGCACTCCTCGGCCATCCCCGTCGCCCATCTGCTGCCTGCACACGCATTCTTCACGCCCGCGGGGCTCCGCGTCACGGTTCCGGGACGATCGCCGGGTCGATCTCTCGCAGCAGGCCCGTCTTCACGTCGAAGACGAAGCCGCGCACGTCGTCCGTGTGCAGCAGGAAGGGCGAGGTGCGTACGCGCTGCATGGACTGACGTACGTCCTGGTCCAGATCGGGGAACGCCTCGACCGCCCAGGAGGGCCGCTGGCCCACTTCCAGCTCCAGTTCGTGCCGGAAGTCCTCGGTCAGATTGAGCATTCCGCAGCCGGTGTGGTGGATGAGGACCACCGAGCGGGTGCCCAGGGCGCGCTGGCTGATCGTCAGGGACCGGATGATGTCGTCGGTGACGACACCGCCGGCGTTGCGGATGGTGTGGCAGTCGCCGAGTTCGAGACCGAGAGCCTCGTGCAGGTCGAGACGGGCGTCCATGCACGCGACCACGGCGACGTTGAGAACCGGACGGGCGTCCATGCCCGGGTCGCTGAACCGGGCGGCGTAGCGTGTGTTGGCCTCGACGAGGCGGTCGATGACGGTACCGGGGTTGCTGTGCTGGTCGTCGGCGTGGGACTGGGAAGGCGGCTGACCTTGCCGCTGTGGCGTCGACATGTGGACGACGGTAGACCGCTTGTGCGCCCGCGGCCCCCGGCAGGAGGGACGAATCGGTCGGAACGGCATTGTGTGAGGCACGCCACATGCCGTGAACCCCCCTGCCAACGCGCCTCGGCGCTGGTTGACCGAAGGGACGAGTGGACTAAAGTGACGCGAAGTGGGAGGCGAGACGCTCCCCGGGGCCCGGACTTCTCGCGTGCGCTGTGCATACGTGCGGCTCGGCCTCCTCCCGCTCCAGGCCTCCGGCGCTCTCTTCCCCGGCTCCGGCGGGCACTTCCCCTCAGAGCGGGCGGGGACCAAGCAGCACGTGGGCAGGAAGGGCGCATGACCACCGACGAGCAGCCCGCCGGCAGGCAGCCCACCGGCGGGGGAGTCCCCGGCGGGCAGCCCGCCGGCGCCCGTACCTCACCGACGGGTCCGGCCCCCGCCGGACCGTTCGGTCCCGCCGGCCCCGCAGCAGCCTCCGGCGCCGCCGCTTCCGGCGGCTTCGACGCATCCGACCGTGAGCGGCACAGCCCCGTGATGCTGCGGCGCTGCCTGGATCTGCTCGGTCCGGCCCTCGCGGAACCCGGAGCCACGGTCGTCGACTGCACTCTCGGCCTCGGCGGCCACGGTGAGGCACTGCTCGCCACCTTCCCCGCCGCCCGGCTGATCGGGCTCGACAGGGACCAGGAGGCGCTGAGGCTGGCCGGGCGGCGTCTGGCTCCGTACGGCGACCGCGCCACCCTCGTGCACGCCGTCTACGACGAACTGCCCGACGTCCTCGAACGGCTCGGTGTCCCGCGCGTACAGGGCGTCCTGTTCGATCTGGGGGTCTCCTCGATGCAGCTGGACGAGGCCGAGCGCGGTTTCGCCTACGCGCGGGACGCGCCCCTCGACATGCGCATGGACCAGACGCGCGGCCGAAGCGCCGCCGACGTCCTCAACACATACCCGCCCGGCGAACTGGTCCGGCTGCTGCGCGCGTACGGCGAGGAGAAGCAGGCCAAGCGCATCGTCGAGGCCGTCGTGCGGGAGCGGGCCAGGGAGCCCTTCAGCAACAGCGCCCGGCTCGTGGAGCTGATCCGGGACGCGCTGCCGCAGGCGGTGAAGCGGACGGGCGGCAACCCCGCCAAGCGCACCTTCCAGGCCCTGCGCATCGAGGTGAACGGCGAACTCGACGTGCTGGAGCGCGCGGTGCCGGCCGCGGTCGGCCGCCTCGCCGTCGGGGGCCGCATCGCCGTGCTCTCGTACCACTCGCTGGAGGACCGGCTCGTCAAGCGGGTGCTGACCGCCGGCGCCGCCAGTACCGCGCCGCCGGGGCTGCCCGTCGTGCCCGAGCAGTACCAGCCGAGGCTCAAGCTGCTCACACGGGGTGCCGAGCTTCCCAGCGAGGACGAGACCGCCGAGAACCGCCGCGCGGCCCCCGCCAGGCTGCGCGGCGCCGAGCGCATCAGGGAGGCGCACAGCGCATGAGTGCACAGCAGCGGCTGCTCCGGCTCGCACGTCTGGTTCCCGCCGGGGCCTCGTCGGCGGCCCGTGCCCCTTTCGTGCTTCTGGTCGTTCTGATACTGGGCGCAGGCCTGCTGGGGCTGCTGCTGCTCAACGCCTCCGTCAACCAGGGCTCGTTCCGGCTCAGCAAGCTGGAGAAGCAGACCGATGAGCTGACGGACGAGCAGGAGGCGCTGCAGCAGGAGGTCGACTCATATTCCGCGCCGGGCGCCCTGGAGAAACGTGCCCGCGGTCTGGGCCTCGTGCCCGGCGGCACCCCCGCGTTCCTGGAGCACGACGGCACGGTGAAAGGGCGGCCCGAGAAGGCCACGGGCGACCCGCGGCAGGAGGAGCGGTGAGCGAACGCCCCCGGGACCCGCGCCGCCCCGGCCGTCCCTCCCCGCGTACGGGCCGGGGCGCGGGTGCCGCCAAGTCCCGTGCCACGGGCGGAGCCGCGGGCAGGAACCCGGGAAGGGACCCGGGCAGGAACAAGGCCGCGGACCGCACGAAGGCGTCCGGCCCCGGCAGGCCGCCGGTGCCCTCGCAGGGAAGCAGACTGCGCCTGGCGCGCGCCCGTCCGCGGCTGCGGCTGATCGCCTTCGCACTCACCTTCACCATGCTGGCCTTCACGGTGCGCCTGCTCCAGGTGCAGGCGGTCGACGCCGGCGCGTTCGCCGACAAGGCCGCCGTCAACCGCTACATCACCGTGCCGCTCGCCGCGGAGCGCGGCACCGTCTCCTCGCGGGACGGTACGGCGCTCGCCACGACCGTCGACGCCTACGACGTGACCGCCGACCCGTTCCTCTTCACACGTGAGCAGACCGACATCGCGGACGCACCCGAGCGGGCCGCGGCCCTGCTCGCGCCCGTGCTGCACGAGGACGAGCAGGAACTGACCCGGAAGCTGTCGAAGAAGAACACCCGGTACGTGCTCCTGGCGCGCCAGGAGACACCGCGTACGTGGCAGAAGATCAAGAAGCTGAAGAGCGAGGTCGCCGAGAAGGCCGATCCGGCGGACGTGCTCGCGGGGGTCTACCGCGAGAAGCACCCCAAGCGGATCTACCCCAACCGGGAACTGGCCTCCTCCGTTCTCGGCTTCGTCAACTCGGAGGGCAAGGGCGGTGCGGGCGTCGAGGCAATGCTGAACAAGCAGCTGGCCGGGCGGAACGGCAAGATCACCTACGCCCAGTCCGGCGGCCGTCAGGTGCCCACCGCGGGCAAACGCGAGCACCCTGCACGCGCCGGTGCCGATGTGCAGCTCACCCTCGACCGCGACATCCAGTGGGCCGCGCAGCAGGCCGTCGGCGAGCAGATCACCGAGTCCGACGCCGACAGCGGCTACGTCATCGTCCAGGACACCCGAACCGGTGAACTCCTGGCCATGGCGAGCGCCCCGGACTTCGATCCGAACGACATCTCGCGCGCCGACCCCCGTGCCCTGGGTGACGCCGCCGTGCAGGACGCCTACGAGCCGGGCTCCACCAGCAAGGTGATGTCGATGGCCGCGGTGCTCGAGGAGGGCAGGGCCACGCCGCTCACGGAGGTGACCGTACCCAACCGGCTCAAGCGCGCCGACCGGGCCTTCGCCGACGACGTCGACCACGAGACCTGGCACCTGACGCTCAACGGGGTGCTCGCCAAGTCCAGCAACATCGGAACGATCCTCGCCACCGAGCAGCTGGGGGACACCCAGAAGGAGGCCAACAAGGTCCTCCACCGGTATCTGAGCGAGTTCGGCATCGGGCGGCCCACCGGCCTCGGGCTGCCCGGGGAGACGGCCGGAATCCTGGAGGAGCCCGGCAAGTGGAGCGCCTCCCAGCAGTACACGATCCCCTTCGGCCAGGGCCTGTCCCTCAACGCCGTGCAGGCCGCCTCGATCTATTCGACCATCGCCAACGGCGGCGTACGGAAGGCCCCTTCGATCGTACGCGGAACGACCGGCGCGGACGGCACCTTCACCCCCGCGGCCGAGCCGGACAAGCGGCGTGTGGTCAGCGAGGAGACCGCCAGGACCCTCGCCCGGATGCTGGAGTCGGTCGTCAGCGACATGGAGGGTACGGGCACCACCGCGAAGATCCCCGGCTACCGGGTCGCGGGCAAGACCGGTACGGCCAACCGGGTGGACCCGCGGACCGGCCGCTACGACGGATACACCTCGTCCTTCGCGGGCTTCGCGCCCGCCGACAAGCCGCGGGTGACCGTCTACTGCGCCGTGCAGAACCCCAAGAAGGGAAGCTACTTCGGCAGTGACGTGTGCGGGCCCGTCTACAAGAAGGTCATGAAGTTCGCCCTGAAGTCCCTGCAGATCCCTCCGACCGGGGCAAAGGCAGACCCGCTGCCGGTCAGCGCCGCGAAGGACCGCAAGAAGGAGGACGAGGGGTGAGCCGGGGGAACCGGCCCGTGCGGCCGTACGCGGCACCTGGGAGCGTGCACCCGGCAGCGCCACGCCCGGCCGGACGCCGCCCCTCCGTGGAGCCCCTCGCTTCGCGGCACAGCCCTCCCGCCCGGTACGCTCACCGCCGTGCCACAAGCTGATCAGAACTCCCTCCCGCGCTCCGCGGGAGGCCGCCCAGTCACCAGGTCTCCGCAGCCGACGACGGACGTCACCTCGGGGCCGCCCCGGCCTGCGGACGTACGCCCCGTTCCGCTGGCGAAGCTCGCGCTGCAGCTGAAGACCGAGGCGCCCGACGGCGCCGAGGACGCCGCCGCGACGGGAATCACCCACGATTCCCGCGCCGTGCGGCCAGGAGACGTCTACGCCGCGCTCCCCGGCGCCCGCTTCCACGGCGCCGACTTCGCCTCCCAGGCCGCCAGCCTGGGTGCCGTGGCGGTCCTCACCGACCCCGCGGGCACCGAACGCTCCGCCTCGACGGGACTGCCGGTGCTCACGGTGCCCGATCCGCGCCGCCGCATGGGTGCGCTGGCCGCCGCGATCTACGGCGAGCCGGGCAAGGATCTGCTGCAGATCGGCATCACGGGCACCTCGGGCAAGACGACCACCGCGTACCTGATCGACGGCGGGCTGCGGAAGGCCGCCGAGGAGACGGGCGGACTGACGGGCCTGATCGGAACCGTCGAGTCCCGTATCGGCGACGAGCGGCTGAAGTCCGAGCGCACCACTCCCGAAGCCACCGACCTCCAGGCCCTCTTCGCCGTCATGCGGGAGCGCGGTGTGACCGCGGTGGCCATGGAGGTCTCCAGCCACGCGCTGGTGCTCGGCCGGGTCGACGGCAGCATCTTCGACGTCGCCGTCTTCAACAACCTCAGCCCCGAACACCTGGACTTCCACCCGGACATGGAGGACTACTTCCGGGCGAAGCGGCAGCTGTTCACCCGTGCACGCTCCCGTACCGGTGTGGTCAACATCGACGACGAGTGGGGGCAGCGGCTGGTCACCGAGTCCGAGGTCCCGGTCACCACGTTCTCCGCGGAAGGCCACCCGGACGCGGACTGGCGGGCCCAGGACGTCGAAGTCGGCCCGCTGGGCTCCACGTTCACCGCCGTGGGCCCCAAGGAGGAGACCGTACGGGCCGCCGCGCCGATCGCCGGTCCCTTCAACGTCGCGAACGCCTTGGCGGCCCTCACCGCCCTCGTCGCCGCCGGTATCGACCCGCAGGCGGCTGCCGACGGCATCGCGGCCGTACCGGGCGTGCCCGGCCGGCTGGAGCGCGTCGACGGCGGGCAGGACTACCTCGCGATCGTGGACTACGCGCACAAGCCCGACGCCGTCGAGTCCGTCCTGTACGCCATCCGCAAGGTCACCGAAGGCCGCGTGCACGCCGTGCTCGGCTGCGGCGGCGACCGCGACCCGCACAAGCGCCCCGCCATGGGCTCGGCGCTCGCACGTCTCGCGGACACCGCCGTGCTGACCTCCGACAACCCGCGCACCGAGGACCCCCTCGCGATCCTCGCCACCATGCTCGCCGGCGCCGCCGAGGTCCCCGCCTACGAGCGCGGCACCGTGCTCCTGGAGGAGGACCGGGCCGCCGCGATCCATCTCGCCGTCGGCCGGGCCGAGCCCGGAGACACGGTGCTCGTCCTGGGCAAGGGCCACGAACTGGGCCAGGACATCGCGGGAGTCGTCCGCCCCTTCGACGACACCCGAGTGCTGCGCGAGGCCATCAGCCGCCAGCAGGACTCGGCCGCAGCGCTGGCTGCGACAGCCGGGTCACAGAGAACCCCTACCAACGGGACAGACGCCGAAGACCGATGATCCCCCTCTCCCTCGCCGAGATCGCCGCTGTCGTGGACGGACAGCAGAGCGCAATACCGGACCCGGACACCCACGTCAGCGGCCCTGTCGTCATCGACTCACGGCAGGTGGCCGACGGAAGCCTCTTCGCGGCCTTCGCCGGTGAACGCGTCGACGGCCACGACTTCGCCCGCGGCGCCGTCGAGGCGGGAGCCGTGGCCGTACTCGCCACCCGGCCCGTCGGGGTGCCGGCCGTCATCGTCGACGACGTCACCCGTGCCCTCGGCGCGCTCGCACGGTACGCCGTGGAGCGGCTGGGCACACAGGTGGTGGCGCTGACGGGCTCCGCCGGCAAGACCAGCACGAAGGACCTCATCGCGCAGCTGCTGGAGCGCCTCGGACCCACCGTGTGGACTCCCGGCTCGCTCAACAACGAGATCGGGCTGCCGCTCACCGCGCTGCGCGCCGGACCCGGAACCCGCCATCTCGTGCTGGAGATGGGGGCACGCGGCAAGGGCCACATCCGCTATCTGGCGCGGCTCACCCCGCCCCGCATCGGCGTCGTGCTGAACGTCGGGAGCGCGCACATCGGGGAGTTCGGCGGCCGCGAGCAGATCGCGGACGCCAAGGGCGAGCTGGTCGAGTCGCTGCCGCCCGCTGGAGAGGGGGGCGGCGTCGCGGTGCTCAACGCCGACGACCCGTTCGTACGCGCCATGAGCGAGCGAACCGCTGCGCGAGTCGTGCTCTTCGGCGAGGCGCCGGACGCGCACGTACGTGCCGAGAATGTCCGGCTCACCGAGCGGGGTCAGCCCACTTTCACGCTTCACACACCCACCGGGTGCGGTGACGTGACCATGCGCCTGTACGGTGAGCACCACGTGTCGAACGCGCTCGCCGCGGCGGCCGTCGCCCACGAACTGGGCATGCCTGCCGGGGACATCGCCACCGCGCTCTCCGCCGCGGGCACGCTCTCGCGTTGGCGCATGGAGGTCACCGAGCGCGCCGACGGGGTCACGGTCGTCAATGACGCCTACAACGCCAACCCCGAGTCCATGCGGGCCGCGCTGCGTGCGCTGGCCGCGATGGGACGGGAACGGCGGACCTGGGCGGTGCTCGGTGAGATGGCCGAGCTCGGCGACGAGTCGCTTGCCGAGCACGACGCGGTCGGACGGCTCGCCGTCCGGCTCAACGTCAGCAAGCTCGTGGCGGTGGGTGGCCAGGAGGCCGTCTGGCTGGACATGGGCGCCAAGAACGAGGGTTCGTGGGGTGAGGAGTCGGTGCACGTGTCCGACGCTGAGGGGGCGGTGGAGCTCTTGCGGAGCGAACTGCGCCCGGGGGATGTCGTACTGGTGAAGGCTTCCCGTTCGGTGGGTCTGGAGCGCGTCGCGGACGCGCTCACGGAGCCGGGGGACAACGAGGGAGAGGTCGCCGCCCGATGGGTATGAGCCAGATTCTCTTCTCGGGGGCCATCGGGCTCTTCCTGTCCCTCATCGGTACGCCGCTGCTCATCAAGCTCCTGGCGAGCAGAGGCTACGGGCAGTTCATCCGGGACGACGGGCCGCAGAACCACCACAGCAAGCGCGGCACCCCGACCATGGGCGGAATCGCCTTCATCCTGGCCACGGTTGCCGCGTACGCGCTGACGAAGCTGCTGACGGGCTCTCAGCCCAGCTTCTCCGGCGTGCTGGTGCTCTTCCTGTTCGCGGGCATGGGCCTGGTCGGCTTCCTCGACGACTACATCAAGATCGTCAAGCAGCGCAGCCTGGGCCTGCGGGCCAAGGCCAAGATGGCCGGACAGCTCATCGTCGGTGTCGCGTTCGCGGTGCTGTCACTGAACTTCGCCAACCTGCGCGGTCTCACGCCGGCTTCCACCAAGCTCTCCTTCACCCAGGACTTCGGCTGGTCGATCGGTCCGGTGCTCTTCGTGATCTGGGCGCTGTTCATGATCCTGGCGATGTCGAACGGCGTGAACCTGACGGACGGTCTGGACGGTCTGGCCACAGGCGCGTCGGTGATGGTCTTCGGCGCCTACGTCTTCATCTGCGTCTGGGAGTACCAGGAGTCCTGCGCCAACCCGTTCACGGCCGGGCCGGGCTGTTACGAGGTGCGAGATCCGCTCGACCTCGCCGTCGTCGCCGCCGCCCTCATGGGCGCCTGCTTCGGCTTCCTGTGGTGGAACACCTCGCCCGCGAAGATCTTCATGGGCGACACCGGCTCGCTCGCGCTGGGCGGCGCCCTGGCCGGACTGGCCATCTGCTCCCGTACGGAGCTGCTGCTGGCCGTCCTCGGCGGACTCTTCGTCCTGATCACCATGTCCGTCGTCATCCAGGTCGGTTCCTTCAGGCTCACGGGCAAGCGCGTGTTCAAAATGGCGCCTCTGCAGCACCACTTCGAACTGAAGGGCTGGTCCGAGGTCCTGGTGGTGGTCCGCTTCTGGATCATCCAGGGCATGTGCGCGATCGTCGGTGTCGGAATCTTCTACGCAGGGTGGGCGGCGAGCAAGTGAGTGCCCGGCACGGCTCCTTGACCGGACGGACCGCGCAGCTCACCGCGGGCGGACATGTGACGGTCGCGGGACTCGGCGTCAGCGGCAGCAGCGCCGCTCTGGCGCTGACCCGCAGGGGGGCCCGCGTCACCGTCGTCGACGGCGGCGACAGCGAGTCGCACCGCGCGCGTGCCGCCGAACTGGAGGCGCAGGGCGTGACGGTACGGCTCGGCGACGCGGAGACCCTTCCCGCGCAGACCGATCTGATCGTCACATCACCGGGCTGGAAGCCGCAGAGCCCGCTCTTCGCCGCGGCCGGCGCGGCGGACGTACCCGTGTGGGGCGACGTGGAGTTGGCCTGGCGGCTGCGCGGCGAATCCGCCGGCACGCAGGGTCCGCCCGCGCCCTGGCTCGCCGTCACCGGCACCAACGGCAAGACCACCACCGTCCAGATGCTGGCCGCCGTACTCGCCGCCGCCGGCCTGAACGCCCCCGCCGTAGGCAACATCGGCACCCCGCTCCTCGACGTCGTTCTCGCCGAGGAGCAGCCGGACGTCCTCGCGGTCGAGCTGTCCAGCTACCAGCTGCACTGGGCTCCGAGCATGCGGGCCCACTCCGCGGCCGTACTCAACATCGCGCCCGACCACCTCGACTGGCACGGCTCGATGGACGCCTACGCCGCCGACAAGGGACGCATCTACGAGGGCAACCAGATCGCCTGCGTCCACAACTGCGCCGACCCCGCCACCGAAGCCCTCGTCCGCCGCGCCGACGTGGCGGAGGGCTGCCGTGCCGTCGGCTTCACGCTCGGCACACCGGGCCCGTCCGAACTCGGCGTCGTCGACGGCATCCTGGTCGACCGCGCCTTCGTCGAGGACCGCCAACGGCAGGCGCAGGAACTCGCCGAGGTCACCGACATCACCCCCTCGGCCCCGCACAACATCGCCAACGCCCTTGCCGCCGCCGCCCTCGCCCGCGCCTACGGCGTGCCCGCGGCGGCCGTACGCGACGGACTGCGCTCCTTCCGTCCCGACGCCCACCGGATCGCACTCGTCGCCGATGTCGGCGGCGTCGCCTACGTCGACGACTCCAAGGCCACCAACACCCACGCCGCACAGGCTTCGCTGGCGGCCTACGACTCGATCGTGTGGATCGCGGGCGGACTCGCGAAGGGCGCCACCTTCGACGAACTCGTGGCGGCCTCGGCGCCGCGCCTGCGCGCCGCGGTCCTCATCGGCGCCGACCGCCGCCTCATCCGCGAAGCCCTCGCGCGACACGCCCCGGATGTCCCGGTGGTGGACGTGGCACGGACCGACACTGGGGCGATGGCCGCCGCCGTCCACGAAGCGGCCCGGCTCGCCCACCGGGACGACACGGTCCTGATGGCCCCGGCCTGCGCGTCGATGGACATGTTCGTGAACTACAACGCGCGCGGTGACGCCTTCACCGACGCCGTGCGTGCGCTGGCGGCCGGCGGCGCGCACGACGTGAAATAGCCCGCCGGTCCCCGCGGACCGTACGCGGGAAGTGACGGAGGGGATGCGACAGATGACGACCGACCGCGCAGCCGCACCGGCATCCCGCCCGGTCTTCTCCTTCCCCGCCCTTGCCGCCTGTGCCGGGAGCGCCGTCGCGGCCGCCGCCGGCTCCGTCGCCGGCCGGTTCCGCCCGATCGTGCCGACTGTCGCCCCGGCGGCCCCGGCGGCCCCGGCGTCCCCGGCGGCCTTGCCGGCCGCGTCGGCCCGCCCGGCCCTGCGGGAGGCGCAGCACCCGCGGACGGCCAAGCCCCGCCCGGGCAAGGGCACTTCCGCCTCCCCCGCACCGCGCCCGAAGGCCCCCGCGCGTCCTGCGCGCCGCCCCGGCGGGCCCGGCCGCCGGGGCCCCGGGGCGCTCTTCGCGAAGGCCAGACGCGCCTGGGACCGCCCGCTGACGGCGTACTACCTCATCCTCGGCGGCAGCCTGCTGCTCATCGTGCTCGGCCTGGTGATGGTCTTCTCCGCGTCGCAGATCGAAGCACTCCAGTCGGGGCTGTCCTCCACCTACTTCTTCCGCAAGCAGCTGATCGCCGCCGTGGTGGGCGCCGTACTGCTCCTGGCCGCCTCGCGGATGCCGATGAAGACGCACCGGGCACTGGCCTATCCGCTGCTCGCCGTCTCGGTCGTCCTGATGTGCCTGGTCCAGGTGCCCGGTGTGGGGCACGCGGTGAACGGCAACCAGAACTGGATCTATCTGGGCGGCCCGTTCCAGCTCCAGCCCAGCGAGTTCGCCAAGCTGGCGCTCGTTCTGTGGGGTGCCGACCTGCTCGCACGCAAGCGGGCCAGGCGGCTGCTCACGCAGTGGAAGCACATGCTGGTGCCGCTGGTGCCCGTCGGCCTGCTGCTGCTCGGCCTCATCATGCTCGGCGGTGACATGGGCACCGCGATGATTCTCACATCGGTCCTCTTCAGCCTGCTCTGGCTGGCCGGGGCGCCCACGAGGCTGTTCACCGGTGTGCTGGCGGGGGCCGTCGCCGTCGGCGCGTTCCTGATCGTCAGCAGCCCCAACCGGATGGCCCGGCTCGGCTGCATCGGCGCCACAGACCCCGGTCCGGACGACCGGTGCTGGCAGGCCGTCCACGGGATCTACGCGCTCGCCTCCGGCGGATGGTTCGGTTCGGGACTGGGCGCCAGTGTGGAAAAATGGGGTCAACTCCCTGAACCGCACACCGACTTCATCTTCGCCGTGACCGGGGAGGAACTCGGTCTCGCGGGGACGCTGTCGGTACTCGCCCTCTTCGCGGCTCTAGGCTATGCGGGTATCCGCGTGGCTGGACGCACGGAGGAGCCCTTCGTGAGGTATGCCGCGGGAGGCGTGACCACCTGGATCACGGCGCAGGCCGTGGTCAACATGGGTGCGGTGCTCGGCCTGCTGCCGATCGCCGGTGTCCCGCTCCCGCTGTTCTCCTACGGAGGCTCCGCCCTGCTGCCGACGATGTTCGCCATCGGGTTGCTGATCGCGTTCGCGCGAAGCGACCCCGCGGCCAGAGCGGCTCTGGCCATGCGGCAGCCTGCTCTGCGGCAGCGCCTGCGGAGAAGGCTGGCAGGGGTGAGATCGAACACGATGAGACGGCGCGCGGATCGGCGGCCGTCCGGAGAGCGGTGAATCAGAGTGCACGTCGTACTCGCCGGTGGGGGCACCGCCGGCCATATCGAGCCCGCGCTCGCCCTCGCGGACGCTCTGCGCAGGCATGACCCCACAGTGGGGATCACGGCGCTGGGCACGGAACGCGGGCTGGAGACCCGCCTCGTCCCCGAGCGCGGCTACCAGCTGGAACTCATCCCCGCCGTGCCGCTGCCCCGCAAACCCACGCCCGAACTGATCACCGTTCCCGGGCGGCTGCGCGGGACCATCAAGGCGGCCGAGCAGGTCCTGGAGCAGACGAAGGCCGACTGCGTCGCCGGTTTCGGCGGCTACGTGGCGCTGCCCGCCTACCTGGCAGCCAAGCGGCTCGGTGTGCCCATCGTCGTGCACGAGGCCAACGCCCGTCCCGGCCTGGCCAACAAGATCGGCTCGCGCTACACGCGCCACGTCGCCGTCTCCACACCGGACAGCAAGCTGCGCAACGCGCGCTACATCGGCATTCCGCTGCGCCGCGGCATCGCCACGCTCGACCGCGCCGCGGCACGCCCCGAGGCGCGCGCGGCGTTCGGCCTGGACGCCAATCTGCCGACGCTGCTCGTCACGGGCGGCTCGCAGGGCGCCCGCCGCCTCAACGAGGTCGTGCAGAGCGCCGTACCGCACCTTCAGCGCGCGGGCATCCAGGTCCTGCACGCCGTCGGACCCAAGAACGAATTGCCGCAGCCGGACAACATGCCCGGAATGCCGCCGTACCTCCCGGTACCGTATGTGGACCGGATGGATCTCGCGTACGCCGCGGCCGACATGATGCTCTGCCGTGCGGGCGCGATGACCGTCGCGGAGCTGTCGGCGGTCGGACTGCCGGCCGCCTACGTGCCGCTGCCGATCGGCAACGGCGAACAGCGGCTGAACGCACAGCCGGTGGTCAAGGCGGGCGGCGGACTGCTCGTCGACGACGCCGAGCTGACGCCCGAGTGGATCCTGGGCAATGTGCTCCCGGTCCTCACCGACCCGCACAGGCTGCACGACATGGCGCGCGCCGCGGTGGAGTTCGGCCGTCCGGACGCCGACGAGCTGCTGGTCGGCATGGTGCACGAGGCGATCGCGGCACGCCGAGGGGCGTGAGAGAAGGCAGGCAAGCGTGGCCGGACCGACCGGGCCGACGAAGAGCGCCGACAGGCGCGGCAGCTCCCCGGCGGCCCGACCACGGGCGGACTCCGGCCCGCCGGCGTCCGCTTCGGGGGACGGCCGGGCGAAGTTCCTGCCGCGGCGCGGCCGCCGCCGTCTGCTGCTCGTGGTCCTCGTGCTGCTCGCGGCGCTGGGGGGCTTCGGCGCGTGGGCGCTGTACGGATCGAACTGGCTGCTGCTGGAACGCGTGTCCGTCAGCGGCAACGAGGTGCTGACGGAGAAGCAGGTGCGTGATGCTGCCGGCATTCCGCTCGGCACCCCGCTGGCGTCGGTCGACCGGGGGGTGGCTCAACGCCGCATCGAGGCTCGGCTGCCGCGGGTGGACACGGTGGACGTCGTACGGGCGTGGCCGCACGGAATCGGTCTGAAGGTGGCGGAGCGGAAGCCGGAACTCGTCATGAAGCAGGCGGGGAAATTCGTCGAAGTGGACGAGGAAGGCGTTCGATTCGCCGTAGTTCCGAAGCAGCCCGACGGCGTTCCGCTTCTGGTGATGGAAGTGAAGCGTTCCGCCGGGCTTCGGCACTTCGGCGCCGAGCGGCTGCGGCGCGAAGCCGTCGGTGTGGCGACTTCGCTTCCCGAATCCGCGGCGCGCGACACGCGCGTCGTCCGGGTCCGTTCCTACGACTCCATCACCCTGGAGTTGACGGAGGGCCGTACGGTGCTGTGGGGGAGCGGCGAAGAGGGGACGGCGAAGGCCAAGTCACTGACCGCGCTGATGAAAGCGGCCGAGGACGCCGAGCACTTCGACGTGAGCGTCCCCAGCGCCCCCGCGTCGTCGGGGAGTTGACGGGTGTTGCCGCAGGCCAGCACCCTGGATGACCACCCTCGGGCCTGATCACATAGGGTGAAAAGAAAAACGGGAGGTTCGGCGTGTTCGTTGAACACCCACCACTTGTCGACTTAGTGTCCGTTCCGAAGACTCCAAGGAAGACAGACACTGGTAACCCTAAACTTCGCGCTTAGGGTTCGGGGTCGGCGCGGACCGCCCTACAGGGATACGTAACTCGAGGCGAGAGGCCTTCGACGTGGCAGCACCACAGAACTACCTCGCAGTCATCAAGGTCGTCGGCATTGGCGGCGGTGGCGTGAACGCCATCAACCGGATGATCGAGGTCGGTCTCAAGGGCGTCGAGTTCATCGCGATCAACACCGATGCGCAGGCCCTGTTGATGAGCGATGCCGACGTCAAGCTCGACGTGGGCCGGGAACTGACGCGCGGTCTGGGCGCCGGCGCCAACCCCGATGTCGGCCGCAAGGCCGCGGAGGACCACCGCGAGGAGATCGAGGAGGTCCTCAAGGGGGCCGACATGGTCTTCGTCACGGCGGGCGAAGGGGGCGGCACGGGCACCGGCGGCGCTCCGGTCGTCGCGAACATCGCACGGTCGCTCGGCGCGCTGACGATCGGTGTGGTCACCCGCCCGTTCACCTTCGAGGGCCGCCGCCGTGCCAATCAGGCCGAGGACGGCATCGCGGGCCTGCGGGACGAGGTCGACACCCTCATCGTCATCCCCAACGACCGCCTGCTGTCCATCTCGGACCGTCAGGTGAGCGTGCTGGACGCCTTCAAGTCGGCGGACCAGGTGCTGCTGTCGGGTGTTCAGGGCATCACCGACCTCATCACCACGCCGGGGCTCATCAACCTCGACTTCGCGGACGTCAAGTCCGTGATGTCGGAAGCCGGTTCGGCTCTCATGGGCATCGGCTCCGCCCGCGGCGACGACCGTGCGGTGGCCGCGGCGGAGATGGCGATCTCCTCGCCGCTGCTCGAGGCGTCCATCGACGGAGCCAGAGGTGTGCTCCTGTCCATCTCCGGCGGTTCCGACCTCGGTCTCTTCGAGATCAACGAGGCAGCCCAGCTGGTGAGTGAGGCCGCGCACCCCGAGGCGAACATCATCTTCGGCGCCGTCATCGACGACGCACTCGGCGACGAGGTTCGGGTAACGGTCATCGCCGCCGGCTTCGACGGGGGCCAGCCGCCTGCCAGAACCCGGGAGAAGGCGCTCGGTGGGCACACCTCCAAGGACGACGCGAGTTCGTCCACGGGCTCCTTCGCCGCGGACGCCGACGCGGACCGCCCCTCGTTCGGCGGCCTGGGTGCCGTCAGCCCTCGCGAGAGCGACCCCGCTCCCGTGAGCGAGGGTTCCGGTTCCGGCAGGGACTCGCTCCCGCCCACGGTCCCGCCTGCCCGCCCGTACCAGGACAGCCAGGCCGAGGAGCTGGATGTGCCGGACTTCCTGAAGTGATAGGCCAGCACGAGACCGTGAGCGGCGTTCACTTCGCCTTCACCGACCGGTGGGGCGGGGTGAGCGCCGCTCCGTACGACGCGCTGAACCTGGGAGGCAGGGTCGGCGACGACGCGGTGAACGTGCGCACCAACCGTGCGCGGGCGGCGGCCGCGTTGGGCCTCGACCCCGCCGCCGTCGTCTGGATGCACCAGGTGCACGGACGTGATGTCGCCGTGGTGGACGAGCCGTTCGGCCAGGATGCGCCACCGCTCGACGGTGTGGTCAGCACGCGTGCCTCTCTTGCTCTGGCCGTCCTCACCGCGGACTGCACGCCCGTACTCCTCGCCGATCCCGTCGCCGGCGTCGTGGGGGCGGCCCACGCGGGCAGGCCCGGACTTGTGGCCGGTGTGGTGCCGGCGCTGGTCGAGGCGATGTCCGGACGCGGAGCCGTGCCGGAGCGGCTCGTCGCCCGTACGGGACCGGCGGTGTGCGGACGTTGCTACGAGGTGCCCGAGGAGATGCGCCAAGAGGTCGCCGCGGCGGTCCCGGAGGCCCACGCCACGACGAGCTGGGGCACGCCGGCAGTCGACACGGCGGCAGGCGTGCGGGCGCAGCTCGCCGCCCACGGTGTCACAACCCTGGAACAGTCCGCCGTGTGCACCATGGAGTCGGACGATCACTTCTCGTACCGGCGTGAGAGGACGACCGGGCGCCTGGCGAGCTACGTCTGGCTGGAGGCGGGCTGAACCGTGAGTGACCTCATGGCCCGCAAGTCCCAACTCGCCGCGAATCTCGCCCGGGTGGAGGAGCGCATCCAGGGCGCTTGTGACGCGGCGGGGCGCGGACGCGGGGAAGTGACACTGATCGTCGTCACGAAGACCTACCCGGCCCAGGATGTCCTGCTGCTGGCCGAACTGGGCGTGCGGCACGTCGCGGAGAACCGGGACCAGGACGCCGCCCCCAAGGCGGAGGCATGCGCCGACGCGCCGCTGACGTGGCACTTCGTCGGGCAGCTGCAGACCAACAAGGCCCGCTCCGTGGCGTCTTACGCGGACGTCGTCCACTCGGTGGACCGGCCCCGGCTGGTGAACGCGCTCAGCAGCGCCGCCGTGCAGTACGGCCGGCGCCTGGAGTGCCTTGTCCAGGTTGCGCTCGACGCCGGGTCGGGGGAGACAGGCGGCAGGGGCGGTGCGGCCCCGGACGCGGTGGAGGGCCTCGCGGACGCACTGGCTCAGGCCCAAGGGCTCCGGCCGGCAGGGCTGATGACGGTGGCTCCGCTCACGGGGGAGTACGCGGACCGGCCGGCGGCGGCCTTCGAGCGGCTGCGGGAAATCTCAACCGGCCTGCGGGCGAGGCATCCTGCTGCAACCATGGTCTCAGCAGGTATGAGCGCGGATCTCGAGGAGGCGGTGGCGGCGGGTGCGACACATGTGCGCGTCGGCAGCGCGGTACTCGGAGAGCGACCCCGGCTCGGGTAACGTCGCCAAGAAAGTCGGACCACAGCAGAAAATATGGTCATTTCCGTTGGGAAACGACAGGCGGATGGGCCCGAGTGGACCCGAGTCACCGGTGACGGCCGTGCGGCCTCCCCGCCGGAGGCAGGGGACCCACCACAGAGCGGAGGACGCAGAGAATGGCCGGCGCTATGCGCAAGATGGCGGTCTACCTCGGCCTCGTGGAGGACGATGGGTACGACGGCCCGGGGTTCGACCCCGACGACGAGTTCGAGCCCGAACCGGAACCCGAGCGGGACCGCCGGCGGCACGAGTCGCCGCAGTCGCACGACCCCCTGCAGAAGGACGAATCCGCCGACCCGGTGCGCGTCATGCACCCCCCGGCGCAGCGGGAGCGGGAGCAGCCGTCGTCTCCGGCGATCATCGACAGTGGACGATCCGGGAGGATTGCCCCCGTGTCATCCATCACACCTGAACGCCAGAGTATGGAGAAGAGCGCCCCGGTGATCATGCCCAAGGTCGTGTCCGAGCGTGAGCCGTACCGGATCACCACGTTGCACCCCCGGACCTACAACGAGGCCCGTACCATCGGGGAACACTTCCGCGAGGGCACCCCGGTGATCATGAACTTGACGGAGATGGACGACACGGACGCGAAGCGACTTGTCGACTTTGCGGCCGGTCTCGTCTTCGGTCTCCACGGGAGTATTGAAAGAGTGACGCAGAAGGTGTTCCTGCTGTCTCCTGCTAACGTCGATGTCACGGCGGAGGACAAGGCCCGCATCGCAGAGGGCGGGTTCTTCAACCAGAGCTGAAGACGCAAGGATCACAGGAACGGGCCGTAAGGTCGCACGAGAGCGCCCATGCGGCGAGGGGAGAGGGAAAGCGCAGTGAGAACCGCACTGGACGTGGTCCAAATCGCGCTGTACTGCTTCCTGCTCGTACTGATCTTCCGGCTGGTGATGGACTACGTCTTCCAGTTCGCCCGCTCATGGCAGCCCGGCAAGGCGATGGTGGTCGTTCTTGAGGCGACCTACACTGTCACTGATCCGCCACTCAAGCTTCTGCGGCGATTCATCCCGCCGCTGCGCTTCGGGGGCGTGGCGCTCGACCTGTCCTTCTTCGTACTGATGATCATCGTCTACATCCTGATCAACGTCGTGGCCAGGCTGTGAACGATCGGAATGGTCTTGCCGAGATGCCGACGACTTACGTTGAGGTGAAGAGATGCCACTGACCCCCGAGGACGTGCGGAACAAGCAGTTCACGACCGTCCGCCTCCGAGAAGGCTATGACGAGGACGAGGTCGATGCCTTCCTCGATGAGGTCGAAGCCGAACTGACCCGCCTGCTGCGGGAGAACGAGGACCTGCGGGCCAAACTGGCCGCGGCGACCCGTGCTGCCGCGCAGAACCAGCAGCAGGGCGGTATGCGCAAGCCCGAGCCGCAGGACCGGTCCGGCGGGGGTCCCGTACCCGCCGCCATATCAGGTCCGCAGCCGGTGCCGCCCGGTCAGCACGGTGGCCCCGGTCAGCACGGAGGCCCTGGCCAGCACGGAGGCCCTGGCCAGCACGGCGGGCCGGGCCAGCACGGCGTTCCGGGTCAGCACGGCCCCGGTCAGCACGGCGGGGGGCCCATGGGCGGTCCTCCCCAACTGCCCGGCGGCCAGCCGCAGCTTCCTTCCGGTCCCGGCGGTCCGATGGGTGGTCCTGGTGGTCCTGGCGGCCCCGGTGGGCCCGGTGGGCCCGGTGGCCCTCCCGGTCCGCAGGGCGGTCCCATGGGTGGTCCCGGCGGCCCGCCGCAGATGCCCGGAGGCGGCGGCGGCGGACAGAACAACGACAGCGCCGCCCGCGTGCTCTCCCTTGCCCAGCAGACCGCCGACCAGGCCATCGCGGAGGCCCGTTCCGAGGCCAACAAGATCGTCGGTGAGGCGCGCAGCCGTGCCGAGGGCCTGGAGCGGGACGCCCGCGCCAAGGCCGACGCACTGGAGCGGGACGCCCAGGAGAAGCACCGCGTCGCCATGGGCTCCCTGGAGTCCGCGCGTGCGACGCTGGAGCGCAAGGTCGAGGACCTGCGCGGCTTCGAGCGCGAGTACCGCACGCGTCTGAAGTCCTACCTGGAGAGCCAGCTGCGTCAGTTGGAGAACCAGGCCGACGACTCGCTGGCACCCCCGCGCACCCCGGCCACCGCTTCGCTCCCGCCGTCTCCCTCGATGGCTCCCGCGGGCGCACCGGCCGGAGTCGGCACGATGGGCGGCGGCCACCAGTCGATGGGCGGCAACGGCGGACACAACATGGGCGGCCACGGCGGTCCGGGCGGCCACAGCCAGGGCGGTCAGGGCTACGGCGGCGGCCAGCAGCAGATGTCCCCGGCCATGACGCAGCCGATGGCGCCGGTCCGCCCGCAGGGCGGCCCCGGACCGCAGCAGGCGCCGTCCCCGATGCGGGGCTTCCTGATCGACGAGGACGACAACTGAGCGTCTGACGGCGTCTTCGCCGTCCACGGGTAGACGGGCCGGGCCCGGAAGCGATGAGCTTCCGGGCCCGGCCCGTCTGTCTGCCCCCGTCCAGGGGCACGCCCCCGAACCGGGAGGCCCGTCCACGGGCCTCACAGCGTTCTCTCGCGCCTTCGCGGCCGCCGTTCGGGGCCTGGGCCCCTGCGCTGCTCCTCCGCGCGGCCACGCGGGCGGAGAGTCCGCCGCACGGTCAGCCCCGCCGGGGCTTTTGAGCCGGGGCTGTCAGCCGGGGGCTACCGGAAGGAAGTCCCGGCTGAGGGACCGCGTGGACACCCGCCGCACAGCGGGTGCCCACGCGGTGCCGGTCGTGCCGGCTGCTCCGCTACGCCTTGCGGAGCCGGAAGGTGAGGGCGAGCGAGGTGTCCTCGAAGGGGCTGCCGAAGCCGTCGCCTGCGGTGTCCGTGTCCCCGGGGGCGAACTCCGTGGCGAGGACCTCTTCGGAGATCAGCGCGGAGTGGTCCTCCAGCGTGCGGCTCATCTCCTCGTCGGGCGAGGACCAGCGCAGCGCGATGCGGTCGGCGACGTCGAGCCCCGAGTTCTTGCGGGCCTCCTGGATGAGACGGATCGCATCCCTCGCGAGGCCCGCACGGCGCAATTCGGGTGTGATCTCCAGGTCCAGGGCGACGGTGGCCCCCGAGTCGGAGGCGACCGACCAGCCCTCACGCGGGGTCTCGGTGATGATCACTTCTTCCGGCGAGAGGGAGATCCGCTCCCCGTCCACCTCGACCCCCGCGCCTCCCTCGCGCAGAGCGGCCGACAGGGCAGCCGCGTCGGTCTCCGCGATCGCCTTGGCGACGACCTGCGTGTCCTTGCCGAAACGGCGGCCCAGCGCACGGAAGTTGGCCTTGGCCGTGGTGTCCACGAGCGACCCGCCGACCTCCGAGAGCGAGGAGAGCCGGCTGATGTTCAGCTCCTCGGTGATCTGGTTGCGCAGGTCGGGGGAGAGGGTCTCGAAGCCGTGCGCCGCGACCAGCGCGCGGGAGAGCGGCTGCCGCGTCTTGACGCCGGACTCCGCCCGGGTCGCACGCCCCAACTCGACCAGGCGGCGCACAAGAAGCATGTCCTGGGACAGCTCCGGGTCGACGCGGCCCAGGTCCGCCTCCGGCCAGTCGGCCAGGTGCACCGAGTCGGGCGCCCCCGGCGTGACCGGGACGACCAGGTCCTGCCACACCCGCTCGGTGACGAAGGGGACGATGGGAGCCATCAGCCGCGTCACGGTCTCCACGGTCTCGTGCAGTGTGCGCAGCGCCGCCGGGTCGCCCTGCCAGAAGCGCCGCCGTGAACGCCGCACGTACCAGTTCGACAGGTCGTCGATGAACGTCGACAGCAGCTTCCCGGCACGCTGGGTGTCGTACCCCTCCATGGCGACCGTCACCTGGTCGACCAGTGCGTGCAGTTCGCTCAGCAGCCAGCGGTCCAGCAGCGGGCGCCGCTCGGGGGCCGGGTCCGACTCCGTGGGCGACCAGGCGGACGTACGGGCGTAGAGCGCCTGGAAGGCGACGGTGTTCCAGTACGTGAGCAGTGTCTTGCGCACGACCTCCTGGATGGTGCTGTGCCCGACCCGGCGGGCCGCCCACGGTGAGCCGCCCGCGGCCATGAACCAGCGCACGGCGTCCGCCCCGTGCTGGTCCATCAGCGGGATCGGCTCCAGGATGTTGCCCAGGTGCTTGGACATCTTGCGGCCGTCCTCGGCGAGGATGTGGCCGAGGCACACGACGTTCTCGTAGGAGGACTTCTCGAACACGAGCGTGCCGACGGCCATCAGCGTGTAGAACCAGCCGCGTGTCTGGTCGATGGCTTCCGAGATGAACTGCGCCGGGTAGCGCTTCTCGAACAGCTCCTTGTTCCTGTACGGATAGCCCCACTGTGCGAAGGGCATCGAGCCCGAGTCGTACCAGGCGTCGATGACTTCGGGGACGCGCGTGGCCTCCAGGGAGCAGCCCTCGGCCGGGCAGCCGAAGGTGACCTCGTCGATGTAGGGACGGTGCGGATCGAGGGAGGACTGGTCGGTGCCGGTCAGCCGGGTCAGCTCCGCGAGGGAGCCGACGCACGTCGAGTGTCCTTCCTCGCAGCGCCAGACCGGCAGCGGGGTGCCCCAGTAGCGGTTGCGGCTGAGGGCCCAGTCGATGTTGTTGTCGAGCCAGTCGCCGTAGCGGCCGTGCTTGACCGATTCCGGGAACCAGTTCGTGCGCTCGTTCTCCCTCAGGAGCGCGTCCTTGATCCGGGTGGTGCGGATGTACCAGGAGGGCTGTGCGTAGTAGAGCAGGGCCGTGTGGCAGCGCCAGCAGTGCGGGTAGCTGTGCTCGTACGGGGCGTGCCTCAGCAGCAGGTTGCGCGCGTCGAGGTCGGCGACCAGCGCTTCGTCGGCCTTCTTGAAGAACTGCCCCCCCACGAGGTGCAGTCCGGCCTCGAAGGTGCCGTCCGGCCGCACCGGGTTGACCACCGGCAGCCCGTAGGCGCGGCAGGTGCGCATGTCGTCCTCGCCGAAGGCGGGGGACTGGTGGACCAGGCCGGTGCCGTCCTCGGTGGTGACGTACTGCGCGTTGACGACGTAGTGGGCGTCCTCCATCTCCACGAGGTTGAAAGGACGTTGGTACGTCCAGCGTTCCATCTCGGCGCCGGTGAAACGCTGCCCGGTGGCCTCCCAGCCCCCGGGGCCCTGCTCCCCTTCGCCATCGCCCTCGCCCACGCCCAGCGCCTTGCCCAGCAGCGGCTCGGCGACGACGAGCTTCTCCACGCCGTTCGTCACCACCGCGTACTCGACCTCGGGGTGGACGGCGACCGCGGTGTTGGAGACGAGGGTCCAGGGCGTGGTCGTCCACACCAGCAGGGACGCCTCGCCGGCCAGCGGGCCGGAGGTGAGCGGGAAGCGGACGTAGACGGATGGGTCGACGACCGTCTCGTAGCCCTGTGCCAGTTCGTGGTCGGACAGGCCGGTGCCGCAGCGGGGGCACCAGGGGGCGACGCGGTGGTCCTGGACGAGCAGGCCCTTCTCGTGGATCTGCTTCAGCGACCACCAGACCGACTGCACGTACTCCGGGTCCATGGTCCGGTAGGCGTCGTCCATGTCGACCCAGTAGCCCATGCGCGTCGTCAGCTCGGCGAAGGCGTCGGTGTGCCGGGTGACGGACTCGCGGCAGCGGGCGTTGAACTCCGCGATGCCGTAGTTCTCGATGTCCTGCTTGCCGTTGAAGCCCAGCTCCCGCTCGACGGCCAGCTCGACGGGCAGGCCGTGGCAGTCCCAGCCGGCTTTGCGCGCCACGTGGTAGCCGCGCATCGTGCGGAACCTGGGGAAGACGTCCTTGAAGACGCGCGCCTCGATGTGGTGGGCGCCGGGCATGCCGTTGGCGGTCGGCGGCCCTTCGTAGAAGACCCACTCGGGGCGGCCCTCGGACTGTTCGAGGGTGCGGGCGAAGACCTTGTTGTCCCGCCAGAAGTCGAGCACGGCGTGCTCGAGGGCGGGCAGGTCGACCTGGGCTGGCACCTGTCGGTACTGGGGCATCGGAACTTCCTCCGGCGGACATCTCAGCTTCCGTCGGAGGGACGAGTGCGCCGGCCTGAACGGCGGCGTACCCGCGGTACCACCCTCCTTGGCACCGGGCGCTGTGCCCGCTGCCCCCTCATTGGGGTCGCGCTGCCGGGTCTACTCACGCCGTCCCCCCGGCGCTTTCTTCCGGCGGCTCCGGGGTGATCTTCACGTCGCGCTGGCCCCCGGGCTCACACCGTCCCCGGGTCGCTCGTGGCTGCGTACGGACGCTACTCGGCCCCTTCATCGCCTCTCGCTCAGCCCAGTGTACGGGGCTTCGCCGGTGGTGGCAGGGCGGTTTTCGCAGGGCCGGGCGGGGCACAAAGGTTGCAGACCGGCGTGCCCCCGTTGTCGAGCGCTCGGAGTCGATTTATCGTTCCGGTCACGTTTTACGAGCAAGATCATAATATGTGAAGGGGCCGCGGCCATGGTGGCGAGAGGGTCTGCCGCGAACAGTCGGGCAGCTGCGAACAAGTCCACGAAGAA
The DNA here is from genome assembly GCF_000424965.1 of Streptomyces sp. TAA204. Taxonomy (NCBI): domain Bacteria; kingdom Bacillati; phylum Actinomycetota; class Actinomycetes; order Kitasatosporales; family Streptomycetaceae; genus Streptomyces; species Streptomyces sp. TAA204. The sequence goes on from NZ_AUKW01000005.1 coordinate 160,971, forward strand.
GGCCGCGACCTCGAAGAAGACCGCCGCGGCCGAGAAGGCCGCGCCTGCGAAGAAGGACTCGGCGAAGAAGGACTCGGCGAAGAAGAGCGCGGCACAGAAGAAGACCGCGGCGAAGAAGACGGCCGGGAAGAGCGCGGAGAAGAAGACCGCGGCGAAGAAGACCACAGGCACGAAGGCGGCGCCCGGACGGGCCGCGCACAAGTCCACGGCGAAGACGACAGGAGCCGAGAAGGTGGCTGCGAAGAAGACTCCGGTGGCGAAGGCCGAGAAGGTTCCCACGGCCCGTGGCACAGGTGCGGTGGAACCGGGCGAGCTCGCCGTACGGGCCGGTGAGACCCCCTGGACCCCGCAGGAGGTCGAGGAGGCCCGGAGCGAGCTGCAGAGCGAGGCCCAGCGGCTGCGTGACGAGCTGGTCGCCTCGGGCGAAGCACTGGACGGGCTCATGCGTGACTCCGGCGACGGTGCCGGGGACGACGACGCCGACACCGGGACGAAGAACATCACCCGCGAACACGAGATGGCGCTGGCCGCCAACGCCCGCGAGATGCTCTACCAGACCGAACGGGCCCTGGAGCGGCTGGATTCGGGCACGTACGGCCTCTGCGAGAACTGCGGCAACGCCATCGGCAAGGCCCGTATGCAGGCGTTCCCCCGGGCGACGCTGTGCGTGGAGTGCAAGCAGCAGCAGGAGCGCCGGTAGATGGGGGGTCCGGGGCATGGGGAGAGGGGGCCCACGGCCTCAGCCGCGTGTCGTACCCTCGTCGGGTGACAGAGGTGGAGCGGACAATCGGTACTCCTGACGAGACCACTGAAGAGCCGGCTGACGATTCGCAGGGCGAAGACGGGCAGTCCGCGTCCCGGGGCAGGCGGCGGATCGGGGTGCTGGTCGGGGTCGCCGGTCTCGCGTACGCGTTCGACCTGGTCACCAAGCTCCTCGCCGTTGCCTTCCTGGAGCACCACGCTCCGATCCAGGTGATCGGCACGGTGCTCCAGTTCGACGTCGTGCGCAACAGGGGCGCCGCCTTCGGCATCGGTGAGGCCCTGACGCTCGCGCTGACGGCGATCGCAGCCGTGGTGATCGTCGTCATCGCGCGGATCGCGCGGAAGCTCTACAGCAAGCCCTGGGCGATCGCGCTCGGTCTGCTGCTGGGCGGCGCCTTCGGGAACCTCACGGACCGCGTCTTCCGCTCGCCCGGCGTCTTCCAGGGCGCGGTCGTGGACTTCATCGCGCCGACGCACTTCGCCGTCTTCAACCTGGCGGACTCGGCGATCGTGTGCGGAGGAATCCTGATCGTGATCCTCTCCTTCCGGGGCCTGGACCCGGACGGGACCGTGCACAAGGACTGACCCTCCCGCCCTGCCGGCCCGCCGACGGCGGACCGGCAGGGCGGCGGGCCCACCGCCTCCGTCACGGGCACAGCGCGGTGACCGGCCGCATACGGGCGTCCGGCATACTCGATCTGGTGAGCACCCTCCCCGAAACCCGCACCCTGCCCGTACCGGACGGACTCGAGGGCGAGCGCGTCGACGCCGCCATCGCCCGGATGTTCGGCTTCTCCCGTACCAAGGCGGCCGAACTGGCCGCGGAGGGAAAGGTGTTGCTGGACGGTTCGGCGGCGGGGAAGTCGGACCGGGTGCACGGCGGCGCGTGGCTCGAGCTGGAGCTGCCGGCGCCGCCCGCGCCCGTGCGGATCGTCGCCGAACCGGTCGAGGGCATGGAGATCGTGCACGACGACCCGGACCTCGTCGTGATCGACAAACCCGTGGGCGTCGCCGCCCATCCCAGCCCCGGCTGGAGCGGACCGACCGTGATCGGCGGTCTCGCCGCCGCGGGGTACTCCATCGCCACCTCCGGCGCCGCCGAGCGCCAGGGCATCGTGCACCGGCTGGACGTGGGTACGTCCGGGCTGATGGTGGTCGCCAAGTCGGAGCGCGCGTACACACTGCTCAAGCAGCAGTTCCGCGAGCGGACCGTGGACAAGCGCTACCACGCGCTCGTACAGGGGCATCCCGACCCGCTCAGCGGGACCATCGACGCACCCGTCGGGCGGCATCCCCAGCACGACTACAAATGGGCGGTCACCTCCGAGGGCAAGCCCTCCGTCACCCACTACGACCTCATCGAGGCGTTCCGGGCGGCGAGTCTGCTCGACATCAAGCTGGAGACGGGACGCACCCACCAGATCCGCGTCCACATGTCCGCGCACAAGCACCCGTGCGTGGGCGACCTCACCTACGGGGCCGACCCCACGCTCGCCAAGCGGCTGCGCCTGGAGAGGCAGTGGCTGCACGCGGTCAGGCTCGGCTTCGAGCACCCCTCGGACGGCCGCTGGGCGGAGTACGCGAGCACGTACCCGGAGGATCTCCAGCGTGCCCTGGACCGGGTGAGCGCGGAGAGCGCGTAGGCCGCCGGGCGGGCGACGGCGGGTGAGCGGCGTGGACCCGTGCGTGCCGCCGCGCCGCCTGCCGTCCGCCGCCCGTCAGGAGAGCCTGTTCTCCCGGGGGCTCAGGCTGCCGTTGAAGGGGGTTGCGGTGAAGTCGTCGGTGGGGGGGAGACGCACCCGCGGAAGGGCGCCGGGGTGCTCCCGGTGGAGGTAGCCCAGCAGCTGCTCGCGCAGGCTGCAGCGCAGGGTCCACAGGTCGTCGGAGGTACGGGCCGAGACGGCGACGCGTACCTCGATGGTGGAGGGCGTGGTGTCGGTGACGACCAGGCTCCAGTTGCGCCCGTCCCAGTAGTCGTTGGCCCGCACCAGTTCCTCGGTCCTGGTGCGGAGCTCGGTGATCGGCGCGGAGTGGTCGAGGTGGAGGTAGACGGTGCCGGTCAGCTGCGGACCACCGCGCGACCAGTTCTCGAACGGCTTGCTGGTGAAGTACGAGACCGGCATGGTCACGCGCCGCTCGTCCCATGTGCGCAGCACCAGATAGGAGACGGTGATCTCGTCCACCGTGCCCAACTCGCCGTCGACCACGACCTCGTCGCCGATGCGGACCATGTCGCCGAAGGCGATGGACAGCCCGGCGAAGAGGTTTCCTAGGGTGGACTGCGCCGCGATACCGGCGACGATTCCCAGCACACCGGCGGAGGCGAGCATCGAGGTGCCCAGCGTCTTCATCGCGGGGAACTGCAGCAGGATGGCGGAGGCCGCGATGACCACGACCACGGTGGTGACCAGCCGCTGGATCAGGGTGAGCTGGGTCTTCACCCGCCGTGCCCGTGCCGGGTCGTTGGCCACCCCCGTGTACCGGACCGTGGCCGTCTCCACCGCGGCGGCGAGAATCCGCAGCATGAGCCAGGCGGTGGCGCCGATCAGGATGATGTGCAGCCAGAGGTTGACGGTCGGCTGGTCGCTGCGCTCGATCCGGGCGTGCTCGTAGAACCCGTTGAGCAGGGCGACGAAGACGACGGCCTGCAGAGGGACGCGCCCGCGGCGCAGCAGGCCCCACAGCGGGGTCTCGGGGTGGCGGGCGTCGACGCGGCGCAGCAGCCGGTCCACGGCCCAGGCGAGAGCGAACGCAAGGACGATCGCACCGCCGAACACGATCACCGGCCTCAGTACGTTCTCCATGGCGGGTCGACTCCTCGGGGATTGACGGCACTGCTGACCGTACCTGCCACCATGGGCGGCATCCCGGCCCGGAACCCGGCCACGGAGACTATGTGAGGGAAGTGACATTTTGGCCACCGTCGTGCTGTTCCACTCCGTCCACGGGCTGCGACGCCCTGTGCACGAGGCCGCCGAGCGGCTGCGGTCCGGCGGGCACGAGGTGCACACACCCGACCTCTTCGGGGGACGTACGGCCGACACCACCGAGGAGGGCATGGAGCTGAAGGACGAGATCGGCCGCGACGAACTGCTGATGCGGGCCGTCACCGTGACCGCACCGCTCTCCGAAGCGGGCCTGGTCTACGCGGGCTTCTCACTGGGCGGCTCCATCGCCCAGAACCTCGCCCTCGCGGACGCGCGCGCCCGCGGCCTGCTGCTCCTGCACGGCACCTCCGACATCGCCGAGGACGCGGAGGTGGACGAGCTGCCCGTGCAGCTCCACGTCGCCGACCCCGACCCCTTCGAGCCGCACGACTGGCTGAACGCCTGGTACCTGCGGATGCGGCGCGCGGGCGCGGACGTCGAGGTGTTCCGGTATCCGGGAGCGGGTCACCTCTTCACACACGAGGGGCTCGACGACTACGACGCCGATGCGGCGGAGCGGACCTGGCGCACGGCGCTGGGCTTCCTCGACAGCCTCCGGAGCGCCCCTCCCGGCGGGGTGTGACCGGTCCCGGCGCCGGCCTCGCGCGCCCGGACCGTGAGGAGCGGGAACGTCCCGGGTGCCGCCGCGACGGGGCGGCACCCGGGACGTCAGGGCCGGGCCGCCGTCACCGGCGAGGGGCGAGAAGCGGACCGTCCGCTCTCTCGACGCGCTGGGTGCCCGAGAGCGTGCGGTAGGAGCGGCGCACCTCGGCGGTGGCGCCGGTGTCCTCCTTGTCGGAGAGGACGAAGTAGTCCATGTGGGCCCGTTCGGCGTCGAGGTCGAGGACGCCGTAGCCGTGCGAGTCCATGTCGAGCCACTTCACATGCCTGTTGGTCGCCTTCACCGCCGCCTCTGCCAGGGACGAGACGGTGTCGGGGGCGACGCCGATGATGTCGTCGAGGTTGTCCGAGGTGACGGACGCGACGACGAACTCGCTCGCCACCGGCGCGTCGTGGGGATAGGTGGCGGCCTTGACGGGGACGTCGTTGGCGAAGGCCATGTGGATGTCGCCGGTGAGGAAGACCGTGTTGTCGATGCGCTGGTCGCGCAGATGGGCCAGCAGTTCGCGCCGGTCGTCCGTGTAGCCGTCCCACTGGTCGACGTTGAGGGCCAGGCCCTCCTTCGGGATGCCGAGCAACTCCGCCAGCGGGCCCAGCAGATGGGCGGGCACGGAGCCGAACGCCACCGGCGCGATCATCACGGACGTGCCGACCATCCGCCATCGGGCGGTCGAGGAGGACAGCCCGCTCTTGAGCCAGTCCAGCTGCTTGCGCCCGGTGATCGTACGGTCCGGGTCGTCGATCACGTCACCGTCGGCGAGGCCGGCCTGTTCGTCGCGGAAGGAGCGCAGGTCGAGCAGGTGCAGATCGGCGAGGCGGCCGAACTTCAGGCGCCGGTAGGTGGTTCCCTCGGTGGAGGGCCGTACCGGCATCCACTCGAAGTAGGCCTGTTTGGCGGCCCGTACGCGCTCCGCCCACTCGCCCTCCTCGCCCGCGGTGTGGTTCTCCGCGCCGCCGGACCAGGCGTCGTTGGCGAACTCGTGGTCGTCCCACATGGCGACGACGGGGTGCGCGGCGTGCATGGCCTGCAGGTCGGCGTCGAGCTTGTAATGCCCGTGCCGGAGGCGGTAGTCGGCCAGGGTGAGGATCTCGTGCTCCGGCTGGACCGTCCGCACGACGTCCCCCTCCAGGGGGTACTCGCTCGTTCCGTACTCGTATATGTAGTCCCCGAGATGGAGGACAGCGTGCAGGTCGCCGCGGTCGGCCAGGTGCCGGTAGGCGGCGAAGTGGCCCGCCTCGTAGTTCGCGCAGGAGACCACGCCGACGCGCAGGCCGGCGGCCTCCTCGTCCTCGGCGGGTGTCGTACGGGTGCGGCCGGCGGGTGAGCGGACCTCGCCCGTGCTGAAGCGGAACCAGTGGGCGGTGGCCGGGCGCAGGCCGCGTACGTCCACCTTGACGGTGTGGTCGGTGGCCGCCGTCGCCTCGGTGCTGCCGCGTGCGACGACGCCGGTGAAGGCGTCGTCCTCGGCCACTTCCCAAGTCACCGTGACGGGGCCGCCCTTGCCGGACCCGGGCACGGCCTCGGGGGAGGGCGTGACGCGGGTCCACAGCAGGACGCCGTCGGGCAGCGGGTCGCCCGAGGCGACGCCGTGCAGGAAGGCGGGGCCGCTTTCGGCGGCGTGAGCGGTGGGGAGCCCGCCCGCGAGGGGCAGCAGGGCCGCGGAGGCGGCGGTGGCCGCGACGACCGTGCGGCGCCGGGGGTGCCCGGACGCGGGATCGGCGGCGGGCGCAGATGTGGAGGGTGCGATATGGGTGTCGGTCACGGACCCAGATGTTACGCACAAGTAGCCCCGACGGGCAGGCTGCTCGCAAGAGTTCAGCCGCCCGTCGGGGCGAGTTCGGCCACCGGCGGCGGGCCGCGGGGCCTGGGGTCACAGGGCCCGGGGGCCTACTGCGACTGCTCACCCTTCGGAGCCGTCAGCTTCACGCCCAGCTTCTGCAGTTCGGCCGGAAGCTGCTGCTGCTCGACGTCCTTGCCGTCGATGCGGATGGTGGGTGTGCCCTGGACCTCGCCCTTGTCGAAGTCCGCGACCATGTTCAGCGCCCACTTGTCGTAGGTGCCCTCCTCCACGGCCTTCCTGAACTTGTCGTTGCCCTTCAACTCCGGGACGGAGTCGGCGACTTCGAGGAGGTAGGAGTCGTCGGCGAACTTGTCCTGCGACTCCTGGGGGTGGAACTTCGCCGAGTACAGCTTCTCGTGGTAGTCGAGGTAGGCGTCCTCGCTCACGTTCAGCGACGCGCCCAGCGCGCTGATGGCGCTCTTGGAGCCCTCACCGCCGAGGTTGCCGTCGATCAGGTCGCCCAGGTGCATCTTGAGCTTGTACTTGCCGTCCTCGGCGCCCTTGATCAGGAACCTGCCCGCGCCCTGTTCGAACTGCGCGCAGGCCGGGCAGCGCAGGTCCTCGTAGACGTCGACGGTCTTCTTGGCGTCGGCGTCGCCGATGAGGACGGTGGTGCCGCCCTTGCCCTCGGCGTTGGCGGGCTTGACGAGCTTCTGCTCCTTCGCCGCCTCCCAGCCGCTGGGCTCGTTCATCTTCATCACGGCGTAGAAGATGCCGCCCGCGACGGCGAGGACGCCGACGACCGAGACGCCGACGATCGCCTGCCGGCGCACCCTCTCCTTCTTCGCCTGCTTCTCGCGCTCCTCGCGCAGCCGCTCACGGGCGGCGCGCTTGGCTTCCTGGCTGTTGCGCTTGCTCATGGTCTTCGTCTCCGTGGTACGTCACGTCGGGTGTGGGGGAAGTTCCGGTCCGCCGGCCGTGCCGGACGGCCGGGCGCGTGCGCGGCCCTGCGGTCAGGCCGCGAGGGTGAGCGGCGGCGGTCCCCGGCGGTGTACGGAGTGGGTGAGCAGCGGCAGCGTACGGGGAGCCAGGACGGGCAGTGTCCGCAGCACCTCGGGCGGAGTGCTGTGGACGCGCGTACGGTGCCACGCGGCGAACGCCGTCCGCAGTGGACGGAAAGCGGTGACAGAGGCGGCGCGCAGGAGCCCCGCGAGCGCCGCCTCGCCCCGCCGCAGCCAGGCGGCGGCCAGCAGCCCCACGGCGATGTGCGCCGCCAGCAGCGCGAAGGGGACCACCGAGGGCTCGGTCTTCCACGGTCCCGGGGGCAGTGCCTGCGCACCGTTGCTCCCCCGGGCGACGACGTGGGCCAGCGGCGTGCCGAAGCTGCCGCCCGCGCACAGCAGGTCGACGCCGACCGAGCGCAGCGGGCCGGTGACCGGGCCGCCCGTCTGGCCGTAACAGGCGTGCTGTCCGGTGGTGAAGACGGTGTCGGCGAGCAGCTCCAGCGGAATCAGCAGGGCGGCGATGCGCCCGAAGCCGCGCTCGCGGTCGGCGAGGGCGAAGGCCAGCAGGAAGGTGAGGCAGGCGACGGCGGCCAGCGGTGCCGGCGGGAGGGGCACGCCGGAGAGCAGTACGTGGGCGCCCGCGGACAGGGTGACGCACAGTGCGGTGAAGACAGCCGCCCGCACTGTTCGTATGCCTGTCGCATCCATGTCCATCGCCGGGAAAGTGTGCCACGTGGCGGGCTAAGGGTCTCCTAAAGGTCCCCGCGGAATTCCGGTCGGCGACCCTGACGGACCCGGCCGGGCCGTCCGCTCGGCCGCGGACGGTCCGGAACGCCCTGCCGGACGGTCACAGCCCGGGGATGCGGCCGTTGCGGAAGAGGTCCACGAAGATCTGGTGATCGCGGCGGGTGGAGTCTCCGTACTCGTGTGCGAAGTCGGTCAGGAGCTGCGGGAAGCCGTCCTCGTCGGCCGAGATCGCCGCGTCGATGGCGTGCTCGGTGGAGAAGGGCACCAGGGAGTGCCCGCTCTCGTCGTCGGCGGCGGCGTGCATGGTGGCGGTGGCACGGCCGAGGTCGCCGACGACCTGCGCCATCTCGTCGAGGTCGTCCAGGTCGGACCAGTCGAGGTCGACCGCGTACGGCGAGACTTCGGCGACGAGCTGCCCGGCCCCGTCCAGCTCGGTCCAGCCCAGCCACGGGTCGGCGTGGTCCTGGAGGGCGCGCTGCGAGATGACGGTGCGGTGCCCCTCGTGCCGGAAGTAGCGGCGGATCTCCGGGTCGGTGATGTGGCGCGAGACGGCGGGGGTCTGCGCCTGCTTCATGTAGATCACCAGGTCGTTCTCCAGGGCGTCGCTGTTGCCCTCGAGAAGGATGTTGTACGAGGGCAGGCCGGCGCTGCCGATGCCGACGCCGCGGCGGCCGACGACGTCCTTGACCCGGTAGGCGTCCGTACGGAAGCGCGTCGAGCCGGGGAGGGTGTTGACGTAGGCGTCGAATGCCTCAAGGACCCGGGAGCGGGTGCCGGAATCCAGCTCGACGGCGCCCCCGCCGGGGGTGAACCGGCGCTCCCAGTCGCGGATCTCGGTCATGCCCTCCAGGAGGGAGAAGCGGGTGTTGGAGCGGGCCGAGCGCAGCGCCCCGAGAACCGGGCCGGTGGCGGTGTCCAGGGTGAGCGAGGGCACCTCCGCCGGTGCGGCGTCGGTGGCGAGGGCGTGGATGCGCTCGCGGTAGGCCTCCGCGTACGCGCGCACGAGAGCGGTGATCTGGTCGTCGCCGAGCGCCTTGGTGTACCCGAGCAGCGCCACGGAGGCGGCGAAGCGCTTGAGGTCCCAGGTGAAGGGGCCCACGAACGCCTCGTCGAAGTCGTTGACGTTGAAGGTGAGCCGGCCGTTCGCGTCCATGTAGGTGCCGAAGTTCTCGGCGTGCAGATCGCCGTGGATCCACACCCGGCCGGTGCGGTCGTCGAGGAACGGGCCGGTGTGCCCGGCTCCCTCCTCGTCGTCGGCGGTGGCGTCGGCGTAGAAGAGGCAGGCGGTGCCGCGGTAGAAGGCGAACGCGGAGGCTGCCATCTTGCGGAATTTGACCCGGAAGGCGGCCGGATCGGCGGCCAGCAGTTCACCGAAGGCGGTGTCGAAGACCTGGAGTATCCGTTCGGCGCGCGCGTCCGCGTCGGCCTGCTGTACTGCCATGGAGTGCCCTTCTGGTGCTGTGCTGTGCTTCGGGTGCGGTGCTGTTCTGGTGCTGTGCGTGCGGTCCGCCCAGCGGCGGTGCCGGTCTCCGGGGATCTTCTCGCACACCACAACGCGCGGTGCGGTGCGGGAGTGCCCGCGGGCGCCGGCTCCCGGGAGCGTACGCTGCGGCGCCCGCGGGGAGTTGGCGCGCTCCCGGGCGGACGGCGGTTGTCGGTGGCGGGTCGTAGACTCCGAAGCCGTTCCAGCAACATCGCGCCCGGAGGTGCCCCGCCCCGTGACCGAGCAGCCGTTCACACATCTGCATGTGCACACTCAGTATTCGCTCCTGGACGGTGCGGCGCGGCTGAAGGACATGTTCAAGGCGTGCGACGAGATGGGCATGTCGCACATCGCGATGACCGACCACGGCAATCTGCACGGCGCCTACGACTTCTTCCACCAGGCGAAGGACGCCGGCATCACGCCCATCGTCGGCATCGAGGCCTACGTCGCGCCCGATCACCGCCGCAACACGCGCCCGGTCAAATGGGGCACCCCGCACCAGAAGCGCGACGACGTCTCCGGCAACGGCGCGTACACGCACATGACGATGTGGGCACGTGACAGCACGGGCCTGCACAACCTCTTCCGTGCCCAGTCCCGCGCCTCCCTGGAGGGCTTCTTCCGCAAGCCCCGCATGGACCGCGAGCTGCTGGCGGAGTACGCGGAAGGGCTGATGGCCACCACCGGCTGCCCTTCCGGCGAGGTGAGCACGAAGATCCGTCTCGGGCAGACGGAGGAGGCCGTCCAGGCCGCGGGGGAGTTCCAGGACATCTTCGGCAAGGAGAACTTCTTCGTCGAGCTGATGGACCACAACATCGAGATCGACAGGCGTGCGCGGGCCGGCCTGGAGGAGGTGGCCCGGAAGATCGGCGCCCCGTTCGTGGTCACCAACGACTCGCACTACACCTACGAGCGCGAGTCGGCGGCGCACGACACCCTGCTGTGCATCCAGACCGGCAGCAACCTCTCCGACCCCGACCGCTTCAGCTTCGACGGCGCGGGCTACTACCTGAAGTCGGCCGAGGAGATGTACGCCATCGACTCCTCGGACGTGTGGCAGCAGGGCTGCCGCAACACGCAGCTGCTCATCGCCGAACGCATCGACACCTCCGGCATGTTCGAGACGAAGAACCTGATGCCGCGCTTCGACGTGCCCGAGGGCTACGACGAGGTCTCCTGGTTCAAGGAGGAGGTCAAGCGGGGCATGGCCCGACGCTTCCCCGGCGGCGTCCCCCAGGACCGGCAGGAGCTGGCCGAGTACGAGATGGACGTCATCATCTCGATGGGCTTCCCGGGCTACTTCCTCGTCGTCGCCGACTTCATCAACTGGGCCAAGGACAACGGCATCGCGGTCGGCCCCGGGCGCGGCTCGGCGGCGGGCTCGATCGTCTCCTACGCGATGGGCATCACCGACCTCGACCCCGTCACCCACGGCCTGATCTTCGAGCGGTTCCTCAACCCCGAGCGCGTCTCCATGCCGGATGTCGACATCGACTTCGACGAGCGCAGGCGCGGTGACGTCATCCGCTACGTCACGGAGAAGTACGGCGCCGACAAGGTCGCCATGATCGGCACGTACGGCACGATCAAGGCCAAGAACGCCATCAAGGACTCGGCCCGCGTGCTGGGTTACCCCTACGCCATGGGTGACCGGATCACCAAGGCCATGCCCGCCGACGTGCTCGGCAAGGGCCTCCCGCTCTCCGGCATCACCGAAAAGGACCACCCGCGCTACAGCGAGGCGGGCGAGATCCGTGCGATGTACGAGAACGAGCCGGACGTCACCAAGGTCATCGACGCGGCCAGGGGCATCGAGGGCCTGGTTCGGCAGATGGGCGTGCACGCCGCCGGCGTGATCATGTCCAGCGAGAAGCTGATCGACCATGTGCCGGTCTTCTCACCGAAGAACGACGGCGTCGTGGTCACGCAGTGGGACTACCCGAGCTGCGAGGCGCTGGGCCTGCTGAAGATGGACTTCCTCGGCCTGCGCAACCTCACCATCATGGACGACGCGGTCAAGATGATCCGCAAGAACAAGGACGTCGACCTCAAGCTGCTCGATCTGCCCCTGGACGACCCCAAGACCTTCGAGCTGCTGTGCCGCGGCGACACCCTCGGTGTCTTCCAGTTCGACGGCGGCCCCATGCGTTCGCTGCTGCGCATGATGAAGCCCGACAACTTCGAGGACATCTCCGCCGTCTCGGCCCTGTACCGGCCGGGCCCGATGGGCATGAACAGCCACATCAACTACGCCCTGCGCAAGAACGGCCAGCAGGAGATCACCCCGATCCACCCGGAGCTGGAGGAGCCCCTCAAAGAGGTGCTCGACATCACCCACGGCCTGATCGTCTATCAGGAGCAGGTGCAGAAGGCCGCGCAGGTGCTGGCGGGCTACTCGCTGGGCCAGGCGGACCTGCTGCGCCGGGCGATGGGCAAGAAGAAGAAGGAGGTTCTCGACAAGGAGTTCGTGAACTTCCAGAAGGGCATGCGGGAGCGCAACTACTCGGACCAGGCCGTCCAGGCCGTCTGGGACGTCCTGGTCCCCTTCGCGGGCTACGCCTTCAACAAGGCGCACTCCTCGGCCTACGGCCTTGTCACGTACTGGACGGCCTATCTCAAGGCCAACTACCCCGCGGAGTACATGTCGGCGCTGCTCACCTCGGTGCGCGACGACAAGGACAAGTCGGCGGTCTACCTCAACGAGTGCCGCAAGATGGGCATCAAGGTCCTGCCGCCCGATGTCAACGAGTCCGAGGCGAACTTCACCTCGAGTGACGACCAGACCATCGTCTTCGGCCTGACGGCCGTGCGGAACGTCGGCCAGAACGTGGTGGACTCGATCGTCAAGTGCCGCAAGGCCAAGGGGAAGTACACCTCCTTCTCCGACTTCCTCGACAAGGTCGAGGCGGTCGTGTGCAACAAGCGCACCGTCGAATCGCTGATCAAGGCCGGTGCCTTCGACGAGATGGGCCACACCCGCAAGGGTCTGACCGCGCAGTTCGAGCCGATGATCGACAACGTGGTGCAGGTCAAGCGCAAGGAGGCGGAGGGCCAGTTCGACCTCTTCGGCGACCTCGGCGGTGACAGCGGCGGTGACGCCCCCGGCTTCGGTCTGGACGTCACCTTCTCCGAGGAGGAGTGGGAGAAGACCTATCTCCTCGCCCAGGAGCGGGAGATGCTCGGCCTCTACGTCTCCGACCATCCCCTTTTCGGCCTGGAACATGTGCTCAACGACAAGGCGGACGCCGCCATCGCCCAGCTGACCGGCGGCGACTACTCCGACGGTGCGATCGTCACCATCGGCGGCATCATCTCCGGGCTGCAGCGCAAGATGACCAAGCAGGGCAACGCCTGGGCCATCGCCACCGTCGAGGACCTGGCCGGATCGATCGACTGCATGTTCTTCCCCGCGACCTACCAGCTGGTCTCCACCCAACTGGTCGAGGACGCCGTGGTCTTCGTCAAGGGAAGGCTGGACAAGCGTGAGGATGTGCCGCGCCTGGTCGCGATGGAGCTGATGATCCCGGACCTGAGCGAGGCGTCCGCCAGCGCACCGGTGACGATCACCATTCCCACGGTGAAGATCACACCGCCGCTGGTGGAGAAGCTCGGCGAAGTCCTCACCCATCACCGGGGTTCCAGCGAGGTGCGGGTCCGGCTGCAGGGATCCCGCCGGACGACGGTTCTGCGGCTCGACCGGCACCGGGTCACGCCCGATCCGGCTCTCTTCGGCGATCTGAAGGAGCTGCTGGGCCCGTCCTGTATGGCGGGTTGACCACCGGCGTCCCGTCCCGTTCTTCCCTGCCCCGTCCTGCCCTGTCCTGCCTCGCCGTCCCGCCTCGTCCCGTCCGGGCACGCCGCGCGGGTACCGGCGCGGGGCGCGTGCCGGCAGACGGGCGTGGAAGAGGGCGGCCCCGGGGCTGGGGCCGCCCTCTTCGTCGTGCGCGCCGATGTGCGTGCCCGAGAGCACAGGTGGTTCAGGTCTGTCGTGGTGACCTCTGCTCAGTCAGGGTCAGTTGTGGCCGAAGCGCCGCTGGTGTTTGCGCGCCACGTCGGCGGGGCTTGCCGTCCTTCCCGACGAGGGCCGCTGCCGCTGGCCCTCCGCGGCACCGCCCTCGGTCTTGGTCTGCTCGCGCTCGCCGGTCTCGGCCTTGTCCTGACTTCGGTCTTGGTTCCTGCCCTTGGCCATGATCGCCTCCTGGGGACCGTAAACGTTGGGCCGAAATCAGCCTGGCACGGGGGGAGGAGGCGCGCATTCCGAACAATCGGCGCGAGTGAGGCGGTTCTTCGCGCTGTTGCGGGACCACTGTGAGTGTGCCGCCACGCCGATGATCGTGGCCCGGCTGATAAGCCCTGTACGGTCGGGCAGACTCGAAGGAAAACGCAGCCTCGGCTGTGGCCGGTGACCGAGAGTGGGTGGATCGTGGATCGCTGCGTCGTCCTGGTGGACGCCGGTTACCTGTTGGGCGCCGCCGCGAGTCTGCTGGCCGGGGAGCCGGCGCGCTCACGGATCAGTGTGGACCACACGGCCCTGATCCGCGGTCTGCGCGAGCGGGCCGAGGCCGACACCCAGAGGGAACTGCTGCGGATCTACTGGTTCGACGGCGCTCCCGACCGGGTCCCCCAGCCGGAGCACCGCAGGCTCCGCGTGATGCCGCGCGTCACGGTACGGCTGGGTGCCCTGACCCGCAGTGACGGCCGCTGGGCACAGAAGGGCGTGGACGCGGCGATGCACGCCGAGCTCACCGAACTGGCCCGTAACCGTGCCTGCGCAGACATCGTGCTGGTCACGGGCGACGGCGACCTGCTGCCGGGCCTGATGTCGGCCAAGGAACACGGCGTCGCGGTGCACCTGTGGGCGGTGCAGGCCGCCGACGGCGACTACAACCAGTCCGAGGACCTGGTCGCCGAGGCCGACGAGCGGCGCGTGCTGGACCGCGCCTGGATCACCGAGGCCGTCCGGGCCACGGAAGTCTCGGGCGTGTGCGCGCCTCAGTCCGCCTCCCGCCCGGACATCGCCGCGATCCTCTCCGCACCGCTGCCCGAATCGGCCAAGAACGGCAGCGCCCCTCTCGCCTCCGCCTCCGACACGGCCGAGACCCCGGCAGCCGCCCCCGCCGACACCGCAGGCCAGGAGACCGAGGCGGGCAGCGGCAGGAGCGCGACGGGCGTGCCCACCCCCAAAGACCTCGCCGGGCTCGGCCGTCCCTCCTCCTCCCAGCCCGCGGGGGCCACCCCTCCGGGCGCGACGCTTCGCTGGTCCTCCGACCGCGGCTGGGTCGAGCGCGGGACGGGCGGCGAGTCGCCGGAGATCGCCGGGCTGCCGATGCTCGCCCAGCTGACGACGGCCGAACAGCGCTGGGCCGACCGTGAGGAGGACATCACCGCCGTCAGCGGTGACCCGTTCGAGGTGGGGCAGGTCTTCGCCCGCCGCTGGCTGGCGCGGCTCTCGGCGTCCTCGCACGTGCAGACGCTGGCTCGCGAGTATCCGCGCATTCCGCACCGCATCGACGGGGAGCTGCTGCGCTACGCCGCCAGGTTCGGCCTGCTCGCGCACAAGGACGACCAGATCGACGAGCACGACCGGTACGCGATCCGCGCGGGCTTCTGGCGCGAGGTGGACGTACCCGTCACGGGCGAGGCAGCCCCCGCGGAGGACGCCCCGGTCGCCGAGTGACCAACCGCAGCAGCGGCCCGTTGTCGGCCGGGCGCGTGCCGCAGCGTAGGCTCGTCGCTCGTGGGAACCGGCACACGGCAGCAGGCGGTGGAGGGCGTGGAGACGCCGACGCGGACCGCCGTGCGCATCGACGGGCTGGTCAAGACCTACCCGGCGGGCAGAAGCCGGCGCGGTGAGCCCCCCGCGCAGCCCGTACGCGCCTGTGACGGTGTGACCCTGCGGATGCGGCGCGGAGAGATCTTCGGACTGCTCGGACCGAACGGAGCGGGCAAGTCCACCGTCGTCAGACAGCTCGCCGGCCTTCTGCGGCCCGACGCGGGCACCGTCGACGTACTCGGGCACGATCTGGTGCGGCATCCGGAGCGCGCGGCGCGTCTGCTGGCCTATCTGGGCCAGGAGTCGAGCGCACTGGACGAGCTGACCGTCGCCCTCGCCGCCGAGACGACCGCACGGCTGCGCGGACTGGGCGCCTCCGCCGCGAAGCGCGAGCGTGACGCCGTGCTGGAGGAACTGGACCTGGGCGCCCTCGCGGGCCGTCCCCTGAAGAAGCTCTCCGGCGGGCAGCGACGGCTGGCCTGCGTCGCGGCGGCGCTGGCGGGGGAGCGGCCCCTGCTCGTACTCGACGAGCCGACCACGGGGATGGATCCGCTGGCGCGGCGTGCCGTGTGGGCGGCCGTGGACAGGCGCCGCACCGAGCACGGCGTCACGGTCCTGCTGGTGACGCACAACGTCATCGAGGCAGAGACGGTGCTGGACCGGGTCGCGGTGCTCGACCGGGGCCGGGTGATCGCCTGCGACACCCCCGGCGGGCTGAAGAGCACGGTCGGCGAGGACGTCCGGCTGGAGCTGGTCTGGCGCGACCGGGCGCCGGTCGAGGTGCCGCAGGTCGCCGAGCTGGCCACGCGGGCCACTGTCTCGGGCCGCCGCTGGACGCTGCGTCTGCCGCCGGAGGCGGCGCGTGAGGCCGTCGGCGTCGTCACCACGGGCGCGGCCTTCGCGGCACTGGACGACTTCTCGCTGGCCACGCCCAGCCTGGAGGACGTGTACCTGGCGCTGGGCGGCAGCGGGAAAGGTCTGGTGAAGGTGTGAGTACGGTCGCGGTGGCGCGAGCCGCGCGGGCACGGGCGGCGGCGGACGCGGCGGCCCGCGAGACGGCGGACGTGGAGGCGGACGTGGTGGTGGACGTGGAGGCAGACGCGGCCTCCCCCGCCCCCGCCTCCGCCCCAGTCACGGACGAGGACGAGGAGGCGGTCCCCGCGCCGCTGGCTCCCCGCGCGCGGCTGCTGCCCGCGCTCGGCGCCGTCTACCGTGCTCAGCTCTCGCGGGCGCGGGTCGCCCGTATCCCGCTGCTGTTCGTGGCGACGTTCCAGTCGCTGGGGATCATGGTGCTGATGCGGGGTGTCGTCGACGGCGGCGCGGAATCGCGGGCGGTGGTGGCCGGGTCGAGCGTGCTGGTGGTGGCCTTCGTGGCGCTGAACCTGCTCGCCCAGTACTTCGGACAGCTCAGGGCGGGCGGTGGACTCGACCACTACGCGACGCTGCCGGTGCCCGCCGCGGCCGTCGTGCTGGGCGCGGCGGGCGCGTACGCGTCCTTCACCGTGCCGGGAGTGGCCGTCACGGCGCTCGCGGGCGGACTGCTCTACCAGCTTCCGCTGGGCGGGCTGTGGGTGCTGGCCGCGGTCGTCCCCCTGGCCGGAGCGGCACTGGCCGGACTCGGCGCGGCGCTCGGGCTGCTCGCCCCGAAGCCGGAACTGGCCACGCTCTGCGGCCAGCTCGGCATGTCTGCAGCCCTGCTGCTGGGCGTACTGCCCGGCGAGCGGCTGCCCGCGCCTGTGGAGGTGCTGCGGGACCTGCTGCCCTCGACGTACGGGGTGGAGGCGCTGACCCGCGCCTTCGAGAGAAGCCCCGACTGGGCGCTCGCGGGGCTGGACCTGGGCGTGTGCGCGGCCGTCGGTGTGGTGTCGCTGGCCGTCGCGACGTGGGCGTACCGGCGGGCGGCCGTGCGCTGAGCAGGAGCGGCTGCCGCGACCTGTGACGCATGTGACGCCCGGTGCCCGGACAGACGCCGGCGCCTGGCACGATGGCGTGGTGACCGCACCGACGCCTTCCACACCCGATCCCGAGCGTCCCCGGGGCGCAGACCGGCACGACGGCCGGGGACGGTCCGGCTCCGCCCGCGAGCCCGGCCACGACCGTCAGGGTGATCCCGCCGGCGAGGGGCCCCGGCTCCCGGAGGGCGGCTGGACGACGCACCCCGTGGCCTACCCGGTGCAGGACGTGTACGAGTCCGGCCCGGATGTGCGCGGCGAAGTGCGCGCGGGGGCGCTGTGCGCGCTCGTCCTGACCGTGCTCGGCGTGGGGCTCGGCCTGATGTGGCTGTGGCTTGCGCCGAGAGTGCCGCTGGTGACCGTCGACGGCAGCGTCTTCCTCAAGGACCCCGAGGGCGAGGAGGCCGTGGGCGCCGACGGCACGTTCGTACTGCTGGCGCTGGGCTTCGGAGTGGTCACGGGGCTGCTGGCCTTCCTGCGCAGCCGCACGGGCGGCATCGGTCTCGTCGTCGGACTCGCGCTGGGGGCCCTGCTCGGGTCCGTGGTCGCGTGGCGGTTCGGCGTCTGGCTGGGGCCCGAGAGCGACCTGGTCGCCGCGGCGAAGGCCGCGGGTTCGGGGGAGACCTTCGAGGGGCCGCTGAAGCTGCAGGCGAAGAGTGCCCTGCTGGTGTGGCCGCTGATGGCGCTCATCTTCCATCTGCTCCTCACCGGGCTGCTCGGAAGGGACGCGGACCTCGGTGAGCCCTGGTATCCGCCGCGCGAAGGCCCGGAGGGGGGCCCGCAGGGGCAGCCCGGTGAGGCGGCAGGGCCGGCGCGGCCGGGGGACGGGGAAGCTCCGAAGGGCTGGTAGCGCGGAGCCGCCGCGGGACCGGCACGGACGGCGGGCACCCGTGGCCTGCTGTCAGCGGCGCCTGTGTTCGCCCCGTCCCCGCACAGCACGCCCGTCCGGCGTCACGTGCCACTCGTACGAGCGATGGGTGCCGTGACCGCGCCGGTCAGATCCGCCAGATCCGCGGGCGCCAGCTCGATCTCCAGCCCCCTGCGCCCCGCGGAGACACAGATGGTGGGATGCCGCCCTGCCGAGTCGTCCACAACCGTGGGCAGCCGCCTCCGCTGCCCCAGCGGTGAGACACCGCCCAGCACATAGCCCGTCGTACGCTCGACGGCCGCCGGATCGGCCATGGCGGCTCTCTTGCCGCCCGCCGCGGATGCGAGCGCCTTCAGGTCGAGCGAGGCCGACACCGGTACGACCGCCACCGTCAGGGACCCGTCGACCTGGGCCACAAGGGTCTTGAAGACCCGCCCCGGGTCGAGGCCCAGGGCCTGCGCCGCCTCCTGGCCGTAGGAGGGCGCCGCCGGGTCGTGCTCGTAGGAGTGCGTGGTGAACTCCACTCCGGCCCGCGTGGCGGCCAGAGTCGCCGGGGTCGCCTGCGCCTGCCGCTGCTTCTTCTTCGCCACCTGACTGCTCCCGCCGCCCCGCCGGGGGCTCATCCTGCGTTGGTCACCGTTCAGTTGGGGCTGGTCGGCTCACGCGTCAGATCGGGTGAGGGGAGGGAGGGGAGCTTCCCGATCACCGCCGTCTCCCGGCGAAGGATCTTCAGCTCGTCCGCCAGACGTGTCGCCGTGTCCGGCGCCTGCAGCAGCCGCTGCTTGGTGGGCGTGTCCAGGATGGTCGCGGCGGCCACCAGATAGGAGACGACGGACGGGTCGTCCGGCAGCTCCTGGCCGGCGGCCAGGGTGCGCTCCCTCGCGCTGGCCAGCCGCTTCTGGTAGCCGCGGAAGGCACGCAGCACGCCGGAGGCCAGAGCACCCGCGCCGTCGCCCTCATCCTCCGGCAACTCCTCGATCTCGCCCATGAGATAGGGGCCGGTGGCGTCCACCGAGAGCAGCCGGAACCGGGTGGTGCCGGTGGCCAGGACCTCGTAGCCCGAACCGTCCGCGGCCTCGCCGTCCTCCTCGGGGGAGGCGTCGCCGCCGGCGTCGCCCGTGCCCGCCGCGGCCGCGTCCGACGCCGCGCCGCCCGCCGCACCCGCGCGTTCGCGGATGGTCGAGGCGTCGGCGACGCAGCCGACGGAGTAGAAGGAGGCCATGGGGTCGGGCCCGAAGCCGGCCGTCGCGTCGGTGCCCGGGACCGGCGCGGTCTCGGGCAGGCCCGTGGAGGTCTGTGCGACCTCCCGGCCGTCGCGGATGGCCACGACGCCGAAGCGGCGCGGTGTGTCCTCGGGGATCTCCAGCAGATCGCGCATCAGCGCGCGGTACCGCTGTTCGAAGATGTTCAACGGCAGCACCAGGCCAGGGAACAGCACCGAGTTGAGCGGGAAGAGCGGAAGCGCGGTTGTCACAACGCGTAAGCCTAAAGCCTTCGGGGCGTGCCCGGTGCTTCCGCTCGGTCAGCGGCCGCCGGCAGGTCCGCCGAACCGGGGGTCCGCCCGGCCGGGACGCGTCCGGCGCCGGTCCGCGCGTTCCCGCGGTTCACCGGCGGGAACGCGAGCCCGTGCGGCCGGTCCCTCACTGGCGGCGCAGCAGCCGGGTCGCGCCCGTCGCCACCGTCGTCGCCAGCACCCAGCCGAGAAGGATCATGACCGCCGCCAGCCACTGGTACGCCCCCGCCGGGTTGAAGGCGTTGTCCTGCCCGAAGGAGATCACCGGAAGCAGCAGGTCGAGGGAGTAGAGCGCCGCGTTCCAGTGCGGCGACTCCTCGTCCTTGAGCGGGGCGGGTGGATGCGTTCTGAAGAGCATGGCGCTCGCCGCCCACAGCACCGCCATCCACAGGGCGGCCTGAGCCGGACGGTATCCGTAGGCGACCGTCAGGTCCTGGAGGTAGCCCCACACCTTGCCCACCAGCGGCAGCGTCTCGCGCCGCCGGCGCTGCTTGGCGAGCAGCACCGCGCGGGCGTTGGTGTCCTCCCCGCTGTTGCGGTACATCAGCGCCAACTGCTCGTACGGCAGCGGTGAGTACTCCGGCGTGGCCGTCGCGAGCCACTGCAGGCGCTCGCGGACGTTGAAGTGCCCCTCCTTGGGGATCGCCTGCTGGTAGGTGAATCCCGCCATCCACAGGCGCTGGTCGCGTGGCCAGCTTCCGACCCGGTCGAGCAGTTTCTCCACCGAGGCACCGGAGAGGACGATCAGTCCGCGTTCCGTCGCCCGCGGGGTGAAGTTCAGCTCGGGCGTCTGGATGCGCCGCAGGGAGAGTTCCTGGTCCCGCTGCAGCTCGAAGCGTGCGTTCTCGATGACGAGCGACGAGCCGAACCGTCCGTCGTCCAGCACCACTCCGCCCGTGCACTCGAAGTGGCGCGTACGCCAGCGGCTCCCGCCCTCGGAGGTGAAGGGGGCGGGGGCGCCCACCGGGGTGCCCCCGGGCGGTGTCGCGCCCTGGATCTGCGGGGAGCGGCCGCGGGTGGCGTCGGCGAAGCTGGCGACCTGCTCGACGGTCATCTGAGGGGCGTAGAGGGCGTAGCGGCCCTTGGTGTTGCGCAGCGTCGACCCGAACATGTGCAGCGAGCTGCCGATCGTCGCTCCGCGCAGGCTCACCTCGCCGTCGGTCATCAGCAGGCTCGCCTGGAGTTCCTGGGAGACGGTGATGCCGTCCGCGGCGACCGCCCGGATGCGGCGCCCGCTGCCCACGGTGGCCTCGTTGAGCATCAGGTCGGTGCCGATGGCGGCGTCGGTGAGCTTGATGCCTTCGGGTATCGAGCAGCGCGGCAGGTGGAGGTCGCCGTCGGTGGTCAGCCGGGCGGCCTCCAGGCGCGGTATGTAGCAGTCGACGAGGCGCGCGGTGTTGATGCGGGCCTCGGCCAGGCGCACCTCACGCTCGAAGCGGCACTGCCGCAGCTCGAAGTACGGTTCGATGGCCCCGCCGGAGAGGTCGAGCACGTCCTTGACGTAGGCACCCGACAGGTGCAGCGAGGCGACCCGGCCCAGCAGCGGGGGCGGGCCGTGCAGGAGCAGCAGCGCGATGACGCGGGCGCGGACGGTGCGGGCCTCGCCCCACTCGTGGTCGCCGTTCGGATCGTCGAGTTCCGGTTCGCCGCTGCACAGGTCGTACTCGCTGCCGTTGAGGAACGCCTGCCACATTCCCCACTCGGCTCTCGTCAGCCAGGAAGGCGGTTCCCTGGACTCCAGTGACTCGCTCACCGGTTCGCTTCCCCCTGTTCTCTTCGGTGGTCGTCGCCCGGGTATGTCTGCCGGCCGGGGCCGGGCCCCCGGTACGTAGCGCTTCCTTCCCTCTCCGTGACCGGATGAACGCCCGAGGCGACGATCGTCTCCCGGGATGCGTATCACTCACTGATACGGACGTCCGGTGTGCGTGCGCGGTCTGAGAGACTGGACCCGTGATCTCCCGAATCGACCTGCGCGGTTCCGCCCTGTCTTCGGACGGCGGGATCGACCGTGACCTGCTGCCCCGTGCCGAGCTCGACGTCGAGGCCGCCCTGGAGAAGGTGCGGCCGATCTGTGACGACGTCAGGCATCGCGGCACGGCGGCGCTCGTCGAGTACGCGCAGCGGTTCGAGGGCGTGACGCTGGAGCGTGTCCGGGTCCCGCGGGAGGCGCTCACCGAGGCGCTGCGCCGCCTCGACCCGGACGTGAGGGCGGCGCTGGAGGAGTCCGTACGGCGCGCCCGCATCGTCCACCGCGCGCAGCGGCGCGGGGACTCGACGGTCACCGTCGTCCCCGGCGGCACCGTCACCGAGCGCTGGGTGCCCGTCGAGCGGGTCGGGTTGTACGTGCCGGGCGGACGTGCCGTCTATCCGTCCTCCGTGGTGATGAACGTGGTGCCGGCGCAGGAGGCGGGCGTCGGCTCGCTGGCGGTCACCTCGCCGCCGCAGCCGGAGCACGGCGGGCTGCCGCACCCGACCGTCCTCGCCGCGTGCGCGCTGCTCGGCGTGGACGAGGTGTACGCGGCGGGCGGAGCGCAGGCGGTCGCGATGTTCGCTCACGGCACCGAGGAGTGCGCGCCCGTCCAGATGGTGACCGGCCCCGGCAACATCTACGTGGCCGCGGCGAAGCGGCTGCTCAAGGGCCGCATCGGCATCGACTCCGAGGCCGGCCCGACCGAGATCGCGATCCTCGCCGACGACACCGCCGACCCGGTGCACGTCGCCGCCGACCTCATCAGCCAGGCCGAGCACGACACGGTGGCGGCCGCCGTGCTGGTCACGCCGTCCGTGGAGCTCGCCGGGGCGGTCGAGGCAGAGCTTAAGGAGCAGGTCGCTCTCACCCGGCACCGGGAGCGCATCCGTGAGGCGCTGGGCGGACGGCAGTCGGGCATCGTGCTCGTCGACTCCCTCGAGGACGGGCTCGCGGTGGTCGACGCCTACGCCGCCGAACACCTGGAGATCCAGACGGCCGACGCGCCCGGCTGTGCGGCGCGGGTGCGCAACGCGGGCGCGGTCTTCGTCGGCCCGTACGCCCCCGTCTCCCTCGGCGACTACTGCGCCGGCTCCAACCACGTGCTGCCGACGGGCGGTTGCGCCTGTCACTCCTCCGGGCTGTCCGTGCAGTCCTTCCTGCGCGGCATCCACGTCGTGGACTACACGCGCGACGCCCTCGCGGAGGTCACGCATCACGTCGTCACCCTCGCGGAGGCCGAGGACCTGCCGGCGCACGGCGCGGCGCTGATGGCGCGCTTCGGCCCGGGCGGGCGCCCCGACGGGACCGCCGGGCGGGCCGCCGGGGAAGAGAACAGGGACGAGCCAGCTGACGGGAAGGTGCCGCAGAGCAAGTGACCGGCATTGAATCGCTCCCCATCCGGGACGAGTTGCGCGGCAAGACCCCGTACGGCGCCCCGCAGCTGGACGTGCCCGTACGGCTGAACACGAACGAGAACCCCTATCCGCTGCCGGAGGAGCTGGTCCGCCGCATCGCGGAGCGGGTCACCGAAGCCGCCCGTACGCTGAACCGCTATCCCGACCGGGACGCGGTCACTCTGCGCACCGCCCTGGCCGCCTACCTCAGCCGGACGACAGGCTTCACCGTCCACCACGGCCAGGTCTGGGCGGCCAACGGCTCCAACGAGGTGCTCCAGCAGCTTCTGCAGACCTTCGGCGGACCCGGCCGCACCGCCCTCGGGTTCGAGCCCTCGTACTCGATGCACGGTCTCATCGCGCGCGGCACCGGTACGAACTGGCTGTCCGGGGCCCGCCGTGAGGATTTCACGATCGACACCGCCGGGGCCGTCCGCCAGATCGCCGAGCACCGGCCCGACGTGGTCTTCGTCTGCTCGCCGAACAACCCGACGGGCACGGCCGTCGACAGCGGGACCGTGGCCGAGCTGTACGAGGCGGCGCAGGCGGCCAAGCCGTCGATGCTCGTCGTGGACGAGGCCTACGGCGAGTTCTCGCACCGCCCCTCGCTGCTGCCCCTGATCGAGGGCCGTCCGAATCTGGTCGTGAGCCGTACCATGTCCAAGGCGTTCGGGGCGGCCGGGCTGCGGCTGGGCTATCTCGCCGCCGACCCGGCCGTCGTGGACGCGGTGCAGCTCGTGCGGCTGCCGTACCACCTCTCGGCGGTCACCCAGGCCACCGCGCTGGCCGCCCTCGAACACACCGACACGCTGCTGGGATACGTCCGGCGGCTCAAGGACGAGCGGGACCGGCTGGTGCGGGAGCTGCGTGCCCTCGGCTGCGAAGTCACCGACTCCGACGCGAATTTCGTGCAGTTCGGACGCTTCGGCGACGCGCACGCGACATGGCAGGCCCTGCTGGAGCACGGCGTGCTCGTACGGGACAACGGAGTGCCCGGACGGCTGCGGGTGACGGCCGGCACCCCCGAAGAGAACGACGCGTTCCTCGACGCGGTACGTGCAGTGACGAAGGAGACCCCCCGATGACTCCACCCCGCGTGGGCCGCGTGGAGCGCACCACGAAGGAGACCTCGGTCCTCGTCGAGATCGACCTCGACGGCACCGGGAAGGCCGGCATCGCCACAGGCGTCGGCTTCTACGACCACATGCTCGACCAGCTCGGCCGCCACGGCCTCTTCGACCTGACCGTCAAGACCGAGGGCGACCTGCACATCGACAGCCACCACACCATCGAGGACACCTCCCTCGCCCTGGGCGCCGCCTTCAAGCAGGCGCTCGGCGACAAGAGCGGCATCCGGCGCTTCGCCGACGCGTCCGTACCGCTGGACGAGTCGCTGGCCCAGGTGACGGTCGACCTGTCGGGACGCCCGTATCTGGTGCACCGCGAGCCGGAGGGCATGGCGCCCATGATCGGTGAGTACGACACGACGATGACGCGGCACATCCTGGAGTCCTTCGTGGCGCAGGCGCAGGTCGCGCTGCACGTCCACGTGCCGTACGGGCGCAACGCGCACCACATCGTCGAGTGCCAGTTCAAGGCGCTGGCCCGCGCCCTGCGGTACGCCAGCGAGCCGGACCCGCGCCAGAACGGCATCCCCTCGACGAAGGGCGCGCTGTGACGGGTCTGGCGGCGCTTCTGATCTTCGTCGGCCTCTTCCTGCTCGGCGGAGCGATCTCCTTCTGGCGGCAGAAGCTGCCCAGGGGCGTCGTCGCCGTCCTCGGCACGGGCGCGCTGCTGGCGCTGCTCGCGGGCGTCCTGAGGCTGGAGGTCTTCTCGTGAGCGGGGAGTTGAGCGGGGACGTGAGCGGGGAGTTGAGCGGGAGCGGCCGGGGCAAGAAGGTCGTCGTCCTCGACTACGGCTTCGGCAACGTCCGTTCGGCGGAGCGCGCCGTGGCACGTACCGGCGCCGAGGTGGTCATCAGCCGCGACTACGACGCGGCCATGGCGGCGGACGGGCTGCTGGTGCCCGGCGTCGGCGCGTTCGCGGCGTGCATGGAAGGGCTGCGGGAGGCCCGCGGCGACTGGATCATCGAGCGCCGGCTCGCGGGCGGCCGTCCGGTGCTGGGGATCTGCGTCGGAATGCAGATCCTCTTCTCGCGCGGCATCGAGCACGGCGTCGAGGCCGAGGGTATGGGCGAATGGCCCGGCACGGTCGGGCCGTTGAAGGCCGACGCCGACCACGCCGTACCCCACATGGGCTGGAACACCGTCACGCCCGGTGCGGGCTCGCGGCTCTTCGACGGGCTGACGGGGCAGACCCGCTACTACTTCGTCCACTCCTACGCCGTGCACGACTGGGAGCTGGCGGTGACCCATCCCGGCATGCCCGCGCCGGTCGTGAGCTGGGCCGAGCACGGTGCGCCGTTCGTGGCCGCCGTGGAGAACGGCCCGCTGTGGGCGACCCAGTTCCACCCCGAGAAGTCCGGCGACGCCGGCGCCCGGCTGCTGTCCAACTGGGCCGGGACCCTCTGAAACCGCACCCACCGAACCGAGAGAGGCCCAGAGAGCCTGTGTCCACGCCCACGCTGGAACTCCTCCCCGCCGTCGACGTCCGCGACGGGCAGGCCGTGCGCCTCGTCCACGGCGAGTCCGGCTCCGAGACGGCCTACGGAGACCCGCTCGAGGCCGCGCTCGCCTGGCAGCGCGCCGGCGCGCAGTGGCTGCATCTCGTCGACCTCGACGCCGCCTTCGGCACGGGCGACAACCGCGCCCGCATCGCGGAGGTGGCCGGAGCCATGGACATCAAGGTCGAGCTCTCCGGCGGCATCCGCGACGACGACACCCTCGCCGCCGCCCTGGCCACCGGCTGCCGCCGCGTCAACCTGGGCACCGCCGCGCTGGAGACCCCCGAGTGGGTCGCCAAGGTCATCGCGGAGCACGGCGACAGGATCGCCGTCGGCCTGGACGTACGCGGAACGACCTTGCGCGGCCGCGGCTGGACGCGCGACGGCGGTGACCTGTACGAGACGCTGGCGCGGCTGGACGCGGAGGGCTGCGCGCGCTACGTGGTCACCGACATCAACAAGGACGGCACGCTCAAGGGCCCCAACCTCGAACTGCTGCGCAGCGTCTGCGCCGTCACCGGCCGTCCCGTCGTCGCCTCCGGCGGCGTCTCCTCCCTGGACGACCTGCGGGCGATCGCCACGCTGGTCCCGGAGGGCGTCGAGGGCGCCATCGTGGGGAAGGCCCTCTACGCCAAGGCGTTCACCCTGGAAGAGGCATTGGAGGCCGTCTCGTCATGACCCCGCCCGAACCGCGTGACGTGGAGCGTGTGCAGTCCGCAAGCCCCTGGGAGGAGACGATCGGGTTCGCCCGTGCCGTCGCGGCGGGCGACCGGGTGCTCGTCGCCGGGACGCTGCCGCTGGCGGACGGCGGACAGCTGATGGGGGAGGGCTCTCCGTACGAGCAGACGAAGGCGGCGTTCGGCAACGCCCTGAAGGCCCTCGCCCCGTTCGGCCTCGACGCTTCGTCGGTGATCCGCACCCGGACGTACCTCACGCACGCGCGTGACGTCGACGACGTGGGCCGCGCGCACCGGGAGATCTTCGACGAGGTGCGGCCCGCCGCGACGGTCGTGGTCGTCTCCGGCTTCGTGGACTCTCGGGTCCTGGTCGAGGTGGAGCTGGAGGCCTACCGCGGCGGCGGGTGAGGGAACCCCTGTCCCGTACGCCCGGTCCCGTACGCCCCGGAGCGCGTACCCAGTGAACAGCCGGATCACCGAACCACCGCACCACCGCAAGGAGTCCGCAACCGTGTCCGTGGCCGTACGAGTCATCCCCTGCCTGGACGTGGACGCAGGCCGGGTCGTCAAGGGCGTCAACTTCCAGAACCTGCGCGACGCGGGCGACCCCGTCGAGATGGCCAAGGTCTACGACGCCGAGGGCGCCGACGAGTTGACGTTCCTCGACATCACCGCCTCCTCGTCCGACCGTGAGACCACCTACGACGTGGTGCGCCGCACCGCCGAACAGGTCTTCATCCCGCTGACGGTCGGCGGCGGCGTCCGCAGCGGCGACGACGTCAACAGGCTGCTGCGCGCGGGAGCGGACAAGGTCGGCGTCAACACCGCGGCCATCGCGCGTCCCGAGCTGATCCGCGAGATCGCGCAGAGGTTCGGCCGCCAGGTGCTGGTGCTGTCGGTGGACGCGCGACGCTGCGGCGGGGGCGCCTCCACCCCGTCCGGCTTCGAGGTCACCACGCACGGCGGCCGCCGCGGCACGGGCATCGACGCTGTCGAATGGGCACACCGGGCAGCGGAGTTGGGCGCGGGAGAGATTCTGCTCAACTCCATGGACGCGGACGGCACCAAGGACGGCTACGACACGGTGATGATCGAGGCCGTACGGAAGCAGGTCTCGGTCCCCGTCGTCGCGTCGGGCGGGGCCGGCCGCCTGGAGCACTTCGCACCGGCGGTCTCCGCGGGCGCCGACGCCGTACTGGCCGCGTCGGTCTTCCACTTCGGCGACCTGCGGATCGGTCAGGTGAAGGAGGCGCTGCGCGCTGACGGAGCGCCGGTGCGCTGAACGGCAGCCGGGCACGCGCCGGGCTGTTTCCGGTGATGTCGTCCAGCGCCGTGACGTGCCGGGACGGGCGGCTCCGTACGCACTGCCGGGCGCCCTCCGGGGCGGTAACCTCGCTCCATGAGCAGGGTGAACGACGTCGGCGGGCAGACGGGTTTCGGGCCCGTCGTGCGCGAGGAGAACGAGCCGGTCTTCCACGCGGACTGGGAGGCGCGGGTCTACGCGCTGAACACCGCCCTCGTACGGCGCGGCGTTTACACGCTGGACGAGTTCCGGGACGCCGTCGAACGGATGCCGCCGCATGAGTACTTGGCGGCGTCCTACTACGAACGCTGGCTCCACGCCATCGAAACGCTCACCGCCGGGCGCGGCGTCCCCGCGGACGGGGAGGCGTCCCGCGATGGGTGACGGCACGGGCAGTGCACCCCGCACACCCGGCGCTGCCGCCCGCTTCGCACCGGGGGAGCGGGTCCTCACCCGTGCCCTCGACCCCGACCGGCACACCCGGCTTCCGGCCTACGCACGCGGCAGGCCCGGACGCGTCCTGGCCGTCACCGGAAGCTGGCCGCTGGCCGACGACGTGGCGGAGCGCTGCGCCGCGCCGCGTGTGGAGCCCGTCTACACGGTGGCCTTCGAGGCGCGTGACCTGTGGGGCGCGGGGACGCACGAGGTGACGCTCGATCTGTGGCAGTCCTATCTGGAGCCGCTGCCCTCCGACTCCCGTGAGGAGCCCGTCACATGAGCGGAACGCACACAGGCAACCCGGTCGCGGCCCGCGTCCGCCGGCTGGAGGAGCGACTGATCGCCGCGGGGCAGGTGACCGACGGTGAACTGGACACCGTCCTCACCGCCGTCCTGGAAGGCGCCTCCCCGCTCAACGGCGCCCGCATCGTCGCGCACGCCTGGAGCGACGCCGGCTTCCGCGACAGACTGCTGGCCGACGCGAACTCCGCCCTCCCCGAGGTGGGCCTGTCCATGGCGGGCGGTCTGCAGGAGCAGCGGCTGAAGGTCGTCGCCAACACTCCCGAACGGCACAACGTCCTGGTCTGCACGCTGTGTTCGTGCTATCCGGTGGCGCTGCTCGGGCCGTCCCCGTCCTGGTACAAGAGCGAGGCGTACCGCTCCCGCGTCGTACGTGAACCGCGCGCCGTACTGGCGGAGTTCGGCCTGGACCTCCCCGCCGGGCGCGAGATCACGGTCTGGGACTCCAGCGCCGAGAGCCGCTATCTGGTCCTGCCGCAACGCCCGCCCGGTACGCAGGAGTTGACCGAGGACCAGCTTGCGCGGCTGGTCACCCGCGAGGGACTCATCGGGACGTCGGCGGTCTGAGAGGCCCAGCCCTCCGCCGTCCGTCAGCCGACAGCCGGACGGCCCCGGGGCCGTCACCCGTTCGTCAGCCCTCTCGTGCCGCGCCGCGTGCCGCCCGCAGGTACTCGCGGTTCATGGCGGAGATCGAGAAGAGCGGGATGTCCTTCGGGCAGGCCGTCGCGCATTCGCCCGCCAGCGTGCAGCCGCCGAAGCCCTCCTCGTCCATCTGCCCCACCATCTCCACGACACGGGACTCCCGTTCGGGCGCGCCCTGCGGCAGCGCGGCCAGATGGTTGACCTTGGCGGAGGTGAAGAGCATCGCCGAGCCGTTGGGGCACGCCGCCACGCAGGCGCCGCAGCCGATGCACTCCGCGTGCTCGAACGCCGTCTCGGCGGCGGCCTTCGGCACGGGCGTGGCGTGCGCGTCCGGGGCGGAGCCGGTGGCGACGCTGATGTAGCCGCCCGCTCCGACGATGCGGTCCAGCGCTCCGCGGTCGACCACCAGGTCCTTGACCACCGGGAACGCCGAGGCCCGCCACGGTTCGACGTCGATCGTGTCGCCGTCCTCGAAGTGCCGCATGTGGAGCTGGCAGGCGGTGGTGCGTTCGGGCCCGTGCGCCTGGCCGTTGATGACCATGCCGCAGGCGCCGCAGATGCCCTCGCGGCAGTCGTGGTCGAAGGCGACGGGGTCCTCGCCGTCCCGGATCAGCTCCTCGTTGAGGGTGTCCAGCATCTCCAGGAACGACATCTGCGGTGAGATCCCGTCCACTTCGTAGGCGCGCATCCCGCCAGGAGCGTCGCCTGCCGGCTGCCGCCAGATGTTGAGTGTGAGCCTCATGCGTAGCTCCGCTGCGTGGGGTGTACGTATTCGAAGTCCAGCTCTTCCCGGTGCAGGACGGGTGGTTCGCCGGTGCCGGTGTGCTCCCATGCGGCGGCGTAGGAGAAGTGCTCGTCGTCGCGGCGCGCCTCGCCGTCCGGCGTGCGGCTCTCCTCGCGGAAGTGGCCGCCGCAGGACTCGGTGCGGTGCAGGGCGTCCAGGCACATCAGCTCGGCCAGTTCGAGGTGGTCGGAGATGCGGTTGGCCTTCTCCAGCGACTGGTTGAGCTCCTCGCCGCCGCCCGGCACGCTGACGCGTCGCCAGAACTCCTCACGCAGCGACGGGATGCGCTCCAGCGCCTTGCGCAGGCCCGTCTCCGTACGGGCCATGCCGCACTCGTCCCACAGGAGTTCGCCCAGTTCCTTGTGGAAGGACTCGGGGGTGCGGTCGCCGCCGACGTGAAGCAGGCTCTCCAGACGTGAGGTGACGGCTCCGACGGCCTCGGTCACCGCAGGGTGGCCGTGCGGGAGTTCCTCGTGCGGATGGCGGGCGAGGTAGTCGCCGAGGGTGGCGGGCAGGACGAAGTAGCCGTCCGCGAGGCCCTGCATGAGGGCGGAGGCACCCAGCCGGTTCGCGCCGTGGTCGGAGAAGTTGGCCTCGCCGATCGCGAACAGGCCGGGGACGGTGGTCTGCAGGTCGTAGTCCACCCACAGCCCGCCCATCGTGTAGTGGATCGCCGGGTAGATCCGCATGGGCGTGGTGTACGGGTCCTCCGCGGTGATCCGCTCGTACATCTCGAAGAGGTTGCCGTACTTCTCCTCGACGGCGTCCCTGCCCATGCGGGCGACGGCGTCGGCGAAGTCGAGGTAGACGCCCTGGCCGCCGGGCCCCACGCCGCGTCCCTCGTCGCAGACCTTCTTCGCGGCGCGTGAGGCGATGTCGCGCGGGACGAGGTTGCCGAACGCGGGATAGGCCCGCTCCAGGTAGTAGTCCCGCTCCCCGGGCGGGATCTGCGCGGGCGGCCGGTCGTCGCCCCGTGCCGTGGGCACCCAGATGCGGCCGTCGTTGCGCAACGACTCGCTCATCAGCGTCAGTTTGGACTGGTGGTCGCCGGAGCGGGGGATGCAGGTCGGATGGATCTGCGTGAAGCAGGGGTTGGCGAAGTACGCGCCGCGCCGGTGCGCCCGCCAGATCGCGGTGGCGTTGGAGTTCTTGGCGTTGGTCGACAGATGGAAGACGTTGCCGTAGCCGCCCGTCGCCAGCACCACGGCGTCGGCGAAGTAGGTCTCCACCCGGCCGGTCACCAGATCCCGCGCGACGATGCCGCGCGCACGCCCGTCCGCCACGATCAGGTCGAGCATCTCGGTACGCGGATGCATCTCCACGTTGCCCGCGGAGATCTGCCGGGACAGCGCCTGGTAGGCGCCCAGCAGCAGCTGTTGTCCGGTCTGGCCGCGGGCGTAGAACGTACGGGAGACCTGGACGCCGCCGAAGGAGCGGGTGTCGAGCAGTCCCCCGTACTCGCGTGCGAAGGGGACGCCCTGGGCGACGCACTGGTCGATGATCTCCACGGAGATCTGCGCCAGCCGGTGCACGTTGGACTCGCGGGCGCGGAAGTCGCCGCCCTTGACCGTGTCGTAGAAGAGCCGGTGCACGGAGTCGCCGTCGTTGCGGTAGTTCTTGGCGGCGTTGATGCCGCCCTGCGCGGCGATGGAGTGCGCGCGGCGGGGCGAGTCCTGGTAGCAGAACTGGACGACACGGTAGCCCTGTTCGGCCAGTGTGGCGCCGGCGGAGCCGCCCGCCAGGCCCGTACCGACCACGATGACCGTGTACTTACGGCGGTTGGCCGGGTTGACCAGCTTCGCGTCGAAGCGGCGGGTGTCCCAGCGCCTGGCGACGGGCCCTGAGGGGGCCTTGGTGTCGGCGACGGGTTCGCCGGTGCGGTGGTCGAGGTAGCGGCTCATGCGTGTCAGCCCACCAATCCGGTCATCACGCCGACGGGTACGGCGGCGAAGCCGGCCGTCAGCACCAGCGCCAGCCCGTTCGCCGTCGCCTTCAGGGCCTTCTCCCGGCGGGCACGGCCCGCCCCGAGGGTCTGTGCCGCGCTCCAGAAGCCGTGCCGTATGTGCAGCCCGAGCGCGAGCATCGCCGTGAGGTAGATGAGGTTCCCGTACCAGGTGGAGAAGGTCGCCACGACGTTCTCGTACGGTCGCCCGGACGCCGCGTTCTCGTTGACGGTCAGCGTCGTCAGGTCGAGCAGGTGCCAGACGATGAACAGCCCGAGGATGACGCCGCCCCAGCGCATGGTGCGTGTCGCGTAGCTCGCGCGCCGCCGCTTGTGCACGTACGGGCGGGGGCGGGCCGCACGGTCGCGGCGGCTGAGCTGCCAGGCGGAGACGGCGTGCGCGACGACCGCCGCCACCAGCACCAGGCGCACCAGCCACAGGAACCACTCCTGGTGCAGCAGCGGCTCACCGATGGTGCGCAGCCAGTGCGCGTAGCCGTTGAAGTCCGCGGAGCCGAAGAAGATCTTCAGATTCCCGAGCATGTGGACGACCAGGTACGACAGCATGATCAGGCCGCTGACCGCCATGACGGCCTTCTTGCCGATCGTCGAGTGCCACAGCAGCCCCAGCCGCGTCGACGGCCGCCGCCGCTGCCGCGGAGGGCCGCCGTCCTTCACCCGCGCCTCGGGGCGCGTGCCTGTCGCCGATGCCATACGTCCGAAGGTAGGCAGGCTCTCGCGATTAGTCCAAGAGATGATTCTGCTGATTCCGATAGGCATAGCCTATGGTCGGCTATCCTCCGACCCATGCAGCTGCACCAGCTCCGCTACTTCACCGCCGTCGCCGACACCAGGCACTTCACCCGCGCCGCCGAGGCCGTGCACGTCGCCCAGCCCTCCCTCTCTCAGCAGATCCGCGCCCTGGAGAGAGAACTGGGCGCCGAGCTCTTCCACAGGGCCCGCGGGCACATCGGACTGACCGACGCGGGGGAGGCGCTGCTGCCGCTGGCCCGGCGCATCCTCGCCGACGCCGAGACCGCCCGGCGCGAGGTCCAGGAGGTCGCGCAGCTGCGCGGCGGACGCGTACGGCTAGGGGCGCCGCCCAGCCTGTGCGCCAGCCTGGTGCCGGACGTGCTGCGCGACTTCCACGCCCGCTACCCCGGCGTCGAACTCCAGGTGCACGAGGACGCCTCGCAGGACCTCGTCAGAGTGCTCGCCGAGGGCGAACTCGACCTCGCTCTCGTCATCACGCCGCTCCCCGTGCAGGCCCCCGCGCTGGCGACGACCGAGCTGCTGCGCGAGGAACTCGTCGCCGTCTCCGCCCCGGACGAGCCCCCACCGGTGCGGCGGCGCTCCCTGCGCGTCACGGACCTGCGCGACCGTCCGCTGGCGATGTTCCGACGCGGTTACGACCTGCGGGAGTTCACCATCGCGGCATGCCGTGCGGAGGGCTTCGAGCCCCTGTTCACGGTCGAGGGCGGCGAGATGGACGCCGTACTGGGGTTCGTACGGGCGGGGCTCGGCATGGCCGTGGTGCCGCGCATGGTCGCCGACCGCTCGGGTCTGCGGGTCACGCACTTCGCGCGGCCCGGCCTGCACCGGACGATCTCGGTGGCCCACCGCGGCGACGTGTCGCCCCCGCGGGCGGCACGCGAACTCCAGCGGATCATCGAGCGGTCGGTGCGTACGTAGCTCGTCGTTCGCACGCCGGGCACGCGGCCATGCGGGGCCGCGGTCCCGCGCGGTGATTCACGCAAGGGAAGTTGCGCAACGGGTATTGCGCAACTTCCCTTGCGTATCTACGTTTTCGTCATGCCCGACGACTCAGGACGCCGCATCACCGATCTCGCGGCACTCAAGGTCTTCACCCATCCGCTGCGCATCGAGCTGTGGCGTGCCCTGAACGTCGCCCGCACCGCGACCGCTTCGCAGCTGGCCGAACAGGTCGACGAGGCGGTCTCACTCGTCAGCTACCACCTGCGCAAGATGGCCGACCACGGCTTCATCGAGGAGGCGGCGGGGGAGAGTTCGGACGGCCGTGAGCGCTGGTGGCGCCCCTCGCAGGAGAACGCCTTCACCTTCCGCACCTCCGACTTCGCGGACAACCCGGAAGGGGCCGCAGTGGCCACAGCCGTCGTCCGGCACCTTCAGGCCACCCGCTACGCCCGCTACACCGCCTACGTGGACGAGGCCGGCGCATGGCCGAAGAAGTGGTCGGACGCCGCCTTCACCTCCGAATACCTTCCGCGTCTGAACGCCGCCGAACTCCAGCAGGCCGCCGAGGAGTTCGGTGCTCTCGCAGAACGCTGGCTGGAGCACGGCCGCCGGGCCGAGACCGGCGGGGACACCGAGGGACGCGAGCAGGTCGCCATACACCTCTACGGCTTCCCCTTCCGTCCGTGACACCCCCCGGCGCGGCGGCACCGGAACCCACGGCGGACGTTGTCGCCCACCGGGACGGCAACGTACTGCGCTGGCTCGGCGCGTACGCCGCCTCCGCAGTGGGCGACAACGTCTACTTCCTCGCGCTCGGCTGGGCCGCCCAGCAGGTCGCGCAGCCCGCGCAGGTCGGCATGGTGATGGCCGCCGCAGCGGTGCCGCGCGCGCTGCTGATGCTCGGCGGGGGAGTGCTGGCCGACAGGTTCGGGCCGAGGCTCGTCGTCATCGGAAGCGACGCGGTGCGTTGTGCCGTCATCCTCGGCGTCGCGGCCTGGCTTGCGGTCGCGACGCCCGGACTGTGGCTGCTCGTCACCGCTGCCCTCGTCTTCGGCACGGTCGACGCCCTGTTCATGCCCGCCATCGGCGCACTCCCACCGCGCATCACGGCCCGGAGCCAACTCGCTCGCGTTCAGGGCATGCGCACGCTGGTCATCCGCATCGGCAACACCACGGGGCCGCCGCTGAGCGGGTTCGTACTCGGGGCGGGCGGTGTGGCGGCCGCGTTCGCTCTGGCTGGAGGGTTGTTCGCGGTCTCTCTCGCGCTGCTGCTGACCGTACGTATCGCGCCCGTGCCGCGCGACGGGGCCCCGGCACCCGAACCAGAGGGCGCGCAGGAGGGCGCAGCGGCACCAACGGCCTGGCACGACCTCACCGACGGACTGCGTCACGTGCAGCGTCATCCGCTGCTCGGACCACTGGTGCTGAGTGGCGCGCTGAGCGAGTTCGCCCTGAACGGCCCTCTCAACGTGGGCCTGGTGCTCCTCGCCGTCGAACGCGGCTGGGGCGCCTCCGGGATGGCCTGGATCGTCAGCGGCTTCGGCATCGGAGCCGGTCTCGGGGCGCTGGCCATCACCGTGCTGGGCCGGCTGCCGCGCGCCGGCCTGCTCCAGCCTGCCGCTCTCCTCGGCGCCTCCGCAGGCATAGCCGCCGTGGGGCTGATGTCTTCTCTGGGCGGCGCCGTGGCCGTTGCATGCGCGTCGGGGCTGGTCGGTTCGGTCTCCGGAGGTCTCTCGAGCGCACTCGTCCAGACCACCGCCGACCCGGCCTACCTCGGCCGCATCACCTCTGTCACGAGCCTGAGCGCCTTCGGGCTCTCCCCGCTGAGCTATCCGCTCTTCGGGGCCGCGGCCGCAGCATGGGGCACGGGCACCGTGTACGTCGTCTGCGGAGCCGTCGGCATGCTGGGCGCGGTCATCACCCTCGCTTCACCGGCCGTCCGGAGGGCCGAACTGCCGCGAGCCCGCGTGGTGGACGTGCGAAGACGGGCAGGCGAAGCGGACCGGCAGTGCTGACACCGGTGACCGGTGACCGTCGCGGTGCCGCGGGCACGGACGGCGGCGCGGCGGCCCGACCGCCGTCCGCCGCCGCCGTGTTGACGGCGCTCAGAGTCCCAGGTCGGCATCCCACGCGCGGGCGACGGCCTCCTTTTCGCCGTCCGCCTCCACCTCGGAGACCCGCTGGCGGCCGGAAGCGAAGAGAACCAGCTCGTTCGGCTCGCCGGTCACGGTCACGACCGGGGCGCCCTTACGGGCCACCGCCGTCTGCCCGTTGGGGCGGCGCAGCACGAGTCCCACGGGTGACTTGCGTCCGAAGACGCGGGCGGTGCGTTCAAGACGCCGCCACAGTGCTTCCTGGAAGACGCTGTCCAGTTCGCGCGAGGTCCACTCGGGTGCGGCGCGGCGTACGTCTTCGGCGTGGATGTAGAACTCGACGGTGTTCGCCGCCTCGTCGACCTGCTTCAGCGAGTAGGGCGACATGCGGGGCGGTCCCGTGCGGATGAGCTGGATCAGCTCCTCGTACGGCTTGGCGGTGAACTCCGACTGCACCCTCTCCAGCCGGGCGGCGAGCGGCTTGAGGATCAGCCCGCCCGCCGCGTCGGCGCGCCGCTCGCGCACCACCACGTGCGCGGCGAGGTCCCGGGTCTTCCAGTCCCCGCAGAGAGTCGGAGCCTCCGGGCCGCTGCTCTCCAACAGGTCCGCCAGAATAAGACGTTCACGCTTGGCATGGGTCGACATGCTGCAAGGGTACGTCCGGCGTGCCCGTACGCCGCTGATTGAACAGGGCGGGTGAGGCGGAAATCCATCTTCCGCGTCCCGGCGTTGGCCCTGCGCGGCACTCATTTTCGGTCATCCCGGCGATGGCGCGCGGTCACCGGCACGGTTCTGGGTATTTCTCCCATGCTCGGCAAACATCGGGGTCGTCACCGACAAGGGGGGCCGATGAGCGGGCCGTCGGACGGATTCTCAGCGAGTGCCGCGTCGATCAACGGAAGTTCGCACCTGCTGATGGAAATGGCCGGACTGCTGTACCAGGGGCGAATGGACGGCGGCAACGCCATGTCCTGCCGCGTGCCGCGTGCGCACGCGGATGTGGCGGAGCGGGCGGAGACCTTCGCACGCTTCGCCAAGGACCAGTACGAGGACATGGTGGCGCTGCTGGCCGCCCTGTCCACGAAACTCTCCTCGGCCGGGAACGGCTACGCGCAGGTGGATCATCTGACGGAGACGAAGTTCGACCAGCTGCTCAGGTCGGGAGAGCTGATCGCGGCAGAGGACCGGTGAGAGATGGCATACCGGTCCTCCGTGGAGTTCCTCGACCAGTGCAATCCGAAGCAGGTCGAGCAGAGCGCCGACGAATTCCGCCGGCTGCACAAGCTTCTCGACTCCGTCGACGAAGAGTTCATCAAGGCCGCCTCCACGCAATGGGTCAGCGAAGCACGTGACCGCTACGTCAAACGTCTCACCGAGGCCGAAGACCTGGCCCGGTCACTCTCGGCGTCATTCCGCAAAGCGAGCACGGCCCTTTCCGACTACGCAGAGGCACTGACCACCGCCAGGCGCCACTTCGCCGACGGAGCGGACTCCGAGAGGCAACTGGCCGACGTCATCGCCCGGGAGGCGCAGGCCGTCACACCCACGGCACGTGCCGCCGAGCCGATGCGGCAGTGGGAGGATCTGCGCGGAACGACGGGAATCCTCGACTGGGCAGCCGAACTGACCGTCGACGTCGACGCCATCCGCGAGGACGCCGAGAGGTACTACAACAGGACCAGCGGGCACTTCGGTGACGCGAAGCGCGTGGAGAACGAGGCCCGCACGACCTGCGTGCGCCTGCTCAAGAACGCCTACGACGAACTGCCCGACTTCCGCGGAGACTTCCCCGACCCCGGCCGCATGCTCCAGCAGATCCCCGCACTGCGCAGGGAAGCGCGGGAAGCCCGGGACGACCCGTACGTCCAACTTCCCGGAACCGGAACGAAGGCCGACGAACTGGGCGTCGCCCACGGCGACAACTGGTCACCGGCCCTCGAACGCATCCGGACACGCCTCGACGGGCTCCCTGACGCGCAGGGCAACAACTACTGGCTGCCCTCCAACGACGACGAGGGCCGGCGGCAGTACATCGGGGCCAACAGGGAACTGATCAGGGCAGCAGCCCAGGAATCCGGGCTACCCCCGGAGATGGTGGCGGGCATCGCCTGGCAGGAGGTGGAGGGCGACCCCGGAGTGCAGGACGACATCGTGATCGGCCTTCGCGAGTACATTCCCGGCCAGGACCCGGACCAGACCTCCATGGGGCCGATGGCGATCCAGGTCAGGCGCTCGGCGGAAGTCCTCGGCTTCGACCCGGACGAACT
This sequence comes from Streptomyces sp. TAA204, assembly GCF_000424965.1. NCBI lineage: Bacteria > Bacillati > Actinomycetota > Actinomycetes > Kitasatosporales > Streptomycetaceae > Streptomyces > Streptomyces sp. TAA204. Next base: position 198,553 of record NZ_AUKW01000005.1, read on the forward strand.
CACCGAGGAACAGCACCGTGTTGTCGTAGGCGCCACCAGGGACCCGGGGTACAACATCTTCATCGCCTCGGAATACCTCGCACAGCTCAAGGCCGAGAGCGACTACGCGGACGTGCCACCGGAGCAGATGACCGAGACACAGATGCAGGACCTCGCCGCCCGCTACAACGGAGGGCCGTACCACGCCTCGGACGACGCGCAGGCGTACGGCCGCGGCTTCAGGAACAGACTCGACGAGGCAGGGAGGGCCTTGGAGTGACAGCGCCGGGTGACGGAGCGGGTGCGGAGGCGGACAGGAGGGCCGGTACCGGCAGTTCCGCGCCGCAGCCGCCTTCGCGGGCCCGCCGACGCGCCGCGGCGACCGCGTCCCTGCTGGCGTTGCTCGTTGTGGCCGTCGTGCCCGCCTACTTCGTCCTGCTCGCCTTCACCACCGAGCCGGCCGGTCCGTGGGACCACGACAAGGTCACCTTCTCCGCGTACATGGGGTGGATCGCCCTGGTGGCCACGGGAGTACTCGCTCTGCTGACCCTCGTGGTCACCAGAGCCGGATGGCTGCGCCGCTGGTGGTACGCACTGCCGCTGCTGCTGGGCCTGGCGGCACTGGCCCGCCTCACGGTCCTCGCACCGCAGGTGTGACCGGCCCGCAGCAGAGGTGGGAGGACGGCTTCCGCAACGCCGCTCCTGCCCCTCTCGGGCCGCTGCCCCACGCCGTGCGCCGGGAGCCTCCGGAGTGCGCGAGAATGGCCCCATGTCCGCACGCTCCTCCGCGACCTCGCTCGACCCCGGGATCGCCGCGCGCCTCAAGCGCAACTCCGACGGCCTGTTCCCCGCCGTCGCCCAGCAGTACGACTCCGGCGAGGTGCTGATGCTGGGGTGGATGGACGACGAGGCCCTGCACCGCACCCTCACCACCGGCCGCGCCACCTACTTCAGCCGCAGCCGCCAGGAGTACTGGGCCAAGGGCGACACGTCGGGCCATGTGCAGCACGTGCGGTCCGTGGCCCTCGACTGCGACGGTGACACCGTGCTGGTCAAGGTCGACCAGATCGGTGCCGCCTGCCACACCGGCGACCGCACCTGCTTCGACGCCGACGAACTCCCGCTGCGCGGGCCCCACGCCGGTGACAGGTGACACCGGGCGAGGCCCAGTAAGGTCACCGATCATGACGACCCCGGACCTGGACACCTTCCGTACGCTGGCGAAGGACCGCCGCGTCATCCCCGTCACCCGGCGCCTTCTCGTCGACGGTGACACCCCCATCGGGCTCTACCGGAAACTCGCGGGGGAGCGCCCCGGCACCTTTCTGCTGGAGTCCGCCGAGAACGGACGTACGTGGTCGCGCTACTCCTTCATCGGTGTACGCAGCGCCGCGACCCTCACCGTGCGCGACGGTTCGGCGCAGTGGCTGGGGACGCCGCCCGTCGGGGTGCCCGGCGAGGGGGACCCGCTGCGGGCGCTGCGGGAGACGGTCGAGGCCCTGCACACTCCGCGCGACCTGCACAAGGACTCCTACCTGCCGCCGTTCACGGGAGGCATGGTCGGCTACGTCGGCTACGACGTCGTCCGTCGCCTGGAAAAGGTCGGGGACAGCGACAGCACGGCCGACGACCTGGCGCTGCCCGAGCTGACCATGATGCTCGCCTCCGACCTGGCCGTCCTCGACCACCGTGACGGCACGGTGATGCTCATCGCCAACGCCATCAACCACAACGACCTCGACACCGGTGTCGACGAGGCGTACGCGGACGCGGTGGCCCGTCTGGAGAGGATGACGGCGGACCTGGCCCGGCCCGCACCCGCGAGCCCCGCCGCTCTGCCGCCGTCCGAACTGCCGGAGTTCACCGCGCGCTCCGGCGGTGCCACCTACCGGGCGTGGGTGGAGGACATCAAGGAGCGCATCCGCGCGGGCGAGGCCTTCCAGGTGGTGCCCTCGCAGCGGTTCGAGACACCGTGCAGAGCGAGCGCTCTGGACGTCTACCGCGTGCTGCGTGCGACCAACCCCAGCCCGTACATGTACCTCTTCCGCTTCGGCGGCGGGGTGGGCGGCGGGTCCGGCGGCTTCGACGTCGTCGGATCGAGCCCGGAGGCGCTGGTCAAGGTCGAGGACGGGCACGCGATGCTGCATCCGATCGCCGGTACGCGCCCGCGCGGCCAGACCCCGCAGCAGGACACGGCCCTGGCCGAGGAGCTGCTGGCCGACCCGAAGGAGCGGGCGGAGCATCTGATGCTGGTCGACCTCGGCCGCAACGACCTGGGGCGGGTGTGCGAGCCGGGCAGCGTCGAGGTCGTCGACTTCATGTCCGTCGAGCGCTACAGCCACGTCATGCACATCGTCTCGACGGTCACGGGCCGGATCGCCGCGGACCGTACCGCCTTCGACGCGCTGACCGCCTGTTTCCCGGCGGGCACGCTCTCGGGCGCGCCCAAGCCGCGCGCCCTGCAGATCATCGAGGAGCTGGAGCCGACACGGCGCGGCGTCTACGGGGGCTGCGTCGGCTATCTCGACTTCGCCGGGGACGCGGACATGGCCATCGCGATCCGCACCGCGCTGCTGCGCGGCGGGACGGCGTACGTGCAGGCGGGGGCCGGCGTCGTCGCCGACTCCGACCCGGAGGCCGAGGACACCGAGTGCCGCAACAAGGCGGCGGCCGTCCTCAGGGCGGTCCGTACGGCCGAGGGGCTCGGCGGTAGCGTGGAGCGGTGACTTCCGTACCACCGGCACGCTCCAGCGGGAACGCACACGGCGACGGCGCGGCCACGCGGCACGCCCGGGCGGACGACGCCCCGGCGGCCGGGACCGCCGCGGTGCCCGGGGAGGCCCACGGCGAGGAGGCCGGGGGCGTCCCCGGCGAGGAGAGCCCGGCCACCCCGAGCGGCAGCGCTCCCGCGGCGCGCTCCCGCGCGGCCCGGCGCGCGCTCGCCGCCGCGCTGCTGTCCGGCGCCGCCGGGGCAGCCCTGGCACTGGTCGCCGACGGGCAGGTGTGGAGCCGCTCCACGGCGTCCTTCGCGCAGGGAGCGCTGCCCGTCGAGGCGACGGGCGGCGACGTCACCGGACTGCCCAGCGCGCTGGCGCTGGTCGGACTGGCCGCCCTCGTCGCCGTCTTCGCCGTCAGGCGCGCCGGGCGGCTGCTGGTCGCGGGGCTGCTCACACTGTGCGGCGCGGGCACCCTGCTGGCGGCACTGACCGGCGCCGACGACAGCGGACCGCTCGCCGACAAGGCGGCCAGGGCCAGCGGTCTGACCCGCAGCGCCGTCGAGGCGGTGCACGTCAGTGCCTGGCCCTACCTCTCCGCGGCGGGCGGTGCGCTGCTGCTGCTCGCCGGTGTGCTGGCACTGCGGTACGGGCCGTCGTGGCCGTCGATGTCCGGGAGCGGGCGCTACGAACGCACCTCCCGCGGCAGGCGAAGCGCTCCCGCACCCCCGCCGTCCGTGGACCCCGACCGGCCCGAGGACCTGTGGAAGGCCCTCGACCGCGGCGAGGACCCCACGCGCGGCACCGGGGGCGGCCCGGCCTGAGCGCCGGCGCAGCCGGGCGGCACGCCGTACGGCCCCCGGCCCGTCCCCGCGGAGCCCCGGTCACGTCCCCGCGGAGCCCCGGTCACGTCCCCGCGGAGCCCCGGTCCGTCCCCGCCCCCCTGACGCCCCCGCCCCGCAGAGTCCCGTCCACCGAGCGCACCCCTGGCGCGGCGCTCGCGCGCGGCAGGGGGAGAATGGGCAGGGAGCGGGCCCGGTGGCCCAGTCGGTAGAACTACGAGGAGCACACATGGCGGGCAACAGCCACGGTCACACTCTGGCGGCGTGGACGGGCGTGACGATCGCCTTCATCGGCTTCTGCATCTCCGGAGTCTTCACGGTGCTGGCCCAGCCCGTCGGCTTCGTGGCGGGTCTGGTCGTGATCGCGGCCGGCGGCATCGTCGGAATGCTGATGCGGGCCGCGGGTCTGGGCGCGACCAAGCGGGGCTCCGGCACGGGCCGGGGGGCGCAGCCGCAGGAGCAGTCGTCCTGAGCGGGCCTGAGCCCGTACCCGCGAGGCGCCGGCGCGCTGTGCCGGCGTCCCGCCTCGCCGCGCCGGCCGCCGCCCTCGGGGGGCTCGGCGCGGCCTTCGCGTACGTCGGTGCCGTCGATCCGAGCGAGCCGGGCAACTACCCGGTCTGTCCGCTGCTGCACTTCACAGGTCTGTACTGTCCCGGCTGCGGCGGGCTGCGCAGCGCGCACGCGGTCGCGCACGGCGAGGTGGCGGCGGCGCTCGGGGCGAACGCGCTGGCCGTGGCCGGATTCGTCCTCTTCGGCGCGTTCGTGGTCTTCTGGTTCGCACGGGTGCTGCGTTCGAAGCCGGTGACGGTGCCGCTGCGCAGTACGCACTGGTGGGTGCTGGGCGTGCTGGCGGTGGCTTTCACCGTCGTACGGAATCTGCCGGCGGGGGCCGCGCTCGTTCCGTGACGCAGGCGCGGCCGTTCTGCCCGGCAGGGGAATTATGTCCGGAATGCGGGATTAGGGTAACCGGATGCGAGACCTCCGGCTCCCGCCCGATAGCATCACACTGCCCGATCTGAGAATCGCCTCCCGCCCTGGCGGAGGCCGGATCCAGCCCAGAAGGAGGCCGCTCGCGTGAGTGTGCTCGACGAGATCATCGAAGGCGTGCGTGAGGACCTTGCCGAACGGCAGGCGCGCGTCAGCCTCGACGAACTCAAGGAGCGCGCCGCGGCAGCCCCTCCGGCCAAGGACGGGGTAGCGGCACTCAAGGGCGACAGCATCAGGGTCATCTGCGAGGTCAAGCGCTCCAGCCCCTCCAAGGGCGCGCTGGCCGCGATCGCGGACCCGGCCGGGCTCGCCGCGGACTACGAGGCGGGCGGCGCGGCCGTCGTCTCGGTGCTCACCGAGCAGCGGCGCTTCGGCGGCTCGCTCGCCGACCTCGAAGCCGTACGGGCGAAGGTCGACATCCCCGTGCTGCGCAAGGACTTCGTCTTCTCGGCCTATCAGCTGTGGGAGGCCCGCGCGCACGGCGCCGACGTGGTGCTGCTGATCGTCGCGGCGCTGGAGCAGGAGGCACTCGTCTCGCTGGTCGAGCGGGCCGGGTCGATCGGACTGACCGCTGTGGTCGAGGCGCACGACGAGGAGGAGGCCCAACGGGCCCTCGACGCCGGTGCGCGGATCATCGGGATCAACGCGCGTAATCTCAAGACACTCGAAGTGGACCGGGGCAACTTCGCGCGCATCGCGCCGGAGATCCCCGGCCACATCGTCAAGGTCGCGGAGTCGGGCGTGCGCGGGCCGCACGACCTGATCGCCTACGCCAACGACGGCGCCGACGCGGTGCTGGTCGGCGAGTCGCTCGTCGTCGGCGGCGACCCGAAGGCGGCCGTCGCCGACCTCGTCGCCGCCGGCGCCCATCCGGCGCTGCGCCACGGCAGGGACTGACGACCATGGACGTCCTCCGTCGCCCACGGCACGGCACAGTGCGCCCGGCCTGCCCGCCGCGGACTCCCGGCGGGCACGCGTGCCCTGCTGCCCGGAGCACGTACGCGTCCCTGGCGCGCGGCTGCCGTCCGCGCGGCTGCCGGGCGCCGGCGCGGCGTGTGCACGGACGGCGTGTGCGCTACCACATCGGATGTGAGCCGGGGCAGGTCAACGGGCGTCGATGGCGGACGGCCCGCGTGTCCCGCATCGCGGGCTGACCGACCCCCCGAGTGCGGCTCTCGCAGGCCGCGGTCCCGCCGGGCGCCACGACGGCGATTCCCGCGCGGGACGGCGGTTGCCGCGTGGCCCCGCCACGAACGGGGCCGAACGCCGCACGCACGGGCCCACCTCGCGAACCGGCCGTCCGGCCGGGGCGTGCCGCCGCCCTGCCGCGGCCTTCCGGCTGAGAGCCTCTCTCGCCGGTGGACTGCGCGCGCCCAGGGCGCCGGCGTACGTGTTCGCGGGTCACCGGCACGCAGCCGTACCACGGCGCACTCTCCGTACCTTCTGCAAGGAGCACGTCGGATGTCCGACTACTTCATTCCCGATCCCGAGGGCCGGGTCCCCGACGCCGGGGGCTATTTCGGCGCCTTCGGCGGCAAGTTCATCCCGGAGGCGCTCGTCGCCGCCGTCGACGAGGTGGCCGTCGAGTACGAGAAGGCGAAGGCCGACCCGGCGTTCGCCGCCGAACTCGAGGACCTGCTCGTCCACTACACGGGCCGTCCCAGCCCGCTGACCGAGGTGCCGCGCTTCGCCGAACAGGCCGGCGGCGCACGGGTCTTCCTCAAGCGTGAGGACCTCAACCACACCGGATCACACAAGATCAACAATGTGCTCGGCCAGGCACTGCTGACCAAGCGCATGGGCAAGACCCGCGTCATCGCCGAGACCGGAGCCGGACAGCACGGCGTGGCCACCGCCACGGCCTGCGCGCTCTTCGGCCTCGAATGCACGGTCTACATGGGCGAGATCGACACGCGGCGCCAGGCGCTGAACGTGGCGAGGATGCGCATCCTGGGCGCCGAGGTCGTCCCGGTCGCCTCCGGCAGCCGCACACTCAAGGACGCCATCAACGAGGCGTTCCGCGACTGGGTCGCCAACGTGGACCGTACGCACTACCTGTTCGGCACGGTCGCGGGGCCGCACCCCTTCCCCCGGCTGGTACGCGACTTCCACCGCGTGATCGGTGTCGAGGCCCGCCGCCAGATCCTCGAGCGGGCCGGGCGGCTGCCGGACGCGGTGGCCGCCTGTGTCGGCGGCGGCTCCAACGCCATCGGCCTCTTCCACGCCTTCCTCCCGGACCAGGAGGTCCGGCTCCTCGGCCTGGAGGCAGCCGGTCACGGCATCGACTCCGGAGAGCACGCCGCGACGCTCTCGGTGGGGGAGCCGGGCATCCTGCACGGCTCGCGCAGCTTCGTACTGCAGGACGACGAGGGGCAGATCACCGAGCCGTACTCGATCTCGGCGGGTCTGGACTACCCGGGCATCGGCCCGGAGCACGCGTATCTGAAGCAGTCCGGACGGGGCGAGTACCGGCCCGTCACCGACGACGAGGCGATGCGCGCGCTGCGTCTGCTGTGCGAGAGCGAAGGAATCATCCCGGCCATCGAGAGCGCGCACGCGCTGGCAGGGGCGCTCGATGTGGGCAGGGAACTGGGCCCCGACGGCCTGGTCCTGGTGAATCTCTCCGGACGGGGCGACAAGGACATGGACAGCGCGGCGCGGTACTTCGGCCTGTACGACGAGGGGGCGGACCAGTGAACGCAGAGGTCACCTCATCCGCAAGCGGCAGCGGTACCGGCAGCGGCACCGGCAGCGGAGGAACGCCCACCGGCACCGTGGAGCTGCTCGACGCCGCGCTGGCCGGGGCCCGCGCGGAGCACAGGGCCGCCCTCGTCGGGTATCTGCCCGCCGGGTTCCCGACGGTCGAGGGCGGCGTACAGGCGTGCGTCGCCCTGCTGGAGAGCGGCTGCGACGTGGTCGAGGTCGGTCTGCCGCACAGCGATCCCGTGCTGGACGGTCCCGTCATCCAGACCGCGGACGACATCGCTCTGCGCGGCGGTGTCCGCATCGCCGACGTGCTGCGCACGGTGCGCGAGGCCCACGCGGCGACGGGCAAGCCGGTGCTGTGCATGACGTACTGGAACCCCGTGGACCGCTACGGTGTGGAGCGGTTCGCCGCGGAGCTGGCCGAGGCACGGGGCGCGGGCTGCATCCTGCCCGACCTGCCCGTGGAGGAGTCGGAGACCTGGCGCAAGGCCGCTGAACAGCACGGCCTGGCCACGGTGTTCGTGGTGGCGCCGAGCAGCAGGGACGCGCGGCTGGCGAAGATCACCGCGGCGGGCAGCGGATTCGTCTACGCCGCCTCGCTGATGGGCGTCACCGGTACCCGTGAGTCCGTCGGACGGGAGGCGCAGGAGCTGGTGGAGCGTACGCGGGCGACGACCGAACTGCCGGTGTGCGTCGGTCTGGGCGTCTCCAGCGCCGCGCAGGCCGAGGAGGTCGCCGCCTTCGCCGACGGCGTCATCGTCGGCTCGGCCTTCGTCAAGGAGCTGCTGGCGCACCCCGACGACCTGGAGGCCGGGCTCGCGGGCGTACGGACGCTGGCGGGCGACCTCGCCCGGGGCGTGCGGCGGCGCACCGGCTGACGGCCCCTCATCCGTGGCGCTCCGGGCGGGTGTCCGTCCTGAGCGCCACGGACGGGGACGCAGGAGGGCGGAAGCGCCTCCGTGGCGCCGGCCGCCCAGCGGTCACCCGGACGCGGGACCGGGGGAGACGTCAACTTCCGCGGCTTGTCGCTCTTTCGGGCGAAAGCGGCCGCGGGTACGCATGCCCCCCGGCACCCCGTTCGTTGGCTCACGGTGTGATGAGCGAGAAGAACCAAGAAGGCCGACAGGGCCGGGGCAGGCCCACCGCCAGGGAGCGGATGCGGCAGGAGCGTGAGCGGGACCGTGCCGTACGCAAGCGCGGCAGGAACCTCAAGGCGGGCGGCATCGTGGTCGCGGTGCTCGCCGTGGCCGGAGGTGTGGGGGCTCTGGTGGCACAGCAGACCGGCGGCGGGGGCAGCACCGACGCCAAGCCGATCACCGTGGGCAAGAAGGACGCCCCCGTGAAGCTCACCGTCTACGAGGACTTCCGCTGCCCGGCCTGCGGCCAGTTCGAGAAGGAGTTCCGCGGCACGATCCGCGCCCTGGAGAAGCAGGGCAAGCTCCGGGCCGAGTACCACCTGGTCACCATCATCGATGACAACATGGGAGGCACGGGCTCCCACAAGGCAGCGAACGCCGCCGCGTGCGCGAAGGACGAGGGGAAGTTCCGCCAGTACCACGACGTGCTGTTCCGGAACCAGCCCGGCGAGCAGGACGACGCCTTCGCCTCCGCCAAGACCCTCCTCAGGCTGGCCGGGAAGGTCGACGGGCTGGACGGTCCGCGCTTCCGTGAGTGTGTGACCGAGGGCACCCACAAGGGCTGGGTGAAGAAGGCCGCCGCCGACTTCCAGAAGTCCGGTCACCAGTCGACTCCGACGGTGCTGCTCGACGGCGAGAGCATCTACGGCCGGAGCGAGCCGCTGACCACCCGGGCGCTGAAACAGAAGGTCGAGCAGAAGAGCTGAGGACGCGGCTGCCGGGAGCGCCGCTCCCGGCCCGTCCCCTGTCCCCCCGCCGGGCGGGAACTCGCCCGATCGGCCGTTATGGAGCTGTTGCACAGAGCGCATTGCGGATCGCGAGGCTCGGCAATGTAGCGTCGGGAGCGCCATGGAGACCCTTGCATTCATCCCCAGTCCTTCGGCCGGCGAGATCCACCTCGGTCCGGTCCCGCTGCGCGGCTACGCCCTGTGCATCATCCTCGGCGTCTTCGTCGCCGTGTGGCTCGGCAGCCGCCGCTGGACCGCGCGCGGCGGCACCGCCGGTACGGTCGCCGACATCGCCGTGTGGGCGGTGCCGTTCGGACTGATCGGCGGACGCCTTTACCACGTCATCACGGACTACCAGCTCTACTTCGGCGAAGGCCGCAACTGGGTCGACGCCCTCAAGATCTGGGACGGCGGCCTGGGGATCTGGGGTGCGGTGGCCCTCGGTGCGCTGGGAGCCTGGATCGGCTGCCGCAGGCGCGGCATCCCCCTCCCGGCGTACGCGGACGCGGTCGCGCCCGGCGTGGCGCTGGCGCAGGCCATCGGCCGCTGGGGCAACTGGTTCAACCAGGAGCTGTACGGGCGGGCCACGGATGTCCCGTGGGCCCTCGAGATCGACGCCCCGAACCGTCCCGTCGACACCCCGAACCTGGCCACCTACCACCCGACCTTCCTCTACGAGTCGCTGTGGTGCGTGGGCGTCGCGGTCCTGGTGATCTGGGCGGACCGCCGCTTCAAGCTCGGTCACGGCCGTGCCTTCGGTCTCTACGTCGCCGCCTACACGGTCGGGCGCTTCTGGATCGAGTACATGCGCGTCGACGACGCCCATCAGATCGCCGGGCTGAGGCTCAACAACTGGACGTCGGTCCTCGTCTTCGTCGTGGCCGTCGCGGGCATCGTGATCTCCGCCCGCAGGGCGCCCGGCCGGGAAGAGGTCGTCGAGCCGCACAGCACCGACGGCGGCTCCGGACCCGGCAGCGGCGGCGGAGCGTCCCCGTCGGACCGGGATGCGAAAACGTCCGGCGACGGCGGTTCCGACCCCGGCGACGACGGCTCCGGCGGGAGCGGGCGGGACCGCCCCGCGGGCAGAGTGGCCGCTCCGGAGAAACCAGCGGGGACGTCCTGACGCACCCGTCTCGCCCGACGGCCACGGGCACCCCTGACCGTCCGGCGGCGGGGGCGCCCTCCCGTCACGCTGTCCGGCCCGCGGCCGGCGCGGCGGCGAAGGCGTCGGTGGCGGCCCGCTCCGGCATGGAAGCCTGCGCGCCCGGACGCTGTACGGACAGCGCGGCGGCGGCAGAGGCCCAGGCCATCGCCTCCGGCATCGCACGCCCCTCGCCGAGTGCCACGGCCAGCGCGCCGACGAAGGTGTCGCCCGCGGCGGTGGTGTCCTCCGCCTTCACACGTGGTGCGGGCACATGTACGGGCGCGGCACCCCGCGCGGCGTACAGCGACCCCGCCGCGCCGAGGGTGACGACGACCTCGGGCACGAGGGCCAGCAGCGCGTCCGCCGCGGCCGACGGGCGGGACTCGCCCGTCAGCAGCTCCGCCTCGTGCTCGTTGGGGACCAGCAGGTCGGTGACCGAGAGCAGCTCGGGGGGAAGCTGCCGGGCCGGTGCCGGGGTGAGCACGACCCGTACGCCGTGCCGGTGCGCTGCGCGGGCACCGGCGAGCACGCCCGCCAGCGGGATCTCCAGCTGAAGCAGCAGCGCGCCGGCCGCGGCGATGCGCGGTTCGTCTCCCTCGGCCAGCCCGTCGACGGTGCCGTTGGCGCCGGGCACGACCACGATCGCGTTGCCGCCGTCGTCGTCGACGACGATGTGGGCGGTGCCGCTCTCCGCGCCGACGGTGCGCAGACCGTCCGTGTCCACACCGGAGCCGGAGAGGGCTTCGCGCAGCCGGGCGCCGAAGACGTCCCCGCCGACGGCTCCGATCATGGAGACCGCTCCGCCCGAACGGGCCGCGGCGACGGCCTGGTTGGCGCCCTTGCCGCCGGGGGCGGTGCGGAAGGCGCGGCCGGTGACTGTCTCGCCGCGCCGGGGAGCGGTCGCGACATAGGCGACGAGGTCCATGTTGGCGCTGCCCAGAACCGCGATGGAGGGCGGTGCCGGGGTCTTGGATGTCACGGCGGCTGGGTCTCCTGTCTCCGGACGGACGGACGGACGGTCGGGCGGTCGGGCGGACGGACGGGCGGCCGGGCGAACGGGCGTGCGGTGGCGGCGCGTTGTGCGCGGTGCGAGCGCGGGGATGCGGGGGGTGAGGCGCGCGAGAGTACCGGAACCGGCGAACCGGTCCGCGGCCGGGCGGACAGGTCAATGCCGGCGCCTCCGGCTCACCGCTGGTACCGGGCCAGGACGCGGTTGCCGTCGCGGACGAGTCTGCGGCGCAGCACCTCCAGGCCGATGCCGCCGCCGTAGTACTCCTGCAGGGCGGGCGTGGCGACCTTGTCCTTCCACTCCGGGTATCCGCGTACGCCGAGCACCGGTGAGGCGCGCAGGTCCGACGCGGTCCGAAGGCCGGTGCTCCAGCCGTGCTCGTCGGTCTCCAGCGCCGGGTCGCGCAGGGCCTCGCGGCCGGTGGGCACGAGCCAGTCGCCCGCGGCCAGGCGTGCCATGTGGTCGGGCCGGGTCAGGAACGAGATGAACGCCATGGCGGTCTTCTTGCGCCGGGTGTCCGCCGCGACGGACAGGGTCTGCGGACTGACCCCCTGGTGCCTGCCCCCGCCGGGGAGGCTGGTCCCGGCGGGCATGGGCAGCGTCACCCACGCGAAGCCGTCCGGGGCCTGCTGCTGCACCTGCTGCCGGAAGGAGAAGTTCAGCGGGAGGAGCGCGTACTTCCCGGCGAAGAAGCCGGGCAGGGTCTCCGAACCGGTCATGCCGAGACTGCCGGCGGCCGCCGTGCCGTCCCTGTGGACCTGCCGGTGGATCAGCTCGGCCACGTAGGAGTCGGCGCGCCCGAAGCGCACGACGTTCTTTCCTCCCTCGCGGTGGAAGACGGAGCCGCCGGTGGTCAGGGCGAGGTTGAGCGTCTGGCTGACGGGCTCCTTCATCGACCAGGCCACCCCGTGGGTGGGTCCGCGGGTCAGCTCCCCGGCCGCGTCCTCGAACTCCTCCCAGCTCCAGGGACGTGCGGCGGTCGGTGTCCGCACTCCGGAGCGCTCCAGCAGGGCGCGGTTGGCGATGAGCACCCGAGGCTCCTGAAGGAAGGGCACCCCGTGGATGCCGCCCGCGAAGGTCGCGGTGTCCCAGGTGGCCCGCGGGATCCGCCGCACGAGGTCCGCGGGCAGCAGGCCGCTCAGGTCGGCGAGGTAGCCGCCGTGTGCGAAGTCGGTGAGGTCACCGGCCTCGTCGTGGATGACGTCGGGTGCCTCACCGCCCTCGAAGGAGGTCAGCAGCTGGTCGTGGACACTCTCCCAGGAGCCCTGGACGTAACGGACCCTGGCCGAGGGATTGCGCCTGTTCCACTCGGCCACCAGCGCCTTGTTCACCTCGACGGACTCCTTCTGCCAGGCCAGGCTCAGAAAGTCCAGGGCGCCCGAATCGTCGCCTCCGCCCGCGCAGCCGGTCACGGCCGTGCCGGCGCCCGCCGCCGTGGCCAGGAACGCACGGCGGCGCATCACGCCTTCACCGCCCCGCTCATGATCCCGCTCACGAGGCGGCGCTGGAGCAGGCTGAAGAAGACGAGGCTGGGGAGGGTCGCCAGTACGGCCGCCGCGGCGAGCGGACCGAGGTCGGCGGCGCCCTCCGCGCCGACGAAATGGGTGAGGATCACGGACATCGTCTGCTTCTCCGGGGACTTCAGCAGCACGAGGGCGAAGAAGAACTCGTTCCAGGCGGTCACGAAGGAGAACATCACCGTGGCGACCAGGCCCGGGGTGAGCAGCGGGAGGACCACGCTGCGCAGGGTCCTCAGCCGTCCGCAGCCGTCGATCGCCGCGGCCTCCTCCAGCGAGGCGGGCACCGCCCGTACGTAGCTCTGGAGCATCCACAGCGCGAAGGGGAGGTTCCACACGACGTAGACGAGGACGAGACCCACGGGCGCGTCGATGAGGCGGAAGCTCTTGAGGACCAGGAACAGCGGAATGATCACCAGAACGAACGGGAACGCCTGGCTGACCAGGATCCACCCCGCCGCGGCCCTGCCGACCACGGAGCGGTACCGGACCATCGCGTACGCCGCCGGCACGGCCACCGCCACGGAGACGGCCGCCGCGGCGCCCGCCACGATCAGGCTGTTGAGGGCGGAGCGCGCCAGGGGCTGCTGCTCGAACGCCGAGACGAAGCTGTCCAGGGACGGGTCGCGGGGAAGCCACGTGGGCTCCACGGACCCCAGCTCCTGCGGGGACTTCAGCGCGGTGGAGACCAGCCAGAGAAGCGGAAAGGCAAGAAAGGCCAGGTAGCAGGCGAGCGCCAGGTACTGTCCGGCGCGCGCCGCGCCCCCTCGTGCACGGCTCACTGGTCGGCCTCCCTCAGCCGGTTGCGCAGAAAGACCGTCAGCAGCACCGCCACGACGGCGACCATCACCAGGCCCATCGCGGCGGCATACCCGTACTGCCCGTAGCGGAACGCCTCCTCGTAGGCGAAGAGCATCGGCAGCCGCGTGCTGCCGCCCGGGCCGCCGGCCGTCAGTACGTACACCAGGCCGAAGGAGTTGAAGTTCCAGATGAAGTTGAGCGCGGTGATGGCCAGGGCGACGGGCTTGAGCACCGGCCAGGTCACCGTACGGAAGCGCCGCCAGCTGCCCGCGCCGTCCAGGGCGGCGGCCTCGCGCAGTTCCCGGGGGACGTTCTGCAGCCCCGCCAGCAGCACCACCGTCGTCTGCGGCATGCCCGCCCACACGCCGACCACGATCACGGCGGGGAGGGCGAGGGAGACACTCGCGAGCCAGTCGGCGTTGCCGGAGATCAGCCGCAGGTCGCTCAGCGTGGCGTTCAGGATGCCGGCGTCGCGGTGGTAGACCAGCCGCCACATGATGCCGATGACGACCTCGGGCATCGCCCACGGTACGAGCGCGAGCGTGCGGGCGAGCCACCTCAGGCGGAGATCCTGGTCGAGGAGGACGGCAAGGCCCAGCGCCAGCAGGAACTGCAGTGCCGTCACGCACACGGCCCAGACCAGGCCGATCCTGAAGGACTCCCAGAAGAGCGTGTCCAGCCGCAGGTCCGCGAGGTTGTCCAGACCGACGAACTCGGTCGCCTCCCGGCGGCCCGACTGCGCGTCGGTGAAGGCCAGCGACAGCCCGTACAGCAGCGGGCCGGCGCTGAGCAGCAGGATCGGCAGCAGCGCGGGCAGCAGCAGGAACCAGGCGTCCCGGTCGAGCCCGGGCGTCGCTCGGCTTCCGGCCGCCGGGCGGGCAGGCGGCGTGCCGCGCTGCGGTGTCCGGGAGGTGCCGGGGGCGGTGAGGCTCATCGGGCGGGCTCCGGTTCCGCGCACGGCAGGGAGCCCGGGCGCGCCGGGCGGCGGCCTGTCGTCACCACGGGCTTGTCCCTTCGACGTCGGACGTGAGCCCGGAGCGGAATCGATTGCGGCGCGGGCGCGGGGCCGCGGTGGCGGGGGAGTGACTGGAATGTTGCGCGCAGTCGCCGCGGGCGTCAATGGGCTGTGACCCGCTTCTGCGCAAGACGGCTGCCGCCGGGCAACTGCCCCCCGCTCCGCGCCCGTCGGGTGCGGAGCCCGCGGCCTGCCCGTACGGCCCTCCGCTGTTCCGCCGGCCCGGTAAGTTCGGCCTTCCTTGCTGGCAGGTGCCGCGGGGGCGCGCATACCGTCGGGGAACTGGAAGGTGGCGCGGGGCGACGACCCGCCGCCGCGGAGGCAGCGAACCGGATACGGCGGTCATGGAGAAGGACACAGCACCGGGTGGGGACGGCCACGGGGAACGCGGCGCCGGGCCGGACGGTTCGGACGGTCACGGCGACGCCGACCACACCCACGCCGACCACACCCACCGGGACGTCAACGGCGGCTGGCTGCGCCCGACCGTCTTCGGCGCCATGGACGGCCTGGTCTCCAACCTGGGCCTGGTCGCGGGCGTCGCCGGCAGTTCCGCCGCGTCCCGGACCATCGTGATCTCCGGACTCGCCGGGCTGGTCGCCGGGGCCTTCTCCATGGCGGCGGGCGAGTACACCTCCGTCGCCTCGCAGCGGGAGCTGGTGCAGGCCGAGCTGGAGGTGGAGCGCCGTGAGCTGCGGCGGCACCCGGAGGACGAACTGAAGGAGCTGGCGGAGGTCTACGTCTCGCGCGGTGTCGAGCCCCGCCTGGCGGCGGAGGTCGCCAGGCAGCTCCACGCGGACCCCGAGCAGGCGCTGCAGACGCACGCCCGCGAGGAGCTGGGCGTGGACCCCTCGGACCTGCCGTCGCCGACCGTCGCGGCCGTATCCTCGTTCCTGTCCTTCTCGGTCGGAGCGCTGCTGCCCGTACTGCCGTATCTGCTGGGTGCGCACTCGCTGTGGTACGCGGTGGTGCTGGGGCTGATCGGGCTCTTCGGCTGCGGGGCGGTCGTGGCGCGGGTGACGGCGCGGGCGTGGTGGTTCAGCGGGCTGCGGCAGCTCGGGCTTGGTGCGGCCGCGGTGGCGGTGACCTACGGGCTGGGGATGGCCTTCGGCGTCGCCGTGGGGTGAATCATGGTTCCGTGGCTCACCGTGACGTGACGCACCCGGCACGATCTCCTTGTTACCTCACGGTTTCAGGCCAGGCGGCGCCGGGCAGAAGCCGGACGGTTCGCGAGCAACGACGCCCGCACCGGGGCCGGGCGCAACGCTGTTGCGCAGGGGCCATCCGCACCCCGCCGCAGGCCCTGTGGATCACCCCCGCTGTGTATCGCCATGTGGCCACCAAGTCCACTCTTCGAGATGCATCAGCCTTTTTTCGGGGTGTGGTCCATCATGTAACCTCCACGGAAATTTGTTCTGCCCAGGGCCGACGTCGTCCCTCGGCACCTGCTCCCCGGGCCCCGCCCGGGGGCGCTACCGGCCACGACGACGGGAGAGCCGATGCGTGCAGCGTCTCTGGCGGCCCACCCTGCCAAGCAGGGGATGTACGACCCCCGGTACGAGCACGACGCCTGCGGGGTCGGCTTCGTGGCGACCCTGACCGGTGAACCCAGCCACGAGCTGGTCCAGCAGGGGCTGACCGTACTGCGCAACCTGGAGCACCGCGGCGCCACCGGCTCCGACCCGGACACCGGCGACGGCGCCGGTCTGCTGCTGCAGATCCCGGACGCCTTCCTGCGCGAGACCGCCGGTTTCTCCCTGCCCGAGGCCGGCGGCTACGCCGTGGGCATCGCCTTCCTGCCCGCCGAGGAGGGTGAGGCCGCGGCCGCCGTCTCGAACATCGAGACGCTGGCATCCGAGGAGGGGCTGGACGTCCTCGGATGGCGCGAGGTGCCGGTCGCGCCCGAACTGCTCGGTTCCGGCGCCCGCGCGACGATGCCCTCCTTCCGCCAGCTCTTCGTGCGGGACGCCGAGGGAGAGGCCGGTCCGCCGCGTACGGGCATCGCCCTGGACCGTCCCGCGTTCGTACTGCGCAAGCGCGCGGAGCGCGAGGCCGGGGTCTACTTCCCCTCGCTCTCCTCGCGCACGATCGTCTACAAGGGAATGCTCACCACCGGGCAGCTGGAACCTTTCTTCCCCGACCTGTCCGACCGCCGCTTCGCCAGCGCCATCGCTCTGGTGCACTCACGCTTCTCCACCAACACCTTCCCCTCCTGGCCGCTGGCGCACCCGTACCGCTTCGTCGCGCACAACGGCGAGATCAACACCGTGCAGGGCAACCGCAACTGGATGCGGGCACGCGAGTCCCAGCTCCACTCCGAGCTGTTCGGCGCAGGCAAGGACCCCGACGGCAAGCAGGCCCTGGAGCGGATCTTCCCCCTCAACACCCCCGGCGCGTCCGACTCCGCCACCTTCGACGAGGTGCTGGAACTGCTGCACCTGGGCGGGCGCTCGCTGCCGCACTCGGTGCTGATGATGGTGCCGGAGGCGTGGGAGAGCCCCGAGTCCAAGGAGTCGATGGACCCGGCACGGCGCGCGTTCTACCAGTACCACTCCACGATGATGGAGCCCTGGGACGGCCCGGCCTGCGTCACCTTCACCGACGGCACCCAGGTCGGCGCCGTACTGGACCGCAACGGCCTGCGCCCGGGCCGCTACTGGGTCACCGACGACGGTCTCGTCGTGCTCGGCTCCGAGGTGGGCGTCCTCGACATCGATCCCGCGAAGGTCGTACGCAAGGGACGCCTCCAGCCCGGCCGGATGTTCCTCGTGGACACCTCCGAGCACCGCATCATCGAGGACGACGAGATCAAGCAGCAGCTCGCCGCCGAGCAGCCCTACGGGGAGTGGCTGGAGGCCGGGCTGATCGACCTGGCCGACCTGCCCGAACGCGAGCACATCGTGCACACGCACGCCTCCGTCACCCGCCGCCAGCAGACCTTCGGCTACACCGAGGAGGAGCTGCGCGTCCTGCTCGCGCCGATGGCCAGGACGGCCGCCGAGCCGATCGGCTCCATGGGCACCGACTCGCCGATCGCCGCGCTCTCCGACCGGCCGCGGCTGATCTTCGACTACTTCACGCAGCTCTTCGCGCAGGTCACCAACCCGCCGCTGGACGCCATCCGTGAGGAACTGGTCACCTCGCTGCACTCCTCGCTCGGGCCGCAGGGCAACCTTCTGGAACCGACGGCCGCCTCGTGCCGCAGCGTGACCCTGCCCTTCCCGGTCATCGACAACGACGAGCTGGCCAAGCTCATCCACATCAACGCCGACGGCGACCTGCCGGGCTTCAAGTCCACGACGCTCTCCGGCCTCTACCGCGTCCACGAGGGCGGCAAGGGCCTGGCCGACCGGCTCAAGGCGATCTGCGTCGAGGCCGACGCCGCCATCGAGGCCGGCGCCCGGCTGATCGTGCTCTCCGACCGGCACTCCGACGCCGAACACGCGCCGATCCCGTCCCTGCTGCTGACCTCGGCGGTGCACCACCACCTGATCCGCACCAAGCAGCGCACCCAGGTCGGTCTGCTGATCGAGGCCGGCGACGTGCGTGAGGTGCACCATGTCGCGCTGCTCATCGGCTACGGCGCCGCCGCGGTCAACCCCTACCTGGCCATGGAGTCCGTCGAGGATCTGGTGCGGGCCGGCACCTTCCTGCCCGCCGGGACGGCCGCCGAGGACGCCATCCGCAACCTGATCAAGGCGCTGGGCAAGGGCGTGCTGAAGGTCATGTCCAAGATGGGCATCTCCACCGTCGCCTCCTACCGCGGCGCGCAGGTCTTCGAGGCGGTCGGGCTGGACGAGTCCTTCGTCGACACCTACTTCCACGGCACCACCACCAAGATCGGCGGAGCGGACCTGGAGCTGATCGCCAAGGAGGTCGCCGCCCGGCACGCCAAGGCCTACCCCGCCACCGGAATCGCGCCGGCGCACCGGCTGCTGGACATCGGCGGCGAGTACCAGTGGCGCCGTGAGGGCGAGCCGCACCTGTTCGACCCGGACACGGTCTTCCGTCTGCAGCACTCCACCCGTACGGGCCGCTACGACATCTTCAAGGAGTACACGCAGCGCGTGGACGAGCAGTCCGAGCGGCTGATGACGCTGCGCGGACTCTTCCAGCTCAAGCACGACCGCCCCTCGGTCCCCATCGAGGACGTCGAGCCCGCGAGCGAGATCGTCAAGCGCTTCTCCACCGGGGCCATGTCCTACGGCTCCATCTCCCAGGAGGCGCACGAGACGCTTGCCGTCGCCATGAACCAGCTGGGCGGCAAGTCCAACACCGGCGAGGGCGGCGAGGACGCGGTCCGCCTCTACGACCCGGCGCGCCGCTCCGCGATCAAGCAGGTCGCCTCGGGCCGCTTCGGCGTCACCAGCGAGTACCTCGTCAACTCGGACGACATCCAGATCAAGATGGCCCAGGGCGCCAAGCCCGGCGAGGGCGGCCAGCTTCCCGGCCCCAAGGTCTACCCGTGGGTGGCGAAGACCCGGCACTCCACCCCCGGCGTCGGTCTCATCTCGCCGCCCCCGCACCACGACATCTACTCCATCGAGGACCTCGCCCAGCTCATCCACGACCTGAAGAACGCCAACCCCCGGGCGCGTATCCACGTCAAGCTGGTCTCCGAGGTCGGCGTCGGCACCGTCGCCGCCGGCGTCTCCAAGGCGCACGCCGACGTGGTGCTCATCTCCGGGCACGACGGCGGCACCGGTGCCTCGCCGCTCACCTCCCTCAAGCACGCGGGCGGCCCGTGGGAGCTGGGACTGGCCGAGACGCAGCAGACGCTGCTGCTCAACGGGCTGCGCGACCGCATCGTCGTGCAGACCGACGGCCAGCTCAAGACCGGCCGTGACGTGCTGGTCGCCGCGCTGCTCGGCGCCGAGGAGTTCGGATTCGCAACCGCGCCGCTGGTGGTCTCCGGCTGCGTCATGATGCGTGTGTGCCACCTGGACACCTGCCCGGTCGGCATCGCCACCCAGAACCCCGTGCTGCGCGAGCGCTACAACGGCAAGGCCGAATTCGTCGTGAACTACTTCCAGTTCATCGCCGAGGAGGTCCGCGAGCTGCTGGCCGAACTGGGCTTCCGCACCCTGGACGAGGCCATCGGGCACGCCGATCTGCTCGACGTCTCCCGCGCCGTGGACCACTGGAAGGCACAGGGCCTGGACCTCGCCCCGCTGCTGCACGTACCGGACCTGCCCGACGGCGCGGTGCGGCACCACGCCACCGAGCAGGACCACGGACTGGCCAAGGCGCTCGACAACGAGCTGATCAAGCTCTCCGCCGACGCGCTGTCCGCCGACTCCGCTCACGAGGCGCAGCCCGTACGCGCCCAGCTCGCGATCCGCAACATCAACCGCACCGTGGGCACGATGCTCGGGCACGAGGTGACGAAGAAGTTCGGCGGCGCGGGTCTGCCCGACGACACCATCGACCTGACCTTCACCGGTTCCGCCGGCCAGTCCTTCGGCGCGTTCCTGCCGCGCGGCATCACACTCCGGCTGGAGGGCGACGCCAACGACTACGTCGGCAAGGGCCTCTCCGGCGGCCGGCTGGTGGTGCGTCCCGACCGCGGCGCCGACCACCTCGCCGAGTACTCCACCATCGCGGGCAACACCCTCGCCTACGGCGCTACCGGAGGTGAGATGTTCCTGCGCGGCCGGGTGGGTGAGCGCTTCTGCGTCCGCAACTCCGGCGCGCTCGTCGTCTCCGAGGGCGTGGGCGACCACGGCTGCGAGTACATGACGGGCGGTGCCGCGGTCGTCCTCGGCACGACCGGCCGCAACTTCGGCGCGGGCATGTCCGGAGGCAGCGCCTACGTGATCGACCTCGACCCCGCGAACGTCAACGCGGGTGTGCGGGACGCCGTCTGCGCCCCGGAGGACTGGGACCCCGAGGACGGTGAGTGGCTGCACGGTGTGGTGCTCCGCCACGGGCAGGAGACCGGCTCCACCGTCGCCGAGGCGCTCCTGGCCGACTGGGACGCCGCACTGGCCCGATTCACCAAGGTCATCCCTGCCACGTACAAGGCCGTGCTCGCCGCCAAGGACGCCGCCGAGCGAGAGGGACTCAGCGAATCCGAGACCCACGAGAAGATGATGGAGGCGGCGACCAATGGCTGACCCCAGGGGCTTCCTGAACACCGACCGCGAGGTCGCGCAGTCCCGTCCCGTCGAGGAGCGGGTGCGGGACTGGAACGAGGTCTACGTACCGGGCTCGCTGCTGCCGATCGTCGGCGAGCAGGCAGGCCGCTGCATGGACTGCGGCATCCCCTTCTGCCACCAGGGCTGCCCGCTGGGCAACCTGATCCCCGAGTGGAACGACTACGCCTACCGCGAGGACTGGGGCGCCGCCATCGAGCGGCTGCACGCGACGAACAACTTCCCCGAGTTCACCGGGCGTCTGTGCCCGGCACCGTGCGAGGCGGCGTGCGTGCTGGGCATCAACCAGCCGCCGGTGACCATCAAGAACGTCGAGGTCACCATCATCGACAAGGCGTGGGACAACGGGGACGTCACCCCGCAGCCGCCGGACCGGCTCTCCGGCAAGACCGTCGCCGTCGTCGGCTCCGGCCCGGCCGGACTCGCCGCCGCGCAGCAGCTCACGCGGGCCGGGCACACCGTCGCGGTCTACGAGCGCGCCGACCGGCTCGGCGGGCTGCTGCGGTACGGCATCCCCGAGTTCAAGATGGAGAAGCGGCACATCAACCGCCGTATCGAGCAGATGCGCGCGGAGGGCACCAAGTTCCGTACGGAGGTGGAGATCGGCCGCGACCTCGACGCGAAGAAGCTGCGTAAGCGGCACGACGCGGTCGTCATCGCGGCGGGCGCCACGACGGCCCGCGACCTGCCGGTGCCGGGGCGTGAACTGGGCGGCGTGCACCAGGCGATGGAGTACCTGCCGCTGTCCAACAAGGTGCAGGAGGGCGACCTGACGGTCTCCCCGATCAGCGCCGAGGGCAAGCACGTCGTCGTCATCGGCGGCGGTGACACCGGCGCGGACTGCGTGGGCACCGCGCACCGGCAGGGCGCGGCCTCCGTCACCCAGCTGGAGATCATGCCGAAGCCGGGCGAGGAGCGGCCGGCCAGCCAGCCGTGGCCGACCTTCCCCATGCTCTACAAGGTCACCTCCGCGCACGAGGAGGGCGGTGAGCGCGTCTACTCGGTGGGCACCACCCACTTCGAGGGTGACGAGGACGGCAACGTCCAGTGGCTGCACATGATCGAGATGGAGATGCAGGACGGCAGGCCGACGCCGAAGCCCGGCACCGAGCGGAGGATCCCGGCCCAACTGATCACGCTGGCCATGGGGTTCACCGGTGTGGACCGGGAGAACGGCCTCGTCGAGCAGTTCGGCGTGGAGCTGGACGAGCGCGGCAACGTCGCCCGCGACGGCGACTACGCGACCAACGTCGACGGCGTATTCGTCGCCGGTGACGCGGGCCGCGGCCAGTCCCTCATCGTCTGGGCCATCGCCGAGGGCCGCTCGGCGGCCAAGGGGGTCGACCGCTACCTGATGGGCACCAGCGCTCTTCCCGCTCCCATCGGCCCGACGGACCGCGCGATGGCCGTCTGACGCCGCCTGCCCGTCTCCGTATGCAGCCGCGGTGCCCGGCACTTCCCCGACCGGGGCCGGGCACCGCGGTGCGTGCGCATGGCGCCGCCGGGATGCCGTGCGGCCCGTTCCCCGCGGCGACGCGGGTGCTCCGGGGTGCACGACGCAAATTGACACGGACGGTCACGAGCCCGCTGACCAGCAAAGACGTCCTCCTGGTGGCCCCCGGCGGTGAAACGGGCCGGCACCGTCCGGAACCCCGGCCGCCTCTCCTCCGTCACAGCGGCGAGGCAGGAGGTTGAAGAACATGCGACAAGGAACGACAGGAAAGACCCGCAGCAGGACCGCGCTCGCCCTGGCACCGGCGCTGACTGCCGTGGTGATGCTGAGCGCGACGGCGTGCGGAGGCAGCGGTCAGACCGTGAGCAGTGAAGAGCCGCGTGAACAGACCCGGTTCGAGAAGCGCGCCACGGCGATCGAGCAGGCGTGGCCGAAGGTCGGCAAGACCGAGGGACGCCACAAGGACATGCTGCCGCTCGAGGGCGCCGAGCGCCCGGCCAAGGGGGAGGAGACCTCTCTCACCGTGACGGTCGGGCACGGGGGCTGCGACACGAAGTACGGCGCTCACGTGCAGGAGACGGACAAGCTCGTGATCGTCGCCGGCTGGGCGAAGAAGGACAAGAAGGCCGACTTCTGCACCAAACAGCTCGTGAACGACAAGACCGAGGTCGAGCTCGAGACCGAGCTCGGCGACCGCACGGTCGTCGATGCGGCGACGGGCGAGAAGCTGCTGGAGGACTGAGAGAGCACACCGACGGCCGCCGACGGGCGGTCGGGCGAGCGGCCCCGCACCTGCTGCATCCCTGCTGCAGGCGCGGGGCCGCTCGTGTGTCCCGCGGAGCCGGTCCGGTCCGCAGCGGCGGCGCGGCGGCGTGCGAGACGCGCTGGTCCAGGGATGTGCGGCTGATGATAGTTTCCTCCCGGTCGAGTGGTCCTCATCCCGGACGACATTTCAACTACAGGACATGCGAGGGCAGTTGAGCAGTTCAACACCCCGCGCGTCATGGTCAGGAGCCTGTGCGTGAGCGAGGCACTGCCGAGCGGACAGAGTGCGCCCACCGTTCTGCGCATCATTCTCGGCAAACGACTGAAAGAACTCCGAGAGAGCCGCCGCCTCACGTTCGAGGACGCCGCCAAGGCGCTCAGCGTGAGCCATCTGACGGTCCGGCGCATCGAGAACGCACAGGTGAGCCTGAAGCTCCCCTACCTCAAGGAGTTGCTGAGGCTCTACGGCGCCTCGGAGGAGGAGGCGGCGGACTTCACCGACCTGGCCGAGCAGGCCAACGAGCCGGGCTGGTGGCACGACTACCGCACGGCCCTGCCCGACTGGTTCCGGGCCTACGTCAGTCTGGAGACGGCCGCGGAGGTCATCCGCGTCTACGAACCGCACTACATGACCGGCCTGTTGCAGACCCGGGACTACGCCCGCGCCGTCATCCGCGCCGGATTCCCCTACGAACCCCCGAAGACGCTGGAGCACCGCGTCGATCTGCGCCTGAGGCGGCAGGAGTTGCTGGGCCGCTCCGGCTCACCCGCCCTGTGGGTGGTGCTGGAGGAGGCAGCGCTGCGGCGTGAGGTGGGAGGAGGCGAGGTGATGCGCGCCCAGATCGACAGACTCCTCGAAGCGCTCGACGACCCCCGCATCACCATCCGCGTCCTTCCCCTCTCCGCCGGGGCGCACTCGGGAACCAGCGGCCACATCACCTACTTCCGCTTCCGGGAACCGGAGTTGCAGGACATCGTCTACACCGAGGTCGGACTGACCAGCGCCGTCTACCTCGACCAGCGGCCCGACGTGGTGACCCATCTGGAGACCTACACACGCGTCTCCCGGCTCGCGTCCGAACTGCTGCCGGACACCCGCTCGTATCTGAACCGGCTGCGCAAGGAGTTCGGCAGCTGAACCCCGCCCGCCCCGCCCCGAAGGCGCCCGCCGGGCCGGCGCCGCCGGCACCCGCCCCACCACTCATGCAGGGAAGAGACGATGACCGCCTCCGGTGAGATCGACACCAGCAAGCCGCACTCCGCCCGGATGTACGACTACTACCTCGGAGGCAAGGACTGGTTCCCCGTCGACCGGGAAGCCGCCGAGCAGGTCAAGAAGGTCTTCCCCATGGCACGGACCGGCGCACGCGCCAACCGGGACTTCATGCACCGGGCCACCCGCCACCTCGCGAGCGCGCACGGCGTACGCCAGTTCCTCGACATCGGCACCGGAATCCCCACCGCGCCGAACCTCCACCAGGTCGCCCAGGCGGTCATCCCGGAGTGCCGTGTCGTCTACGCCGACCACGACCCCGTCGTGCTGGAGTACGCCGACGCCCTCATGCGCAGCAGCACGCCCGAGGGCCGTACCGCCTATGTGCAGGCGGACGTGCGCCGCGACCGTGTCCTGGAAACGCGGGAGGTACGCGAGACCCTCGACCTGGACGAGCCGGTTGCGCTGTCGCTGCTCGCGCTGATGCACTTCGTCCCGGACGAGGACGGGCCCCGCGAACTGGTGCGCTCCATGCTCGACAGGCTCGCCCCGGGCAGCTTCCTCGTGCTCTCCCACGCCACCGCCGACTTCGACGGGGAAGCCCTGCTGAAGCAGGTCAAGGAGATCTACGGCAAGGGCGGCACCCCGCTGCGGGTGCGGGACGAGGAGGAGATCCGGTCCTTCTTCGACGGGCTGGAGATGATCGAGCCCGGCCTGACGCCGACGCACCGGTGGCGTCCCGACCGCCCCACCACCATGAGCGACGCCGAGGCCTTCTTCTACGCGGGCGTGGCCCGGAAGCCCTGACCCGGAAGCCCTGCCCCGGAAGCCCTCACCCGGCCGGTGATCCCCGTCCACGGGGCGCGCTCCCCGTGGACGGGCCGGCACCGGACCGCGGTGCGCGGCGGTGCTTCCGGTGCGCGGCCTCACCCGCGCCCTCAGTCGATGCCGCGCCAGATGTGCGGCTCGAAGCTGACCTCTTCCTCGTTCTCGACACCGGCCAGCAGCCACAGAGGCGCTTCCAGCGGCATGGACGACTCCTCCGCGAGGAGGCTCTCCTCCACGAGAAGCGCCGTGTGTTCCCTCGGCGACCGTGACTGCACTGTCGTGGTCATCTCTGTGTCAACTCCCCTTTGCGACTTGGGCACAGCGGGCCTGCGGTCCCAACACTGCGACCGCCTCCCCGTAAGCTCCGCACTTCGATTCTGGCCCCCGTGAGCACGTCTCGCAGCCCGACGGAGCAGAGCGGCACGCAGTGCCGTGGCCTGCGGTGACGCGGTGTACGGGCATGTTCCGCAGAGCCCCTGGCAGAGCCGGGTCGCAGAGGGGATCGAAAAGATCAGTCCACCAGGTTTGGCGGAAAACCACCGGTTGCGATCGGCCCCCAGTGCCGCGGTGTGACCCGGATCAGCGACTTCCCCTGCTTGATCATCGCCGCGCGGTACTCGTCCCAGTCGGGGTGCTCGCCCGAGATGTTGCGGAAGTACTCCACCAGCGGCTCCACCGACTCAGGTGCGTCGATGACCTCGGCGTCCCCGTCGACCTGCACCCACGGGCCGTTCCAGTCGTCCGAGAGCACGAGCACGCTCACGCGCGGGTCGCGCCGTGCGTTGCGGGTCTTGGCACGTTCGGGATAGGTCGAGACGACGATCCGCCCCGAGCCGTCCACCCCGCACGTCAGCGGAGAGGCCTGGGGTGAGCCGTCCGCGCGCCGCGTGATGAGCAGGGCGCGGTGACGGGGGCGTACGAAGTCGAGCAGGCCGGCCAGCTCGACACGGGTGTTGGTGGCGATGGAAGGGCTCATGCCGCGAACGTACGTCATGGGGCCCCGTGTCGGGGCCTCTCGTACGGGGATGCCCGCGGTGCGTCCCTGCCGCCCAGGGCATCAGCCGATCGGCTGATGCGGAAAGGAGCCCGACGGGCGATGCGGCCGGGCCCTGCCGTCGGGGAGCGTCGGAGCATGCCCGTCATCGAAGTGCACAGCCTGCGCAAGGCGTACCGCGGCCTCGACGTGGTCGACGACGTCTCGTTCACCGTCGAGGAGGGCGAGATCTTCGGGGTCCTCGGTCCCAACGGCGCGGGCAAGACCACGGCCGTCGAATGCATCGGGGGCCTGCGCGTGCCCGACAGCGGCTCGATACGCGTCGGGGGCCTCGACCCGGTCGCCGACCACGGCCGACTCACCCACATCCTCGGCGCACAGCTCCAGGAGAGCGAGCTGCAGGCGAAGCTGACCGTGCGCGAGGCGCTGGAGCTGTACGCCGCCTTCTACGCGGAGCCCGCCGACTGGCGGCGGCTGGCCGCGCGCCTCGGCCTCACCGGCAAACTCGGCACCCGCTTCGCAAAGCTCAGCGGCGGCCAGAAGCAGCGGCTGTTCATCGCCCTGGCCCTCATCGGCAGTCCCCGTGTCGTGGTGCTGGACGAGCTGACCACCGGCCTGGACCCCCGCGCACGCCGCGACACCTGGGAGCTGATCGAGGAGGTACGCGCCGGCGGCGTCACCGTCGTCCTCGTCACGCACTTCATGGAGGAGGCCCAGCGGCTCTGCGACCGCATCGCGGTCTTCGACCGGGGCCGGATCGCCGCCCTGGACACCCCGGCCGGCCTCGTCAGCAAGGCCGCCGGGTCCGTCGTCATCTCCTTCACCCCCTCCGGCCCGCTGGAGGAGGGCGAGGTGGCACGGCTGCCGCACCTGACCTCGGTCGGCATGAAGGACGGCCGCTACACGCTGCACGGCACCGACGAGACCGTCGACGCCGTCATCACGCTGCTGGCCCGGAAGAAGGTCACCGCCCACCAGCTCCGCGTCACGGACGCCACCCTGGACGACGCGTTCCTCGACCTGACGGGAGATGCCGCATGACCGCCACCGACCCCGCCACCGCCACTGCCACCGACCCCGCCGGGCGCCCGGCCGCCCGCCGTCCGCGGCCCGCCTCCGCCGTCTTCGCGGCGGAACTCCGCCTCTTCGGGCGCGAGCCCGGAGCGCTGTTCTGGATCGCGGTGTTCCCGACGCTTCTGCTGGTGATCCTCGGCTCCATCCCCTCCTTCCGCAGCCCGGAGGCCGGCCTCGGCGGGATACGGCCCATCGACGCCTACGTCCCTGTCGCGGTGCTGCTTTCGGTGATCATGGCCGGACTCCAGGCCATGCCGCCGGTGATCACCGGATACCGGGAGAGGGGCATCCTGCGCAGGATGTCCACCACGCCCGTACGCCCCTCGACCGTGCTCGGCGCGCAGATGGGCCTGCACGGAGCGGCGGCGCTGACCTCGTCGCTGGTCGTCCTCGCGGTGGGCCGGGGTGTCTTCGACGTGGCGCTGCCGCGCCACGGGTTCGGCTACGCCGTCGCGCTGCTGGCGGCGCTCGCGTGCGGTCTGGGGCTGGGCGCGCTGGTCTCGGCGCTGTCCCGCACGGTGAAGATCGCCACGGCTGCCGGTTC
Source organism: Streptomyces sp. TAA204 (assembly GCF_000424965.1). Lineage (NCBI taxonomy): Bacteria > Bacillati > Actinomycetota > Actinomycetes > Kitasatosporales > Streptomycetaceae > Streptomyces > Streptomyces sp. TAA204. Next base: position 226,157 of record NZ_AUKW01000005.1, read on the forward strand.
CGTCATCTTCTTCCCGCTGATGTTCAGTGCGGGCGTCTGGCTTCCCGTCCAGGCCATGCCTGACACACTCGCGGCCATCGTGGAGGCGACCCCGTTCGGTGCCGCCGCCCAGGCGCTGAACCAGGCCGCGGCCGGCGGCCGGCCGGACTGGGTGCACCTGTGCGTGGTCGCCCTCTGGACGGTGGCGCTCTCGGCGGGTGCCGCACGCTGGTTCCGGTGGGAGTGACCCGCGGAGACGTCCGGCGGCCTGAGTCCCAGAGCGGCGTGACGGTCTGAGCGGTCTGGGCGGTCTGAGCGGTGGGGGAGGCTGGAGGAAATGAGCGATGCCGGTGACGGGCCGGGGTGAGGCAGCCGCACCCGCCCCTGATGCGCGGGTGGGCGGCACGAGCGGTCACGGAGCCGCCGGCGTCGCCGACACTGGTCGGATGACGGTCCACGGGATGGGCGGTAGGGCTGCGCGCGGCGCGGAGGCCACGCGTGGCTCCGCGCTCGACCAGCGGTGGGAGCTCTTCCACCGCTGGGGCCCGTACGTCCTGCTGGCGATCGCCACCGTGACCGCCGCCGCCACCAGCGGCGTCCTGGGGATGAGCCGGGGCGGCTGGCAGGCGGCCACGGCACTGGTCTGCGCGGCGCTCGCACTGCAGCTGTGGTGGTCGTCGGTCTCGGGCTCACACCCCGGACCCACCCGGACCGGCGCCTGGTACTACGGCGTCCGCTGGGCGCTCGCCTTCGCCCTGACCTGTATCAACCCGTTCTTCGCGCTCTACGCGGTCCTCGGTTACTTCAGCGCCGAGCGGCTGCTTTCTCCAAGCCTGGTGCGGCCGGGCCTCTTCGCCACGGCGGTCGTCATGGCCGGCTCCCAGTCGGGCGGGTTCCCACCGCGCGACAAGGTGGGCTGGGTCGTCTTCGGCGCCCTGCTGGCTGTCAACGTCGGCCTTGCCGCCGTCTTCAGCCACCTGGCCGCGCAGGAGGAGAAGCGGACGCGCCAGCAGGACGCGACGATCGAGGAGCTGGAGCGTACGAACGCCGCGCTGGAGGCCGCCCTGGAGGAGAACGCCGCGCTGCACACCCAACTGCTCGTCCAGGCACGCGAAGCGGGCGTGGCGGACGAACGGCGCCGGCTGGCCGCAGAGATCCACGACACCATCGCCCAGGGACTGACCGGCGTCATCGCGCAGCTCCAGGTCGTCGCCGGCGCCCCCGACCGGGCCACGGCGAACCGGCACCTGGAGCGTGCCGTCTCCCTCGCCCGGCACAGCCTGGGCGAGGCCCGCAGCTCCGTGCACAACCTCGCCCCGGTGGCCCTGGAGACCGACGGACTGCCGGAGGCGCTGCAGAAGACCGTCGCCGAGTGGTCCGAACGCTCCGGTGTGCGCGCGGAGTTCACCGTCACCGGCACCGCCGGGCCGCTGCACGGCGAGATCGAGGCGGCGCTGCTGAGGATCGTCCAGGAAGTCCTCTCCAACACCGAACGGCACGCGGCGGCGGCCCGTCTGGGCGTCACGCTCTCCTACATGGACGGCGAGGTCGTCCTGGACGTACGCGACGACGGCCGGGGCTTCGACCCGCTCGCGCGGCCCTGCCGCACCGGCACGGGCGGCTTCGGACTGGCGGGGATGCGGGCACGGGCGGAGCGGCTGGCCGGCTTCCTCACCGTCGAGTCGGAGCCGGGGGGCGGCACGGCGGTCTCGGCGCGGCTGCCCCTGGTGACCGGCGCCCGGCGACCGGGCCCCGGTGACCGATGATGGTCCCATGCCCGGTGACATCAGCCTCCTCATCGTCGACGACCACCCTGTCGTACGCGACGGGCTGCGCGGCATGTTCGACTCCGCCGACGGCTTCCGCGTGCTCGGTGAGGCCGCCGACGGCGGTGCGGCCGTGGACCTCGCCGTCCGCCTGGACCCCGACGTCGTGCTGATGGACCTGCGCATGCCAGGCGGAGGCGGGGTCGAGGCGATCACCGAACTCGCCCGCCGGGGCTGCCGCGCCCGCGTCCTGGTCCTGACCACCTACGACTCGGACTCCGACACCCTGCCCGCCATCGAGGCGGGTGCGACGGGCTACCTCCTCAAGGACGCGCCCCGCGAGGAGCTGTTCGCGGCCGCCCGCGCCGCGGCGGAGGGCCGTACGGTGCTCTCCCCGGCGGTGGCCTCCCGCCTGGTCTCGGCCGTGCGGACACCCGCGCCCGCAGGCGGCGCGCTCTCCGCGCGTGAGACCGAGGTGCTCGCCCTCGTCGCCAAGGGCACCTCCAACCGTGAGATCGCCCGGCTGCTGTTCATCAGCGAGGCCACGGTCAAGACCCATCTCACGCACATCTACGCCAAGCTGGACGTCAACGACCGCGCGGCGGCGGTGGCATCGGCCTACGACAGGCGCATCCTCGGCCCGGACCGCCACCACGGCTGAGCCCCGCACCGCCGAAGCCCGGTCCCTTCAAAGGCCGAGTTGTTCACGTGTCGCACTCCAGCACCGTGCGGCACAGCCCGCAGCGCGCCCGCATCCTGCCCCGCACGGGGACACGGATGCGCTGGTGACAGGTGGGGCAGGGGAAGGAGACGCGCGGGGGAGCGGTGCCCTCGAAGGCGTAGCCCTCCGGCCGCCGGGGGTGGGGGGCGAGGCCGGGCCGGGCCAGCGCGTCGCGCCGGTCGCGGGCGTACCGGCGGCGGCTCGCCCAGCCCGCCGCCGCCAGCGGCGCGCGTGCCTCGTCGGCGCGCGCCGCGGCGGCTCCCTCGACGTAGGCCTCGTACGCCTGCGGGCTGGTGAACCACACCGCCGGGTCCTCGCCGAAGAGGGCGGCTCTCTTCGCCAGGACGTAGCCGTACTCCTCGGGCGTGAGATAGCCCAGCTTCTGCGAGGAGAGCTGGTCCTGCCGGAAGGCGTCCAGCAGCAGCCACCCCGCGCCCAGGTAGGTGGTCGCGGTGTCGGTGAGGATCTCGTTGTCGCGGGTGCCGCGGAAGGCGAGGCCCAGGCGGTGCAGACGCACGTGCATGACCTCGTGCGCCAGGGCCGCCCCGATGTCGCGGCGGTGGCGTGTGAAGCGGGAGTTCAGCTCGACGAAGTACTCGGGGCCGGCGGCGAGTTCGACGTGCGCGGCGTCCTCCATCTCACGGAAGCCGACGACCACGCGGGCGTCCGGCAGCCCGAGGTGCTGCACCATGACGCGGGCGACGCGCTGCGCGCCCTCGTGGAGGTCCTCGGCGTCGGAGAAGGCCACGTCGCTGGGGAGGACGCTGTGCCCGAATCCGGTGACACCTTCGGGGGACAGGGCCCTGTAGAGGGCCGTGATCGCGTCACGCACGGTCGCCAGATGCGGGAAGCCGCGCTCGACAGGTTCCGCGGCCGGTACGCCCCCCGTGCCGTGTGCCGTCATCGACGACCACCCCCGGACTCGTCCTGTCGGTCACTGTCACTGTACGGGTGCGGCAGCCTCGGGGCCCCGAGAGGCGGTGACGACGCCGCTCCCCGTACGGCATAGGCTCGACGCCCGTCACCACCCGAACCGACCTGGAACGGCAGCATGGCTGAGAACCACCGCACCCCCCGCACCACCGGCGAGAGCACGACCGACGGCCTCGAGGAGCCGGTGGGGGAGGACGCGGTGCGGGAGCCGGTGGCGGATGCGGTCAGGGCGGAGCTGACCGAGCTGCGCGCGAGCATCGACAACATCGACGCCGCGGTCGTGCACATGCTGGCCGAGCGCTTCAAATGCACCCAGCGCGTCGGCCGTCTCAAGGCCGACCACCACCTCCCGCCCGCCGACCCCGCCCGTGAGGCCAGGCAGATCGCACGACTGCGGGAGCTGGCGGAGAGCGCCAAGCTGGACCCCGCCTTCGCGGAGAAGCTGCTCAACTTCGTCATCGCCGAGGTGATCCGCCACCACGAGACCATCGCCCGCGCCTGAGACGGCGCGGCGGGGGCCGGGCCCCACCACGCGGGATCCCCGAGCCGGACCCCGGGGGCCGGCGCCGCCCCTGCTCAAAGCCGGGGGGTGTCGTCCTCCCCGATGTGGTGGACGCGGACGAGGTTCGTCGAGCCGGGGACGCCGGGCGGCGAACCGGCCGTGATCACGACCAGGTCGCCCTTCGCGCAGCGTCCGAGCTTCATCAGCTGCTCGTCGACCTGATCGACCATCTCGTCCGTGCTCTGCACAGTGGGGACGAGGAATGCCTCCACGCCCCAGGTCAGGCTCAGCTGCGAGCGGGTGGCGGGATCGGGGGTGAAGGCGAGCACCGGCACCGGCGAGCGGTAGCGCGAGAGCCTCCGCACGGTGTCACCGGACTGTGTGAAGGCCACCAGGAACTTCGCACCGAGGAAGTCGCCCATCTCCGCGGCCGCCCGCGCGACGGCACCGCCCTGCGTACGCGGCTTGCTGGTCTGAGTCAGCGGTGACAGCCCCTTCGCGAGCAGCTCCGCCTCGGCCGCCTCCACGATGCGCCCCATGGTCTGCACCGTCTCGACGGCGTGCTTTCCGACGCTCGTCTCGCCCGAGAGCATCACCGCGTCCGTGCCGTCCATCACGGCGTTCGCCACGTCCGAGACCTCTGCCCGCGTCGGACGGGAGGACTCGATCATGGAGTCCAGCATCTGGGTGGCGACGATGACGGGCTTGGCGTTGCGCCGGCACAGCTTCACCGCGCGCTTCTGCACCAGCGGCACCGACTCCAGGGGCATCTCGACTCCGAGGTCGCCGCGGGCGACCATCACACCGTCGAAGGCGTCGACGACGGACTCCAGGTTCGTCACACCCTGCGGCTTCTCCAGCTTCGCGATGACGGGGAGGCGGCGGCCCTCCTCCTCCATGACCCGGTGGACCTCTTTCACGTCGTGCCCGCTGCGCACGAAGGACAGGGCGATGACGTCCGCGCCCGTGCGCAGCGCCCACCGCAGGTCCTCCACGTCCTTCTCGGACAGGGCGGGCACCGAGACCGCGACACCGGGGAGGTTGAGGCCCTTGTGGTCGGAGACCATGCCGCCCTCGACGACGAGAGTCCGAACGAGCGGACCCTCGACGCCGACGACCTCCAGCGTCACGCGGCCGTCGTCGACGAGGATGCGCTCTCCCGCCGTCACGTCGGCCGCCAGCCCGGCGTATGTGGTGCCGCAGCAGGACCGGTCGCCCTCCATCTCCTCCACGGAGATGGAGAATTCGTCGCCGCGTTCAAGAAGTACCGGCCCTTCACGGAAACGCCCCAGCCGAATCTTCGGACCTTGAAGATCAGCGAGGACGCCGACGCTGCGGCCGGCCTCCTCGGACGCCTTGCGCACCCGGTGGTAACGCTCCTCGTGCTCGGCGTGCGAGCCATGGCTCATGTTGAACCGGGCCACGTCCATCCCGGCGTCGACGAGTGCCTTGATCTGCTCGTACGAGTTGGTGGCGGGGCCCAGTGTGCTGACGATCTTTGCGCGGCGCATGGTACGAGCCTACGACTTACCCATGGGTAGAGAACGGCTCGCGGACGTCCCGCCAACGACCTCTGCCCGGCCGGTCATTGACAACCAATAAAAGTGGGCGAGCGCCCGCTCCGATGAGCACTCCGCGGTGGCTCCGGACACTCCCCGCGAGCACCGCCTCACAGGGAGGGACGGCTCATCAGGAAACGCGCGTTCACCCGCGCCTGCACCCGCTGCCGCTGCGGCTCCAGGTCCAGCGCCGGAGCCGCCTCACCGGCCGGCGCGCCCCGGAAACCGGCCGCCCGCGCCCCGGGAGGCGGGGGAGCGGACGGCGTGCTGCCCTCCGCTCCCGGATCGGCCAGCTCCACCAGCGCCACCAGTTCCGCGCCCAGCGCCCCCGCGTACTCCCGTGCCCGTGTCACCGCCTCGCGCACAGCCTGCTGCCGAGCCTCGCGGTGGGCGGGGGAGTCCGGGCGCAGCGCCCACCACGGGCCGTCCACCCGGGTCATCTCCAGATCCGCGAGCTGTGTGCTCATCTCGCCCAGTGCCGTGAAGTCGCTGACGGTCGCCGTGATCTGCACCCGGCCGTGGTACGTGCGTACGCGCTCACGGCGTCCCTTCTCCGTCAGTTCGGGGGAGACGGAGAAGGCGCCGGTCGAGAGCTTCTCGACCGCCTCGCCGTAGCCCTTGAGCAGCTCCAGGACCTGGGAGTTGCGCCGCGTCAGCGCCTCCAGCGCCTCCCGCCGGTCGGTGCCCCGCGCGCCCACCTGCACCCCGATACGGGCGATCTCCGGGTCGAACTCGAGGCTCGCCTCCCCGTGCACGGCCACCCGCGGCTCGTCGGGAGTGCCGTAGGGAACGGGAGAGGGGGCTGCGGAGTGACCGGGTGTGTTCGTCATGCGGTCACTCTCGCAGACCTGTCACGGTGCCCGCCGCGCCTCCGGTCAGCCGGGGCTGTGGCAGACGGCCTCGATGTTGTTGCCGTCCGGGTCGCGGACGAAGGCCCCGTAGTAGCTCTCGTGGTACTCGGGCCAGAGACGGGGCGCGTGCAGCACTTCCGCCCCGGCCTCGACGGCCGCGGCGTGGAAGGCGTCGACGGTGGCGCGGTCGGGTGCCGCGAACGCGATGTGCCCCTCGCGGGCCCGGCCCTCTCCGGTGGCGGGGCCCAGCCAGAAGGCGGGAGCCCGGCTGCCGTAGCCGATGACCTCGCCGAAGTCGAGAATCCGTGCGGCTCCCAGGGGCGACAGGACGGTGTCGTAGAAGGCCGCTGCTGCGGCGGGGTCCTGCGTCTGAATCGAAATGTGATCGAACATCCCAACAGTCTTTCACCATGGGACGCGCCTGTCACCGGCCCGCACCGAAGGCGGACGGCCACCGCTTCCGGCGGCCGTCCCGCGCCGCCGCCGGAAGAGAGCGCCCCGCGCGCCCTGACGGGACCGGACCCGCGCCCTGACGGGACCGGACCCGCGCCCCGACGGGACCGGACCGGACCCGCGTCCTGATCAACTCATGCGCAGAGGACGGAAATCCGCGTGCCCGCGGTCCGCGCGCTCGGCAACCCCGGGAGAGCCGTCCGCGAGCGCCCCCTCCGGACGCAGTCCGAACGTCGTGAACGCCGTGCGCCGGGGAATGCGGAAATGCTCCTCGCCCGTCAGGGAGTTGAGAATCACCGCACTGCGGTGCGCCGCCAGCCCCAGATCCGGCGCCCCCACACCGTGGGTGTGCCGTTCGGCGTTCTGCACATGGACCGCACCCGTGACCGACGGATCCATCACCAGCCGGAACCGGTCATCCACACGCACCCGCTCCGAGGCGTCCCGCCGCAGCCACGGTTCGAGGGAGGCCAGCACACCGTCCAGCGGACGCTCCCGGTAACCCGTCGCCAGGACCACCGCGTCCGTCGCCAGCCGCGTGCGTACGTCCTGCTCCGCCTGCTCCAGATGCAGCTCCAGCCGCGTCGCCCCGACACGTCCCGCCGTACGGACGGCCACCCCCGGCGTGATCACCACATCCGGCCAGCCCCCGTCCAGAGTGCGGCGATAGAGCTCGTCATGGATCGCACCGAGAGTGCCGTGATCGACGGCCTTGTGCAACTGCCACTGCCGGGGGACCAGTTCGTCCCGCACACGCTCCGGCAGCCCGTGGAAGTAGCGGGTGTAGTCCGGTGTGAAGTGCTCCAGGCCCAGCTTGCTGTACTCCATGGGCGCGAACGCGCCGCTACGGGTCAGCCAGTGCAGACCCTCCCGCCCGGCGGGACGGTGCCGCAGCAGATCCAGGAAGACCTCCGCACCCGACTGGCCAGACCCCACGACCGTGACATGACCCGCGGCCAGCAACCGCTCCCGGTGGTCGAGATACCCGGACGAGTGGACCACCGGAGCGCCCGCACCGGTCGAGGCCGCCAGCGCACGCAACGGCTCGGGAACATACGGCGCGCTGCCCACACCGATGACGAGATTGCGCGCCAGGCAACGACCGGGCGGTGCGCCCTCCTCCCCGGCGTCGAGCCGCGTGAAGTCCACCTCGAACAGGCCGCGTTCAGGCTGCCAGCGCACGCCGTCGACACGGTGGCCGAAGTGCAGCCCCGGGCCCGCCGCCCCACTCTCCCCCTCGTCACCGGCCACCAGCCCCTCGCTCACCCAGCGGCAGTACGCGTCGTACTCGGCACGCTCGATGTGGAAACGCTCGGAGAAATAGAACGGGAAGAGCCTGTCCCGCGACTTGAGGTAGTTCAGGAACGACCAGGGCGACGCGGGATCGGCGAGCGTGACCAGATCCGCCAGGAACGGGACCTGCAGCGTGGCGCCCTCGATGAGCATGCCCGGATGCCAGTGGAAACCGGAGCGCTGCTCGTAGTGCGCGGTGCGCAGACCGGGGATGCCGTCGGCGAGGGCTGCCAGCGACAGATTGCACGGACCGATCCCGACGCCCGCCAGATCCAGCGGCCGCTGCTCGGGCGCCGCGGCGGGCAGGGGACGGCGCGGGGCGGGACGCCGCGCCCGCCCCCCGCCGCCGTCCGGCGTGGTGCGCTGCCCGGGCAGCCCGTACGGGAGCGGCGCCGCCGCCTCCCGGCCGTGCCGCGTGCCACCGAACTCAGCGCCAGGCGAGGCGGATTCGGCCCCGCCGTGCGGCGGGAGGAGGGGAGCGGGGCCGGAGGGAGACATGTGCGGGTCGTCGGCTGTCGTCATGGGCGGCGGCTCCTTGCTCGGACGGAGACGGGGGCACGGTTCGGCGGACGGGCGGACGGGCGTACGGGCGTACGGGAGAGGGCACTGGCGTCAGGGCGGCGAAGACCTCGCGTCGTGCACGAGCTTGAGCAGGCTCTCCAGATCACTGACGCGGGTGTGCGGATTGAGCAGGGTGGCCTTCAGCCACAAGCCGCCGCCCCCGCCCGTACCGCAGTTCGCGCTGCCGGCCTCGCCCGCACCGCCCCCGGGCATCTCGGCCCGGCCCAGCACCGCACGCCCGTCGGTCAGCAGACGACGCCGCACGCGGGAGACCTCGGCCGCGTCCGCCCCCGCCGGCCGGAACAGCACCGTCGACAGCGCCGGCGCACCGAAGAGCTCGAACCTGCCGTCGGCGGCGACCGTTTCGGAGAACCGCACCGCCACAGCACACGTCCGCTCCACCAGCGACGCCAGACCCGCCCGCCCCAAGGCGCGCAGCGTGACGGCCACCTTCAGCACATCCGGCCGGCGCGTCGTACGCAGCGAACGGCCCAGCAGCGGCGGCAGCCCCGCAGCCGTGTCGTCGTCGGCGCTGAGATAGCCCGCACTGTGGTCCAGCGGAGCAAGCGCACGGCGGTCGGGGACGACGAACGCCCCCGCGGCGACAGGCTGCCAGCCCAGCTTGTGCAGATCCAGGGTGACGCTGTCGGCCCGCTCCAGCCCCGCGAGCCGTGCGCGCAGCCGGTGACTGAAGAGCAGCATCCCCCCGTACGCCGCGTCCACATGCAGCCGCACGCCCCGCCGCCCGGCCGCACCGCCCCGGCCGTACTCACCGACCACATCGGCCAGTTCGGACAGCGGATCGATCGCCCCCGAATCCGTCGTGCCCGCCGTCGCGACCACGAGCACCGGCCGGGGGCCGCCACCCCCGAGGGAGGCGAGCGTCCCGCGCAGCGCCTCCGGCTCCAGCACACCACGCGGAGCCGGCACACGCACCGGCTCCGGCAAACCCAGCAGCCACGCCGAACGGTGCACACTGTGATGGGCGTTGGCGCCGCAGACAACACGCAGCCCCGCGCCGAACCGCTCACGTGCCAGCAGCAGACCCAACTGGTTCGACTCGGTGCCGCCAGTGGTCACCAGCGCGTCCGGCACACCCCCGGAGGGACCGACGCTGCCGCCGCCGTCCCCGTCGTGAACCAGCCGCGCCAGCGCACGACACGTCGCCGCCTCCAACTCCGAGGCAGCCGGCGCCTGGTCCCAGGAATCCAGCGACGGATTGAGCGCACTGGCGGCCATATCGGCCGCCGCCGCCACCGCCAGCGGCGGGCAGTGCAGATGCGCGACGCACAGCGGATCGGCCGGATCAGCCGCCCCCTGGGCCGTCATCCGCACCAGCGAGCCCAACGCCTCGGCCGCGCCCGTACCCCGCTCGGGAATCACCCCGCCGCCCGGACCGTCCTCCAGCGCCGCGCGCACCGCCTCCGCCACCCGCAGCGGGCCGCCACGGGGAAGCGGACCACAGCGTGCCGCAGCCCCCTCCTCCAGAGCGTCGAGCACCACACCCGTCAACGGGCGCAGAGCGGCGGCCCCTTCGGTGCCGCCCGCGAGGAGGCGGGGATCGTCGGCGTACGCAGGCATGAGCGGGACTCTTTCAGTGGCGCGGTCGCACGACTCCGCAGCCCGGCGCGCACACAGCAGGCGCCCGCCGGACCCAGGAGAAATGGTGAGGCGGCCCTAACCTACGTGCGCACGGGTTCCATTGATCTCGATACGCACCCCTTTCGCCCGAAGGGGTGACCACCTCCGGCCGAGCCTCCACACCCCCCGCAGCACCCCGGAAACCCCACGCCGCCCCGCCGAACGACCCCGCAGCCCTACGGCTCCCACCGAGCCCGCACCCGCACAGCACGCCGCAACTCATCCAGCTGATCGGCCAACTCCCGCCCCAGCGCCGGCGTCACACCCTCCCCACGCACACACTCCTCCCCACGCCGCACCACCCACTCCTCGACCACCGGACGAGGAAACGCGAACCGCCCCACCAGCTCCGCCACCGCGGCACCACGCCGAGCAGCCACCGGCACCGCATCCACGAAGAACCGCTCCACATACCCCTCCAGCAACTCCCGCTGCTCCGGCTGCCAGAACCCCTGCGCCGTCGCCCGCAGCACATAGTTCGACAACCGGTCATGAGCGAACATCGCCTCCCACGCCGCCGACTTCGCCGCCGCGTCGGGCAACGCCGCCCGGCAACGAGCCGCCCCCTCCTCACCTTTCGCACCCGGGTCCGCCGCAAGCGCCGCATCGATCTCCGCACCACCCACCGCACCCAGCACCGACAGACGCAGCAACAACCGCCACCGCAACTCCGCGTCCAGCACCACACCCCCCGGCGCCGAACCCGCGACCCACCAGCCGTACAACTCCTCCGAAGACACCGCACAGTCGATCAACTGACGCACCGCCGTCAGACGCAGCCCCTCCACATCCGCGGCACCCCCACCATCCACCGCCGCGCCCGCGGCCGCCCCGGACAGCACCTCACGGCACACCCCCGACAGCAGCCCCAGCGCACCCTCACGCCGCCCGGCAGGCAGAAAACGCTCCGCCACCGTCCCCCGAGCGAACGTCAGCACACTCTCCAGCAGCGCGACATCCGGCTCCCGACCAGCATGCGCCCGCACGGCCTCCAGATACTCACCCGGCGCCAATCCGCCGTCCCGCACCGTCTCCCGCGCCGCGTTCCACACCACAGCCCGCGAGATCGCCTCCGGCAGACCCGACAACCCGGCCCGCACCACACCCCACGACCCCTCGTCCAGACGCACCTTCGCGTACGTGAGGTCCCCGTCGTTCACCAGCACCAGATCAGGACGCGGCCCCCCGGCCACCACCACCGGCTCCGCCTCGTCCGCCCCCACCTCACGCTCCAGCCGCTCCCGCAGCACCAGACGCCCCGGATCGGCCGGCGCCACATCGTAGAGACCAAGCGCCATCCGGTGCGGGCGGCTCCCCTCGTGCCCCAACGCCACCGACCACTGCCCGCTGCCCTCCGCCACCCGCAGCGAGAACGTGTCCACGCCCGTCGTGCGCAGCCACCGCTCCGCCCAGCCGTGCACATCGCGCCCCGACACACCCGCGAGCGCGTCCAGGAAGTCCGACAGCTCCGCATTCCCGAAACGATGCCGTGTCAGATGCCTGTTGACGCCCGCCAGGAAATCCCTCTCACCCAGCCACACGGCCAACTGCCGCAGCGCCGAGGCCCCCTTCGCATACGAGATCCCGTCGAAGTTCAGCAGAGCCGAAGCCGTGTCCGGCACGGACCCCGGCTCCGGAGCCACCGGATGTGTCGAGGCGCGCTGATCCGCGTCGTAGCCCCAGCCCTTGCGCTGCACGGCGAAATCCGTCCACATGCCCGAGAAACGCGTCGCCTCGAACAGCGTCTGATACCCCATGAACTCCGCGAACGACTCGTTCAGCCAGATGTCGTCCCACCACAGCGGCGTCACCAGATCCCCGAACCACATGTGCGCCATCTCGTGCGCCACCGTGACACCGCGCGTCCGCCGGTCCAGCTCGGTGACCGCCGACCGGAACACGTACTCGTCCCTGAACGTGACCAGCCCCGGATTCTCCATCGCCCCCGCGTTGAACTCCGGCACGAACGCCTGATCATAGGAGTCGAACGGATACGGCTCCTCGAACACCTCGTGATAACGGTCGAAACACCGGCGCGTGATGTCCAGCAACTCCTCCGCGTCCGCGTCCAGATGCTCCGCCAGCGACTGCCGCACATGCAGACCGAACGGCAGCCCCGCATGCTCCGCGTGCACCGAGTGGTAAGGCCCCGCCACCACCGCCACCAGATACGTACTCAGCGGCGGCGTCTCCGCACACACCCAACGGCCCCCGCCCGTACGGCGCGCCACCCCGTTCCCCAGCACCGTCCACCCCTGCGGCGCCGTCACCGAAACCTCGAAGACCGCCTTCAGATCCGGCTGGTCGAAACACGCGAACACCTTCGGCGCATCCGCCAGAAAACACTGCGAATACAGATACACCCGCCCGTCCGCCGGATCGGTGAACCGGTGCATCCCCTCACCGACCCGCGAATACGGCATCCGCGCCTCCACGCGCAGCTCATGCGGCCCCTCGGCCAGACCCCGCAGCCACAGGCGTCCGTCCTCGAACGCCGACGGCTCCAGCGCCACCCCGTCCAGCTCCGCCCGCACCAGCTCCGTGGGCCGCACCTCCGCGAACGTCTCCGCGCCGCCCTGACCCTCCCGCACCGAGAACCGCACGGCCGCCGTCGACGCGAAGACCTCCTCACCGCACGTCACATCGAGATCGACGGCGTACCGCTCCACGTCGATCAGCCGGGCTCGCGTCTGCGCCTCAGCGCGCGTCAGTACGGACATGCGCGCCATGCTGCCGCACGGCCGCCGCGCGGCGCACCGGAGTAAGTTTCCGTGCACGGCGGCCCGGTGGGGCTCAGTACTTCGGGCCGACGTGCGCGTCCATCAGCGCCACGGACGCGCGCCGGGCGACGGAGATGTTGAGCGGATCGCTGCCGCGGGCGAGCGTGGTCCATTCGACGCCGAGGGAGTCCAGGGTGTCGGTGAAGAGTTTCCTGATGTCGTCGGACCTGTTGGTGAAGAAGTAGCGCGGGTACTCGTAGCGTTTTCGTACGCCGCGGACCGCGCGCGTCGTCCAGTTGGTGATGCGGCAGCCGTCGGAGTGGATCAGCCCTTTCACCAACTCCCAGGGATGTGAGTCGACGAGTTCCTGCTGCCAGGCTTCGAGCGAGATGGGCCGCTCATGCTTTCTGCCCGGTCCGTGCTGGGGAAAGAGGCAGGGCCAATGGGCGTTGTACGCAGTGACGTTGACGCAGCCCTGCCGTTGTACCCGCATGACTTTGTAGCCGGGCCGGACCGCCCTGATCGCCCGGGAGCATTCGTCGATGAGCCCCGGCCAGGCGTCGGCGCAGGCGATGCGCAGCGAGAACGTCCGGGCGAGGCGGCTGACGCAGCCGTCCCCGAGATAGAGGCCCAGTAGGTAGACGTAGGCGGCCTTGTCGGGGGGAGGCTCCGGCGGCTGCGCGCATCTCGCGCACGTGGCCCGGCCGGGCTGCAAGGGCAATAGGCGCATCTGCCAGGACCGGAGTGCCGAACGGGAGATACCGGTCTGTTTGCTCACGGAGTTGAGGCTGCGGCCCTGGCCGAGAAGCGCGAGAGCCTGTTTACGGACTGTGATGTCGTACATGCTCGCGATATTGGCGAGCTCGTGTGCGACGTGCAGAGCAACGAAGGGGTGTTCCTTCGTGCGGGCGAAGATCCTCGAAGTCGCTTGCGACTTTGGAATCGTAGGCCAAGTGCCCCGGGTCGGATTCGAACCGACACTGTATGGGTTTTGAATCCATGGCCTCTGCCGTTGGGCTACCGGGGCGTCTGCAATTCGAAGGTTCGGGCCCTCCTGCTGTGTCACCACCATACAGGACCCCGGTACCCTCGTACCTCCCACCTGTGCGGAAACGAGGAGCCCAGTGAGCACCGCGGACGTCCCCGAGCCCAACAACTCCGGTACCGAGACCGAGGCCGTCCAGGCCGAGGAGCAGAGTGGCGCCCATGTGCCTCCGCTGACCACGCGCGTGGTGATCGCGGAGGACGAGGCGCTGATCCGGATGGACCTCAAGGAGATGCTCGAGGAGGAGGGCTACTCCGTCGTCGGCGAGGCCGGGGACGGCCAGAGTGCGGTGGACCTGACGCGGGAGCACCGTCCGGATCTGTGCATCTTCGATGTGAAGATGCCGGTCCTGGACGGGATCTCCGCCGCGGAGAGGGTCGCGGAGGAGGGCATCGCGCCGGTGCTGATGCTGACGGCGTTCTCGCAGCGTGAGCTGGTGGAGCGGGCGCGGGACGCGGGTGCGATGGCGTATCTGGTGAAGCCGTTCAGCAAGAGCGACGTGGTGCCGGCGATCGAGATGGCGGTCTCGCGTTTCACGCAGTTGCGGGCGCTGGAGGAGGAGGTCGCGGATCTCTCCCAGCGGCTGGAGACGCGCAAGCTGGTGGACCGGGCGAAGAGTGTGCTGCAGACGCAGTACGGGCTGACCGAGCCGGCGGCGTTCCGTTGGATCCAGAAGACGTCGATGGACCGGCGGTTGTCGATGCAGCAGGTCGCGGAGGCTGTGATCGCCGACGGCGAGGAGAAGAAGAGGCAGCAGCAGTAGGGCTGTTGCGCGTGCGTGAGTGTGCGCGTGAGTGCGCGTGCGCGTGACTGCGTCTGCGTGAGTGGGGGCCGTCCCGGTGCTGTCGGTGTGCCGGGACGGTCCCCGTTCGTGTCGCGTCAGTCCTCGCCGAGGTAGGCCTTGCGTACGGATTCGTCGTGCATGAGTTCCTGGCCGGTGCCGGAGAGGGCGATGGTGCCGATCTCCATGACGTGTCCGTGGTCGGCGAGGGAGAGGGCTGCCTGGGCGTTCTGCTCGACGAGGAGGATCGTCGTGCCCTGGGACTTGAGTTCGCTGATGGTCTCCATGATCTTCTGCATCATGATCGGAGAGAGCCCCATGGAGGGTTCGTCGAGCATGAGGAGCTTGGGCCGTGACATCAGGGCGCGGCCCATGGCGAGCATCTGCTGTTCTCCGCCGGAGAGGGTGCCGGCGGCTTGTCCGCGGCGTTCGCCGAGGATGGGGAAGAGGGTGTAGGCCTTTTCGATGTCCTCCTGGATGCCGGCGGTGTCCTTGCGGAGGAAGGCGCCGAGCTGGAGGTTCTGGGCGATGGTGAGGCGGGGGAAGATGCGGCGGCCTTCGGGGGAGTGTGCGAGTCCCCTGGCGACGATCTTGTGGGCGCCGATGTCGTTGATCACTTCGCCGTTGAAGGTGATCTTGCCGGTGAGGGGTTTGAGCAGACCGGAGAGGGTGCGCAGTGTGGTGGTCTTGCCGGCGCCGTTGGTGCCGATGAGGGTGACCACCTGTCCGGCCTCGACGGTGAAGGAGATTCCCTTCACGGCTTCGATCTTGCCGTAGGCGACGCGCAGGTCCTCGACTTCGAGCAGCGGCATCAGACGTTGCCTCCCTTCGGGGTCTCGTGGGTGCTCTCGGCGTCGCGGTGCTGTTCGGCCTGGCGTACTTCCTCGGCTTCTGCTTCGCCCGGTTCCCCTTCGAAGGGCGTGCCGAGGTAGGCGGCGACGACGCGTTCGTCGCTCTGGACGAGTTCGGGTGTTCCTTCGACGAGTTTCTCGCCCTGGACGAGTACGGCGACGCGGTCGCAGAGGTTGAAGATGAAGCGCATGTCGTGCTCGATGACGAGTACGGCTGTGCCCTTCTCCCGTACGGCGAGGACGAGGTCGCGGGTGGCGGTGGTCTCGCCGGCTGTCATGCCGGCGGTGGGTTCGTCGAGCAGCAGCAGTCCGGGGTCGCTGGCCAGGGCCCGGGCGATCTCCAGCTTGCGCTGTTCTCCGTAGGGGAGGTTGCGTGCGAGGTGGTCGCGTTTGCCGGCGAGGCCGGTGAACTCGAGGAGTTCCATGGCGCGTTCCTCGGATCCGCGTTCGGCCCTGCGGAAGCCGGGGCCGCGCACGAGGGCGGAGAAGAGGCCTTCCTTGGTGCGGGTGTGGCGGCCGACGAGGACGTTTTCGAGGACCGTCATGTTGGCGAAGAGCCGGATGTTCTGGAAGGTGCGGGCGATGCCTGCCTTGGTGACGAGGTGGGAGCGGTGCGGCAGGATCCTGCCCTTGTAGGCCACTTCGCCCTCGGTCGGCACGTACAGGCCGGTCAGGCAGTTGAAGAAGGTGGTCTTGCCTGCGCCGTTGGGGCCGATGAGGCCGACGATCTCACCGGCGTCGACGTCGAGATCGACGTTGTGCACGGCGGTCAGTCCGCCGAAGCGCTTGGTCACTCCGGAGGCCCGCAGGACGGACTGCTTCTGCGGTGGTGTGGTCCCGGGGGTGCTGGTCGCTGTCGTGGTGGTCATCTTCCTCATGCCTCCGTCTTGCTGAGGCCGGGGTCGCCTGCGGGGACGTCGAGCTGGCCGGTTTCGTGGAATTCGAGCTTCTTGCGCCGGTCGGCGACGAGGCCTTCGGGGCGGAAGCGCATCAGGAGCACCAGCGCCAGGCCGAAGAGCAGGAGTTGGTAGTCGGCCATGAACTGGAGCTTGGCAGGGATGAGGTAGAGCAGTGAGGCGCCGATGAGCGGTCCGGAGACGGTGCCCATGCCGCCGAGGATGACGGCTGCCAGCAGGAAGGCGGAGTTGGGCGGTACGACCTCGACGAACTGGTACTGCTCGGGGGTCACGGACGAGGTGACGTGGGCCTGTACGGTGCCGGCCATTCCGGCGAGGGTGGCGCCGAGGGCGAAGGCGATGAGTTTGACGCGGAAGCCGTTGATGCCCATGGCGCGTGCCGCGGTCTCGTCCTCGCGGACGGCCACCCAGGCGCGGCCGATGCGGGAGTGGTCGGCGCGCTGGAAGATCGTCACGATGACGATCGTGAACAGCAGCATCAGCAGGTAGTAGTTGGCGAACGGGCCGAGTTCGAAGCCGAGGACGGTGTGGTCCTCGCCGAAGTTGAATCCCGCGATCTCCAGGTCGGGGATGTTGGCGATGCCGTTGGCGCCGTTGGTGACGGACGGTCCGGAGGAGCCGTCGAGGTTCTCCATGCCGATGCGGAAGATCTCGCCGAAGCCGAGGGTGACGATGGCGAGGTAGTCGCCGTGCAGCCGGAGTGTCGGGGCGCCGATGACGACGCCGAAGACGAGTGAGGCGAGTGCGCCGGTGAGGACGGCGGCCCAGAAGGGGAACTGCACGCCCAGTACGGAGGTTTCCGAGCCGGAGACCAGTGCCGCGGCGTAGGCGCCGACGCCGAGGAAGGCGACGTAGCCGAGGTCGAGGAGTCCGGCGAGGCCGACGACGACGTTCAGGCCGAGGGCGACGGTGGCGAAGATGAGGATGTTCGCGGCGACGGAGGTGTACTGGTCGCTGCTCTGGGTGAAGGGGAAGCACGCGGCGGCGACGAAGGCCGCCGTGAAGGTGATGTTGCGGTGCTTGGCGGTGACTCCTGCCAGCCGGCGGCTCAGTCCGGCTCGTCCGAGTGCGGCGGCGCCGGTGCCGACCAGGATGAGGAAGCCGATGAACAGTTCGCCGTAGGGGGTGTCGATGCCGTAGGTGAAGACGAACAGTCCGACGCCGAAGGAGACGGCGATGATGAGCAGTTCGGCCCAGCCGGGCAGTCGCTTGCCGGGGCCGGGTGCGGGGGCCTTGAGGGAGTGCCGGAACCGCTGCCAGGCACCCGGGTCGCGCAGCGCCGGGTCGGCGGGGTCGAAGGGTTCGTCGGCGCGGAGGCCCAGTGCGCCGACGACGGCGGTGAGGCTGCCGAGCACGGCGACCCACATGCCGGGTTCGAAGTTGACGACTCCGCCGAGGACGACGGCTATGGCCGCGGCGCTGAACCAGGCGACGCCGAGGGTGCCGAGGGACATCAGGATCACGGGGGCGGTTCGGCCGCCGGGGGTGAGCCAGCGGAGTCCGCGTACGCCGCTGCCGGAGAGCAGCATGGCGAGGGTGAGCAGTGACCCGGCGAGGGTGAGGAGTTGCAGGTCGACGGGGGAGCCGTAGTAGGTGAGGTCGCCGGGGAACTCTCTGGTCCAGGTCCAGGCGAGCAGGGTGCTCGCGAAGGTGGTGACGCTGCCGGCGAGGGTGAGGATGCGGGCGGCCCCGGGCGGCAGCGGCAGGGTGCCGGGGGCGCCGGTGGTGTCGAGCGGTTCGGCGGGCCCGGCGGGTGCGGGGGTGTGCATGTCGGTGTTGGTGGTTGCCATCGCTATCACGCCCTGTCCGCGATGCGTTCGCCGAGCAGGCCCTGGGGTCGTATGAGCAGGACGAGGATCAGCAGGACGAACGCCCATACGTTCTTCCAGGCGCCGCCGCCGAAGAGGTCCATGCCGGGGATGTGTTCGATGTAGGCGGTCGCCAGTGATTCGGCGAGGCCGAGGACGAGGCCGCCGACCATGGCGCCGTAGATGTTGCCGATGCCGCCGAGGACGGCCGCGGTGAAGGCTTTGAGGCCGAGGATGAAGCCGATCTTGAAGTCGATCTGGCCGTACTTGAGGCCGTAGGCGATGGCGGCGACTCCGCCGAAGCCCGCGCCGATGGCGAAGGCGGTGACGATGATGCGGTCGGTGTTGATGCCCATCAGCTTCGCGGTGTCGGGGTCCTGCGAAGTGGCCTGCATGGCGCGGCCGGTGCGGGTCTTGGCGACGAACACTCCGAGGCCGGCCATGCAGACGGGGGCGGCGATCAGCAGGAAGAGTTCGCCGCGCTGGATGGTGGCGCCGAGGAATTCGAGGCTGTCGCCGCTGAAGCGGGGGAAGGTGCGGGCCTTCTTCGCGTCCGGGTAGAAGCCCCAGATCAGCTGCTGCAGCATGATGGCGAGGCCGATGGCGGTGATCAGCGGTGCGAGCCGCGGGGCGCCTCGCAGCGGCCGGTAGGCGAAGCGTTCGGCTCCGACGCCGACGAGTACGGACACGCCGACGGCCATGACGAGCATGAGCGGCAGGGCGAGCAGGAGGGACGTGCCCTCGGGGAGCATCAGCCATGCTGTCAGGCCGCCGAAGGCGCCGAACATGACGATCTCGCCGTGGGCGAAGTTGATGAGCTGAACGATGCCGTAGACCATCGTGTAGCCGATCGCGATGAGGCCGTACATCGCGCCGAGGATGAGTCCACTGGCCAGTTGCTGCGGCAGGTCGTTCACCGCGGGGCCTCCGAGTGGTGTCTGGATACAGGCCGAGCGGGGGCGCTTTTTGCGCCCCCGCTCGGCGTGATGGGCGTGCGGAACCGTGCGGGTTGCCCGGTTCAGTCTTCGAAGGTGCCTGTCTTGATGGGCTTGTGCTCGCCGTCCTTGACCTCGTACAGCGACAGCTGCTTGTTGGTGGTGTCGCCGTACTCGTCGAAGCCGACCTCGCCGCTGACGCCGTCGAACTTGACGTCCTGCATGGCTTCGGCGACCTTCTCGCGGGTCTCGTCCATGTTCTCGGGCAGCTTGTTGTCGTTCTCCTCGGCGACTGCCTTGACGGCCTGGATGATGGACCAGGTGGCGTCGTAGGCGTAGCCGCCGTAGGCCTCGTAGGCCTCCTCGTAGCCGGCGGCCTCGTAGTTCTTCATGAACTCCTTGGCGCTGTCGAGCGTCTCCAGGGGCGCGCCGACGGAGGAGGCGATGTCGCCGTCGGAGTTCTTCTTGGCGAGCTTGATGTAGTCGGCGCTGAAGAGGGCGTCGCCGCCGACGACGGGTCCTTCGAGTCCGGCCTGCTTGGCCTGGTCGGACAGGGGGGCGCCGGCGGGGTACTCGCCGCCGTAGTAGACGAAGTCGGGCTTGGCCCTGGCGACCTTGTTGACGACCGCGTTGAAGTCCTTCTCCTTGGGGTCGACGTGGTCGGTGCCGACGACCTCGCCGCCCAGCTTCTCGAACTCGGCCTTGAAGGTGGCTGCGAGGCCCTTGCCGTAGGTCTTCTTGTCGTCGATGACGTAGACCTTCTTGAACTTCTTCTCGTTGTACATGTACTGCGCCGCGTACGGGCCCTGGATGGCGTCCGTGGTGGAGGTGCGGAAGTACGTCTCGAAGGGGCGTTCCTTCTTGCCGCTGCGCCAGTCGTTGCCCTGTGTCAGTTCGGGCGCGGTGTTGGCGGGGGAGACCTCGACCATGCCGGCCTTGTCGAAGACCTTCTGCATGGACTGGCCGACGTTGGAGTTCAGCGGGCCGACGGCTCCGACGACGTCCTGGTTCGCCACGAGCTTGGTGGCGTTCTGCTGGCCCTGGGAGGGCTGTGCGGCGTCGTCGAGTGCCTGGAGCTTGAAGGTGACGCCTTCGACGGTCTTGTTCTTGTTGGCGGTCTTGACCGCGAGGTCGGCGGAGTTCTTGATTCCCTGGCCGAGCGCGGACAGGTCACCGGAGAGCGGGGCGTCGAGACCGATGGTGAGGGTCTTGGTGTCTCCACCACTGCCGCCTCCGCTGTCGTCCCCGCGTGAACCGCACGCCGTCAGCGTGAGAGATCCCGCGGCTATCGCGGTGGTGATGATGAGCAAGGAACGGTGGCGCACGATCAGTCCTTTCCCCATGGCGGGCCTTCGGAGATGAAGGGCCGTGTCGCGCGCCGGGCTCCCTGAGGGTTCGTCGTTCAGGGCTTGCTGTTCCACGCCCGGCGGCGCGGTGACTGGCCGTGACTCTATGGCCGAGGCATCGCGGGGGGCAGAGGGGCAGACCAAGGTGTGACGTTCTTGTTATTGATGTCCGACCGGGTCGTGTCCGTGGTGAAGGCTCCCGGAAGATCACCGCTGTGTCGGGGGAGTAGCGGACACATTTCCGCCGGGCGAAGCAGCAGTTGGTTCGGGGATTGTGCGCGCCCGCGGAGCCGGAGGGTCAGCGGGGCGTCCGGAATGCGTGCGCGGCCAGGCGGGCATGGCGCTCACCGGGGACGATGCGGGGATTCCGGCTCGTACGTTCATCACACAGGGTGATGTCGGAGTGAGGCGGGAGGGCTGCGCACGGGAGTCCGTCACAGCTGGTGACCGCCGCTGTACGTGCGCCTTGCCGCGGGCAGCCCCCTCGCCCGGCGACGGCTGGACGCCGCCGGGCGAGGGCGGGCGGGGTGCGGACAGGCCGCCGCTCGCGCCGCGGCGGACGTCCGCGCCGGTCCTCGTCGCCCCGCGGGAAGGGTGGTGCGTGTCGCGGGCTCAGGCGCCGGGCTGTCCGGAGTCGCGCAGCAGGCACGTCAGCCGCGCGGTGCACACGCGCTTGCCGTCCTCGCCGGTGATGACGGTCTCGTACGTGGCGGTGGAGCGTCCCCGGTGCAGGGGTGCCGCCGTGCCGGTGACCAGGCCCGAGCGGAGGCCGCGGTGGTGGGTGCAGTTGAGGTCGACCCCGACGGCGTACTTCCCCGGACCTCCGTGCAGCATCGCGCCGACCGAGCCGAGGGTCTCCGCGAGCACCGCCGAGGCGCCGCCGTGCAGCAGTCCGTAGGGCTGGGTGTTGCCCTCGACGGGGAGGGTGCCGATGACCTCTTCGGGTGAGGCGTGGAGGATCTGCAGCCCCATGCGGTCGCCGAGGTGTCCCGCGGAGAAGAGGCTCGGCAGGTCGAGTCCGAGGCCGGACCACTGGTCGAGGATCTCCTGCGAAAAAATGCTCGCGGTCTGCTCCATGGGCATGTGGCTCCGATCACCCTGCCGGTTGCTGTTGTCCGCCACCGTCCTATCAGGTGGCTGAGCGTGCGCTCAGGTCGAAGTGATGCGGATCACCACGGACTTGCTGGCGGGGGTGTTGCTGCCCTCGGCTGTCGCGTCGAGGGGCACCAGGACGTTGGTCTCGGGGTAGTAGGCCGCCGCGCAGCCGGGGGCGGTGGGGTAGTGGACGACGCGGAAGCCGCGGGCGGTGCGTTCCGTGCCGTCCGTCCATTCGCTGGTCAGGTCGGCGTAGCCGCCGTCGGTGAGGCCGAGGGCCGCGGCGTCGGCGGGATTGACGAGGACGACGCGGCGGCCGTTGCTGATGCCGCGGTAGCGGTCGTCGAGGCCGTAGACGGTGGTGTTGTACTGGTCGTGCGAGCGGAGGGTCTGCAGCAGCAGCCGCCCCTCGGGCACGCGGGGCCAGGTGACGGGTGCCGCGGTGAAGTTGGCCCTGCCGGTGGCGGTGGGGAAGCGCCGCTCGTCGCGCGGCGCGTGCGGCAGGGTGAACTCCCCCTCCTGCTCCAGGCGCCGGTTGAAGTCCTCGAAGCCGGGGACGACGCGGGAGATGCGGTCGCGCACGAGGGCGTAGTCCTTCTCGAAGTCCTCCCAGGGTGTGCGCGACGCGGTGCCCAGGACGCGGCGGGCCAGCCGGGCGACGATCGCCGGCTCGGACAGCAGGTGGGGACTCGCGGGCTCCAGCCGTCCGCGGGAGGTGTGCACCACGCCCATGGAGTCCTCGACGGTCACGAACTGCTCCCCGCTTCCCTGCAGGTCGCGCTCGGTGCGGCCCAGCGTGGGCAGGATCAGCGCACGGGCGCCGGTGACGCAGTGCGAGCGGTTGAGCTTGGTCGAGACGTGGACCGTCAGGCGGGCCCGCCGCATGGCGTCCTCGGTGACGGCCGTGTCGGGTGAGGCGGCGACGAAGTTGCCGCCCATGGCGAAGAAGACCTTGGCCCGGCCGTCACGCAGGGCGCGGATGGCGTCCACGACGTCCAGGCCGTGCGCGCGCGGCGCGGCGATGCCGAACTCCCGCTCCAGCGCGTCGAGGAACGCGGGCTGCGGCCGTTCGCTGATGCCCATGGTGCGGTCGCCCTGCACGTTGCTGTGGCCGCGTACGGGGCACACGCCCGCGCCGGGGCGGCCCACCATGCCGCGCAGCAGCAGGAAGTTGACGATCTCGCGGATGGTGGGCACCGAGTGCTTGTGCTGGGTGAGGCCCATGGCCCAGCACACGACGGTGCGGCGCGAGGCGAGCACCATCCGCAGGGCGTCTTCGATCTCGGCGCGCTCCAGG
This sequence comes from Streptomyces sp. TAA204, assembly GCF_000424965.1. Taxonomy (NCBI): domain Bacteria; kingdom Bacillati; phylum Actinomycetota; class Actinomycetes; order Kitasatosporales; family Streptomycetaceae; genus Streptomyces; species Streptomyces sp. TAA204. The sequence goes on from NZ_AUKW01000005.1 coordinate 249,211, forward strand.
CCCGTCGCCGTCAGGGTCTCCTCCCAGCCGGTGCCGCGGGCCTCGCGGGAGAAGTCCTCGTACCCGTGGGTGTGGGCGGCGAGGAACTCCTCGTCGAGCCCGCCGTCGGCCTCGATGACGAGGCGGTTGAGCATCCGGAAGAGCGCCTGGTCGCCGCCGAGGCGGATCTGCAGGAACAGGTCGGTCAGGGCGGTGCCGCCGCCGGCCAGGCCGCGTGTCGTCTGGGGGTTCTTGAACCGTGTCATGCCGGCCTCGGGCAGCGGGTTCACCGTGATGATCTTCGCGCCGCCCGTCTTGGCCTGCTCCAGCGCGGAGAGCATCCGCGGGTGGTTGGTGCCCGGGTTCTGGCCGGCGACGATGATCAGGTCCGCCTGGTGGAGGTCCTCCAGGAGGACGCTGCCCTTGCCGACGCCGAGAGTCTCCGTCAGTGCCTCTCCGGAGGACTCGTGGCACATGTTGGAGCAGTCCGGCAGGTTGTTCGTGCCGAACTCGCGGGCGAAGAGCTGGTAGAGGAAGGCGGCCTCGTTGCTGGTGCGGCCCGAGGTGTAGAAGAGCGACTCGTCGGGGGAGGCCAGCGCGTCCAGTTCCTCGGCGACGATGTCGAAGGCACGCTCCCAGGGCACCGGTTCGTACGCCTCGGCCCCCTCGGCCAGATACATCGGCTGGGTCAGCCGGCCTTGCTGCCCCAGCCAGTAGCCGGAGCGCGTCGCCAGGTCGGCGACGGGGTGCGCGGCGAAGAAGTCGGGGGTGACGCGGCGCAGCGTCGCCTCCTCGGCCACGGCCTTCGCGCCGTTCTCGCAGAACTCGGCTTTGTGCCGCTTCGCGGGCTCCGGCCAGGCGCAGCCGGGGCAGTCGAAGCCGTCCCTCTGGTTGACGCGCAGCAGGGTCAGCGCGGTCCTGCGCACCCCCATCTGCTGTTGCGCGGTGCGCAACGACCGTGCCACCGCGGTCTTGCCGGCGGCGGACTCCTGGGGGGCGGAGACCTGCGGCGCGTCCTGGACGGGGTCGTGTGCGGGAGGCTTTCGCATACCAGTGATGGTGCCACGCCCTCATGTGCGCCCGCCCGCGTGGAGTGCGCGCGCGCCGCGCTGTCGGTGGGCCGTGGGAGGATCGGGGACGTGGCTAAGAAGGCATCCCAGGACACCGCACCGCATCTGCTCCTCATGGACGGGCATTCGCTCGCCTACCGCGCGTTCTACGCGCTGCCCGCGGAGAATTTCTCCACCTCCACGGGCCAGACGACGAACGCGATCTACGGCTTCACGTCGATGCTCTCCAACACGCTGCGTGACGAGGAGCCCACGCACTTCGCGGTCGCCTTCGACGTCTCGCGCAAGACGTGGCGCTCGGCGCGGTTCGCGGAGTACAAGGCGAACCGTTCCAAGGCGCCCGACGAGTTCAAGGGGCAGGTGGAGCTGATCGGGGAGCTGCTGGACGCGATGCGCGTGCGGCGTTTCGCCGTCGAGGGCTTCGAGGCGGACGACGTCATCGCGACGCTGACCGCGCAGGCGACGGCGGAGGGATTCAAGGTCTCCGTCGTCACCGGCGACCGGGACGCCCTCCAGCTGGTCAGCGATGACGTCACGGTGCTCTACCCGACGAAGGGAGTCTCGGAGCTGACGCGCTTCACCCCCGCGAAGGTCGAGGAGAAGTACGGCCTGACCCCGGCGCAGTACCCCGACTTCGCGGCTCTGCGCGGCGACCCGTCCGACAACCTGCCCGGCATTCCGGGGGTCGGCGAGAAGACCGCAGCGAAGTGGATCAGGCAGTTCGGTTCGTTCGCGCAGCTCGCGGAGCGCGCCGGAGAGGTGAAGGGCAAGGCCGGCGAGAACCTCCGCGAGCACCTGGAGGCGGTCACGCTCAACCGTCACCTCACGGAGCTGGTCAGGGACGTCGAGCTGTCCTGCCGCCCCGGGGATCTGGAGCGCGTCGCCTACGACCGGGACACCCTGGGCGTCGTGCTGGACGCCCTGGAGTTCCGCCATCAGAACTTCCGCGACCGGCTGTTCGCGGTGGACCCGGGCACGGGCGAGGAGGAGACCTCCCCGGCCGCCGCCGGCGTCGAGGTCGACGGCAGCGTGCTCGCGGCGGGTGAGCTGGGGCCGTGGCTGGAGCGGCACGCGGGCGGCACTCTCGGCCTGGCCACCGTCGATGTGTGGAAGATGGGCACGGGCAGTGTCAGCGAGATCGCCCTGGCCGCGGCGGACGGCCCGGCGGCCTGGTTCGACCCGGCGCAGCTGGAGGAGCCGGACGAGAAGGCGTTCGCCGCGTGGAGCGCCGACGGGGGAAGGCTCAAGGCGGTCCACGACGCGAAGGCGATCATGAGGGTCTTCGCGGAGCACGGCTGGAGCGTCGAGGGTGTTGTGATGGACACCGCGCTGGGCGCCTATCTCGACAAGCCCGGCAGGCGCTCCTTCGCGATGGACGCGCTGTCGGTGGAGTACCTGGGCCGCGAACTCGGGCCTGCCGCCGCCGGGGACGGTCAGCTCGCCTTCGGTGTGGACGAACAGGCCGAGGCACAGGCGCTGATGGTCAAGGCACGCACCATCCTCGACCTGGGCGAGGTGCTGGAGGCGAGGCTGGCGCAGGTCGGCGCCGCCGAGCTGCTGCGCGACCTGGAGCTGCCCACGTCCGCGCTGCTGGCCGGGATGGAGCGCGCCGGTATCTGCGCCGACCGCGAGTGGCTGACCGGTCTGGAGCAGCAGTTCGCGGACGCCGTGCAGCAGGCGGTGCGTGAGGCGCACGCCTCGGTGGGGCACGAGTTCAACCTGGGCTCGCCCAAGCAGCTTCAGGAGGTGCTCTTCGGGGAGCTGGGTCTGCCCAGGACGAAGAAGACCAAGACGGGCTGGACGACGGACGCGGACGCGCTGGCCTGGCTCGCCACCCAGACCGAGCACGAGCTGCCCGTGCTGATGCTGCGTTACCGGGAGCAGCAGAAGCTGCGCACCACGGTCGAGGGCCTGATCAAGACCGTCGCGGCCGACGGCCGCATCCACACCAGCTTCAGCCAGACCGTCGCGGCGACGGGCCGTCTGTCCTCGACCGACCCCAACTTGCAGAACGTGCCCGTCCGTACGGACGAGGGCCGCGCCATCCGCCGCGCCTTCCGCGTCGGCGAGGGCTTCGAGACGCTGATGACCGCGGACTACAGCCAGATCGAACTGCGCGTGATGGCCCACCTGTCCGAGGACGAGAAGCTGATCGAGGCCATCACCTCGGGCGAGGATCTGCACACCACCGTCGCCTCCCAGGTCTTCGCCGTCGGTGAGGACGAGGTCGACGCGGAGATGAGGCGCAAGATCAAGGCCATGTCCTACGGCCTGGCGTACGGGCTGTCGGCATTCGGGCTCTCCCAGCAGCTCGACGTCGCGCCGGACGAGGCGCGGAAGTTGATGGACAATTACTTCGAGCGGTTCGGCGGCGTACGCGACTACCTTCACCGGGTCGTCTCCGAGGCCCGCGCCAGCGGCTACACCCAGACCATCATGGGCCGCCGCCGCTACCTCCCCGACCTCAACAGCGACAACCGCCAACGCCGGGAGATGGCCGAGCGGATGGCGCTCAACGCCCCCATCCAGGGCACCGCGGCGGACATCGTCAAGGTCGCGATGCTGGGCGTGGACAGGGCGCTGCGCGAGGAGAAGCTGACCTCGCGGATGCTGCTGCAGGTCCACGACGAGATCGTGCTGGAGATCGCTCCGGGCGAGCGCGGGGCCGTGGAGGAGCTGGTGCGGCGGGAGATGGCCGGTGCGGTCAGGCTGCGGGCACCGCTCGATGTGTCGGTGGGCGCGGGCGACGACTGGGAGTCCGCCGCGCACTGAGCGCCGCGCACCGTGCTGCGCACCGGGGACACTCCACCGTGCTGCGCACCGGGACACTCCACCGTGCCGAGTGCGCGCTGTGGGGCACGTGCCCGGGCGTACCGGCAGGTCCCCCGATGAGTTGTCCGTCCCGTGCCGGTGACGGGTGGTGGGTATGTGCTCCGGTTGTGCGGAGTGCCGGGACCCGCAGACGCACGCGGGGAGTTGTCGTATGGTCAGCGTGTTGCGTCCGGGTAGGGGAGAAGGACGGGGTCTGACAGACATGGCGCGCTACCGCGGCAGATACTCAGCAGCCAAGTACACCGCCGGAGGCGGTGCGGGGGACGGGGCAAGCGGCAAGTTCCGCAAGGGAGTTGCCACGACGGCCCTCGCGGCTGCGGCGATGGCGGCGCTGACCGCCTCACAGGCGCCCGGCGCCGAACCGGGACTGGGCGACGCCACCTCCCGTGACCGCACCGACGCCACCCGGCCCGACGGGACACCCGGCGACGACTCGTACCACACCGAGCTGCCGCCGCTGGAGTCACCGGCGCCGCCGAAGGCGTCACCGGGTGGCCCCGGGGGAGGCTCCAACTCCGGCATACCCGCGACCGTACTGGCCGCCTACAAGAAGGCCGAGCGGACGCTGGCAGGCACAGACCGCGGCTGCGGACTGCGCTGGGAACTGCTCGCCGCCATCGGCAAGGTGGAGTCCGGTCAGGCACGCGGCGGCGCCGTCGACGCACAGGGCACCACGCTCAAGCCGATCCTGGGCCCCGTGCTGAACGGGTCGGGCTTCGCCCGTATCACCGACACCGACGGCGGACGCTTCGACGGCGACACGAAGTTCGACCGCGCCGTGGGCCCCATGCAGTTCATACCCTCGACCTGGTCCCGCTGGGGAGCCGACGGCAACAATGACGGCACCCGCGACCCCAACAACATCCACGACGCGGCTCTGGCCGCCGGTGAGTACCTGTGTGCCGGAGCCCGCGATCTGTCGGTCAAGGCCGACCTGGACCGCGCGGTGCTCAGCTACAACCACTCCCAGGACTACCTGCGCACCGTGCTGGCCTGGTACGAGTTCTACCGTGAGGGCACACACGAGGTGCCCGACGGCGCCGGTCCGCTTCCCACTTCGCCCGGCGCGGGCGGTTCCTCGGACGAGCCCGGCAAGGGCAAGGGGCCGGGCGGCGGCTCCGGTTCCGACAAGCCCGGCGGCAACGACGGCGACGGTGGCGACGACGGTGACGGCAACGGCGGTGGCGGCGGCCACGGTGACGGCGGTGACGGCGGTGACAACGACGGCGGTGACGGCGACGGGGACGAGTCGCCCTCTCCCAGCCCCGGCCCCGCCGAGCCGGTCGCGCTGAAGCCCGTCGAGAGCGAGGAGAAGCTGGTGGCGGGCGCCGGGGAGGACTTCGAGCGGCGGCTCGTCGTACACGCCACCGACAAGGACGGTGAGGACGTCGAGGGCGTCGACGTCACCTACAACGTCCTGGAGGAGGAGACCGGCCCCCGCTTCGCAGGCAGGACCACCGTCACGGTCCCCACCGACGACGAGGGCAAGGCCACCGCACCCGTCCTCAACGCGGGTGACGAGGCAGGCCAGTTCCAGATCGAGGCAACGGCGGACGGAACCGACCTGCCCGCCGCCTCCTTCACCGCGACCGTCGAACCCAGGGCCGACAAGCTCGCCCGTACGGCGGGAAGCGTGCAGGCGGCACCGGGCGAGCAGTTCGCCGAAGAGCTGGAGATCAAGGCCACTTACGAGGGCGGTCTCGCCGCTGACGTGCCGGTGACGGCCACCGTGCTCAGCGAGGAGGGCAAGCCGCTCACCGCGGGCCCCCACTTCGCGCTCCTCGGCGACCCGCGCGCCCACAGCGCCGAGTCCGGTGACGGGGTGCTGGACGAGAAGGGCATGCTGACGCTGCCCGCACTCCGGGCCGGCGACGAGGAAGGCCCCTTCATCCTCCGCATCACCACCCCTGACGGCCCGACGCTCGACATCGGGTTGACCGTCCAGAAGAAGTAGCCGCCGCGGACAGCGGCAGGGCACACCTCCCGGGCGTCAGCCCCGCCGCCGGGAGGTGTGCCGCGTCGGTTCGGCCGTCGCGGGGTCCTCCGGCCAGGGGTGCCGGGGGTAACGGCCCCTCAGCTCGGCCCGCACGGAGCGGTACCCCTCCCGCCAGAAGGAGGCAAGGTCCGAGGTGACGGCGGCAGGCCGCCCGGCGGGGGAGAGCAGGTGGACGAGCACCGGCACACGTCCGCCGGCCAGCCGGGGCACCTCCCGCCGGCCGAAGAGTTCCTGCAACTTCACGGCCAGGACGGGCTGTTCGCCGGTGTAGTCGATGCGCACCCGCGACCCGGAAGGCACCTCGACACGTTCCGGTGCCAGCTCCTCCAGCCGAGCGGCCTCCCCCGTGGCCCACGGCAGCAGCCCGTTCAGCATCTGCACGGCGTCGATGCGGGCGAGCTGTGCCGGTGTCGATTCCCCGCCCAGCCACCGCTCGGCCTGCTCCAGCAGGGCCTCGTCCGACACGTCCGGCCAGGGCGGGCCCAGTGCACGGTGGAGGAAGGCGATCCGATGGCGCAGCGCCACGGCGCTCCGCGTCCATGTCAGCAGCCCGAGGCCGCTCTCGCGCAGGGCGCCGAGCACGGCGGCGCGCACCCGTTCCCCTCCCGGTGAGCGCAGGGGCCGTTCCTCCAGCTCCACCGCGCCGAGCGAGACGACCTCCCGGGCGACGACACCGCCGCGGCCCTCGTCCCAGTGCACCTCCTCCCGCACGGTTCGCAGCGCCTCCGCCGCCTCCCGCGCGGTCTCCTCGTCCACGACGGCCGCCAGCCGCACCCGCGCCGATGCCGCCCCGGCGGGCCGGTCGGCGACCGCGACCGCCAGCCACGGCGCGCCGCGCAGCGCGGAGGCGCCCGCGAGATCAGCGCGTGTCCCGGAGACCATCAGGTACGAGCCCGAGGCGCCGGACCGTGCGCTGCCCAGCCGCTCCGGATGGGCGAGTGCGACGACGAGCCCGGCGCCGCCGTCAGCCTCTCCGCCGTGCGCCGGAGGACCCTCCGCCGCCCGTCCGGTGCCCGCGGGCTCCGGATCGCCGCACAGAGCACGCAGCCGCCTCGTCTCCGCGCGCCAGCGTGACCCGTAGGCGTCACGGCCGCGCCGCGCCGCCCGCAGCGCCTCCGCCACGTCGTCCCCGTACTCCCGGGGCGGCTCCTCGCTGAGCAACGCCACCACCTCGGAGGCCAGTTCGCCGCCCACGACGGCCGCACCGTCCAGCAGGGCGCGCGCCAGCCGTGGATGCACCCCCATACGCGCCATGCGTACGCCGCGCGCGGTCGGCTGCCCCGAGGCGTCCACGGCGCCCACCGCACGCAGCACGTCCCGTGCCGCCGCCAGGGCACCGGGCGGCGGTGCGTCCAGCAGCGCCAGGCCGCGCGCATCGGGTGCGCCCCAGCAGGCCGACTGCAGGGCGAACGCCGTCAGATCCGCCACGGCGATCTCGGGGGAGGGCTGCCGGGGGCGCGCCGCGTCCTCGCCCTCCGCCCAGCAGCGGAAGGCGACGCCCGGTGCCTCACGCCCGGCCCTGCCCGTCCGCTGTGCCGACGCCGCCTGCGAGACGCGCACGGTGGTCAGCGAGCCCAGCCCCCGCGCGTGATCCGTCCGCGGCTCGCGCGCCAGCCCCGCGTCCACCACGGCCCGTACGCCGGGAACGGTCAGGCTGGACTCCGCGACGGCCGTCGAAAGGATCACCCGGCGCGTCCGGGTGCCGGGAACGCGGCCCCGCAGCACCGATTCCTGTGTGCCGGACGGTGCCCGTCCGTGCAGCTGCAGCACTTCCCCGTCCACCGGAGGCCCTTCGCGCAGCAGCCCCGCGACCCGTGCGATCTCTCCGACGCCGGGCAGGAAGCACAGCACGTCCCCCTCGGGCGTGCCCGCCAGCGCCTCGCGCACCGTCGCCGCCACATGCCTCAGCAGCGCGGGGTCCACCCGGGTGCCGTGCGCGGGCCGAACGCCCGCGGGCGGCGGGCGGTACCGCACCCGGACCGGGTACGCCTCCCCTCTGCCGTGCACCACCGGCGCGGGAGGTGAGCCGTCGTGCGTCGCCAGCAGCCCGGCCCACGCGGCGCTGTCCTGCGTTGCGGACGCCGTGACCAGCCGCAGTCCGGGGCGCAGGGCGGCACGTACGTCCAGCAGGAACGCCACTGCCGTGTCGGCGTCCAGATGACGCTCGTGGCACTCGTCGACGAGCACCACATCCACGCCCGGCAGCTCCTGCTCGCGCTGCAGCCGTTGAAGCAGCACTCCGGTGGTGACGACCTCCACGCGGGTACGGGCGCTCACCCTGCGCTCACCGCGCACCGTGAAGCCCACCGTCCCGCCGGGCTCCTCACCCATCAGCCACGCCATCCGCCGTGCGGCCGACCGGGCGGCCATCCGGCGTGGCTCGGCCACCACGACAGTCCGTGCGGGTGACTCGTCCAGCAGGCCCGCCAGTGAGAGGGGCACCAGCGTGGTCTTGCCAGTGCCGGGCGGCGCGTGCAGGACGGCTGCCCCGTGCCGCTCCAGGGCGGTGTGCAGCTCGGGCAGGGCCTCGGCGACGGGCAGCCGCGCCAGCTCGTCCCGGCGAACCGCGCCCTTCACGCCCGGGGCCGCCCGCCGTGGCCGCCGTGCCCGTCGTCGCGTTCGCACACGAAGACAGCGGTGCCCGGGATCAGCCGTCCACGCAGCGGTGACCAGCCGCCCCACTCCTGCTCGTGTCCCTCGGGCCACTCCGGTTCGAGAACGTCCAGCAGCCGGAAGCCGGCACCCGCCACGTCCCGCACCCGGTCACCCATCGTGCGGTGGTGCTCGACGTAGACCGCCCTCCCGGCGGCGTCCTGCTCGACGTAGGGCGTGCGGTCGAAGTAGGAGGAGGTGACCGTCAGCCCTTCGGGCCCCGGTTCGTCGGGCAGCGCCCAGCGGAAGGGATGGGTCACCGAGAAGACGAACCGCCCCCGCGGCCGCAGCACGCGCCGCACCTCCCGCAGCACGCGCACGGGGTCGGCGACGAAGGGGAGCGCGCCGAAGGCGGAGCAGGCCAGGTCGAAGGAGCCGTCCGTGAACGGCAGCGCGGCGGCGTCGGCCTCCACCAGGGGGAAACCTGAGCCGCCGTGGCCGTCGGAGATGCGCAGCGCGTGCTGGAGCTGCCGGTGGGAGAGGTCGAGTGCGACGGGGTGCGCGCCCTGTGCCGCCAGCCAGCGTGAGCACTGGGCCGCTCCGGCACCGATCTCCAGCACCCGGCGGCCGCGCAACGCCGGCGTGGGACCGAGCAGTTCCGCCTCGGACTCGTCCAGGCCCTCCGGGCACCACACGAAGCGGGCGTCGCCCAGGAAGCCGCCGTGGTCGTCCTGGTACTCGTCGGCGTTGCGGTCCCACCAGCCGCGGTTGGCGTGGCTGCTCTCGGCCGGGCCCGCCTGCCGCCGTACGGCTGCGGCCTCCTCCTCCGCCGCGCCGCTCCCGGGCCCCTGCCCCGCCGGTTGCGGAACGGCTCCTCCGGTCCGGGCCGCGCTCGCGCCGTCTCCGCAGTTGTCCTGAATCATCGCCCCAGCCGCCGTACTGTCGCTCATGTACCTGTGGCCGCGAGGGCTGCGGGAACGCCGCTCAACGCGTGAGGGTGGCGCATGGCGGACTCGGTGCGCCGGTTATGGCACGTTCCACCCCTGCTGTGCTCTTTCGCGCATTGACCATGCCCAGCGGCCCCCGTATGCTACAAGTTGCGCTGCGGGCCTGCGTGCCTCGGACGGAGCAGGCCGCGCTCGCATCTGTGGTGTATCCCCTCGGGTTAGTGGCTCTCAAGGCTGTGTCCGGCTGGCTTGCATGCGCGGTGCGATAACGGGCTCTCGGCGTGGCAGTCCTACGACTTCATGTCCGTACCCGGAGACCCTTTCACACATGACGAGCAGCACCGAGACCACCGCCACCACTCCGCAGGTTGCGGTAAACGACATCGGTTCCGAGGAAGCCTTCCTCGCCGCGATCGACGAGACGATCAAGTACTTCAACGACGGCGACATCGTCGACGGCGTCATCGTGAAGGTCGACCGGGACGAGGTCCTGCTCGACATCGGATACAAGACCGAAGGTGTCATCCCTTCCCGAGAGCTGTCGATCAAGCACGACGTCGACCCCAACGAGGTTGTCGCCGTCGGTGACGAGATCGAAGCCCTTGTTCTCCAGAAGGAGGACAAGGAAGGGCGTCTGATCCTCTCCAAGAAGCGTGCGCAGTACGAGCGCGCCTGGGGCACGATCGAGAAGATCAAGGAAGAAGACGGCATCGTCACCGGCACCGTCATCGAGGTCGTCAAGGGCGGCCTCATCCTCGACATCGGCCTGCGCGGCTTCCTCCCCGCCTCCCTGGTGGAGATGCGCCGCGTCCGCGACCTGCAGCCGTACGTGGGCAAGGAGCTCGAAGCCAAGATCATCGAGCTCGACAAGAACCGCAACAACGTGGTTCTCTCCCGCCGTGCATGGCTGGAGCAGACCCAGAGCGAGGTCCGTCAGACCTTCCTCACCACCCTCCAGAAGGGCCAGGTGCGCTCCGGCGTCGTCTCCTCCATCGTCAACTTCGGCGCCTTCGTCGACCTGGGCGGCGTGGACGGACTCGTGCACGTCTCCGAGCTGTCCTGGAAGCACATCGACCACCCCTCCGAGGTCGTCGAGGTCGGCCAGGAGGTCACGGTCGAGGTCCTCGACGTCGACATGGACCGCGAGCGCGTCTCGCTGTCGCTCAAGGCGACCCAGGAAGACCCGTGGCAGCAGTTCGCCCGTACGCACCAGATCGGCCAGGTCGTGCCCGGCAAGGTCACGAAGCTGGTGCCGTTCGGTGCGTTCGTCCGGGTGGACGAGGGCATCGAGGGTCTGGTCCACATCTCCGAGCTGGCCGAGCGCCACGTGGAGATCCCGGAGCAGGTCGTCCAGGTCAACGACGAGATCTTCGTCAAGGTCATCGACATCGACCTGGAGCGCCGCCGCATCAGCCTCTCGCTGAAGCAGGCCAACGAAGCCTTCGGCGGCGACCCGACGGCCGTCGACTTCGACCCCACGCTCTACGGCATGGCGGCCTCGTACGACGACCAGGGCAACTACATCTACCCCGAGGGCTTCGACCCCGAGGCCAACGACTGGCTGGAGGGGTACGACAAGCAGCGCGAGGAGTGGGAGCGCCAGTACGCGGAGGCGCAGACCCGCTTCGAGCAGCACCAGGCCCAGGTCATCAAGTCCCGCGAGGCGGACGAGCAGGCCGCGGCCGAGGGTGCCGGCGGTGGCGGCGGCAGCGCCCAGCCCCAGCAGGGCGGCAACAGCGGCGGCGGGCAGTCCGGCGGTGCCGGCGGCGGCTCGTACTCCTCGGAGTCGAACGAGGACTCCGGCGCCCTCGCCTCGGACGAGGCGCTGGCGGCACTCCGCGAGAAGCTCGCGGGCGGCCAGAGCTGAGCGCTCACCGCTGAGCGGTAGCTGACAGTACGGAACGCGGGGCCTGCTCCTTCGGGAGCGGGCCCCGCTTTCGTGTGTGCCGGCGGTCGTGCGCGGGTGTTCCTGTACGAGTGCGGCACCGGCAGGGGCGGGGAGAGCGGGCGGAACGGGAGCGGTCCTGGCCGGTGGCCCGGCGGCCGCGTTCACAGCAGCGTCGGCTCAAACGAAGGGGGCGGAGCGCTCCGTTCCAGGAGGCGCTCCGCCCACGCGCAGGCGGCGTTCCGCGACCGACCGGCCGGGGATCAGGGTGCCGTGTCGAGGATCTCCAGGAGGTCCTGGGCGGCCTCCCTGGGACCGGCCACAGCGCCGACGCCCATGGCGTTCAGGACGACTTCGTCGACGCCGGCGGCCCGGTACTCGGCGAGCCGTTCGTGGATCTCCTCGGCTGTTCCGTACAGGAAGACGCCGCCGTCGACGAGTCTCGCGGCGTCGCCGGGGTCACCGTCGCCGGTGACCGCGACTCCGGCCTTCCTCAGCGCGTCCTTGTAGTGCGGTGCCTGGATGTGCTGTCCGCACGAGGCCATCGCGAGGTCGGTGACGTTGCGGTTCGGTCCGGACAGGGCGACCGGCACGATGGCCGTGACCTTCGCGGGCTGCTCCAGCTTCCGCTGGTGGGCGCCCTTCTCCATTGCGGGCATCAGCGTCCCCTCGACGTACGAGGCGGAGCCGAGCCAGGTGATGGCCACATCGGAGATCTCCCCAGCCAGGGCGGCCATCCGCTCGCGGAGCACGCCCAGCCCTACGGACACCGGGGCGGGTTTGTGATCGACGAGTCTCGCGACGGCCGAGTAGTCCTCACCGGAGGCTTCCACGGTCTGCCCGGAAAGCAGGCCGCGGACGAGCTGTACGTACTCCCTGCTGGCACCGAGCTGGCTGGCGTAGGGCTTTCCCATGAAGCTGCGCTGGGCGGCGATTCCTCCGGGGCCGAATCCCGCGACGACGGAATGCCCGGTGGTGAGCGCCAGAGAGCGGGCTTCGAGGGCGGCCTGGTACGGGGAGCGGAGCGGCATCAGAGAAACACCGAAACCACAGGGAACTCTGATGCCGATTCCGGCGAGCCAGTTGGCGAGATGGTGACTGTCCAGCAGCATTCCGTGCCCCTGCCACAGCCGGTCCGCGCAGGTCCATTTCACCAGATTGGCGAAGGGAACAATCTGTTCCGGCCGGACGGGGCCGAAGGGGAGAAGTATCGACAGCCGCACCCCGAGCCATCCTTTCGATAGTGACGTACGCGCGCTCGATTTCTCCCCCGGCCGGGGACGGGATTTACGTGTGCTTGCGGTCGACCTTGAAGAACACCCCCAACGCCACGATCACGGTCAGTACGCCGACCACGACGGCAAGCGTGTAGTTCTCGCTGTACGCGCTGGTGACCGCGATGGCGCCGCCGATCGCGACGACGACCCCCCAGGTGCCGCGAGTCTTCTTCACTGTGAACCTCCTGCTGATTTCTGTCGGCCGTGTGAACCGCTGGTGAGTGCTGCCGGAATGCAGGAATCAAAAACGTCGGGTCCGCGGTTGATTACGCCGGACCGGAGCATGACGTCGGTGTCGCCGATTCCGGACCATCCGAACATGTAACCCAGCAGCGATGTCCGGCCTCCAGCGCCCGTGTAGAAACCGTTCGCACGGATCTTACCAAGAACGAGTTCCTGGTACTCCTGTGCGCGGGCAAAAAGCGATTCCTCCCCGAGAATTCTTCCGGTGGCGATCAGCGACTGGATCACGCCGCTGGTGCCGTGACAGACGGAAAGATCCAGCGGACGTTCCGCGTAGAGCTGCGTCGCCTTGTCGACCAGAGATTTCAGCCGGGGCCCGGAAAGCCATTCCTGCCGGCCGGCCGCCGTGAGGATCTCCGCCGAGCTGAGGAGCTGTCCGGCTGCGCCGTTGCACCATCCCGCGAAGGGGGTCTCCTGTGCGGACTCGGACCTGAGGGTCAGCCAGTCCGCGGTGCGCCGCACCAGCTCCTCGTCGCCGAGGATCCGTCCCATGCGTGAGCACGCCCACCTGAGTCCCAGTTCGCCGTGGGCGACGTCGAACCATTCTGCTGTCCTGGACACGTCGACGTGGGAGAGCGTCAGGTCGCGCAGCCGCCCGAGCTCTTCCTCGCTGCAGGCGGCGCCCGACCCGTCCGTCCCGGTGCCTGACAGCAGGACCATCAGCAGACCGGCCGGACCGTTGGCGAGATCGGTCTCCAGCTTTCCGGAGGCGGCCCGTTCGCCGATCCCGGCGAAGATCCTCTCCAGCCACTCCCGGTCCACGCCCGAGGGCCGGGTCAGCAGCAGGGAGGAGGCCCCGGTGAAGACGGACTCCGGCGTCTCCATCAGTGACTCGCCGTACTGCGACAGCAGAGCGGTGAGGCCGCGGTCGGCGCTTTCGTGGGCGGTACGCGCGTCGCTGTCGTGCTGCGCCGCTCTCTCCAGGAAGGTGACGATGCCGCCGCAGTCGTGGAAGGAGACGAAGTTGCCCGGGGTGACGGTCGAGACGTTGCGCTCCGGACCGATACCGCACACCCAGCCCGTCTCCGTTCCCTCCGTGCCCTCGAAAGGCACAGCGACGGACGCGATCCGGCCGGCGATCTGCGGCCACCACGTCCCCGGACGGGGATGGTTCAGCAGTGCCTTCCCGAACAGGCTCCTGGAGGAGAGCCCCGCCGGGTTGTCCTCGCCCACCACTTCGCTGAAGCACTCCTCCAGCAGGAAGTGGTGGTAGTCGTCCCCGCGTTCGGCGTTGAGGGCGATGCCCCGGCGGGCCAGGTCGGCCGGCGAGGTCTTGTACACCTCGGGGAAGTGCGAGGTGAGGGTGGCCAGTTCCGTCGAACCGCTGCGCGTCATGAAGTAGGGAACGTTGCCCGTCCCGAGAGACTCGCGCTCCGCCTCGGCGACGTAGTCGGCCGCCTCGGGGGAGAGGTAGTCCGGCATGCGCGCCAGAAGTCTCAGCAGCCGGGCTTCCTCCTCGGGCCTGCTCAGGTACTTCGGGTGGGTGGCGGCGTCGAGGAAGCGGCTGTAGACCATCGTCGAGCGCAGCAGGCTGCGGACGGGCATGTCGGCGAAGTCGTCGATGACCTTCCGGATGCCGTCGCCGCGGACGAATCCCATCGCGTCGCTGTAGCCCGCCAGTATCTCGCCGAAGTGATCCGTGGCGGCGAGCCGTCTCTCACCGAGCCGGGGAACGTTGCCGTGGTGCTTGTAGGTCACCGGCTCCCATGTGACGGAGATGCTGTCCGTGCCGCCGTCGCGCACGGCCGCCCTCGTCAGCTTGGAGCTCTGGTCCTCGGCGACGCCCACTCCCGCCATGACGACGTCGATGGGGGAGGTCGGATTCACCACCGGGACGAGCATGGTGGAGACCACCGACAGCTTCATGTGGTTGACCAGCACGTGCGGCAGCGAGTCGTTCTCCACGCCTGCGTCCGCGCGGATGACCGTCTCGGTGTCGATGACGCTGGGAATCTCGCCGCAGGCGAGCAGATTCTCGTCGTGCAGGTCGGAGGCCCCGAGCGAGCCGAAGAGGGCACACAGGGCACCGAACCGGTAGAAGTACCGGGCCGGCTGGTCCGGTGAGTCCATCGGCGCGGAGGCGACGAACTGCTGCCAGCCGTGGGAGCCGGCCGTGACCGAGAGCGGTATGCAGTCCCGCAGGGAGTGCTTGAGGTACGGGTCCGCCGCGGCGTACAGCTCCTTCACGAAGCCGTCGGAGATCAGCGCACGCGGCTTGAAGACCAGCCTGCCTCCGCCGGAGAGCCGCACCTGGACCACTTGCCGGTTGTCGTTGTGCGGGTCAGACCCGGTCAGGAAGATCTTCTCCAGGCGGTCGCCCTCTCCCTCGGGGGGCACCAGCCCTGCCTCCCGGAGGATCTGCCGGTCCTCGGCGTAGGCGGTGAAGACGTCGGCGTACGCGTCGAGCTGGTTGTGCAGGATCGTCCGCGTCCGCCGCCGCAGCACGGAGTACTTCCCCAGGATCTCCTCGCACGCGGCTGCCTGCCCGAGATGGCGGGTGAAGAGCCGCAGCGCCTCGTCGCCGTCCGCGCTCATGGGCAGCCCTTGGCTCTCCCGGAAGGCGTGGAACTCGCCGATCAGGGTCCTGAAGGTCTGGCCCTCGACGGCCGTGACCAGCCCGTCCCAGCATGCCGCCAGTACGTCCTCGAGATGCTCGGGCCCGGTGACCGCGGCTGCGCTCTCGCGCAGGGCGGTCTCCACCCAGCTGCGGGAGGCGAGGTGCAGATAGAAGGGTCGGAACGCGGGGATCGAGACGTCCGGTTCTCTCATACCGGCTCCCCTCCCGCCAGGGCGCCGGCCGGGCGCTCCGCGTAGAGGTCGCTGTAGACCGAGCCGCCGCCGAGCAGCTGACTGTGGCTGCCCTGCTCGACCACGCGCCCGCCATCGAGCACATAGATGTGGTCGGCGGATTTGATGGTCGCCAGGCGGTGGGCGATGATCACCTGGGTGGCGCCGATGTCCTCGATGATCTCTCCGACGCGACGCTCGTTGACGGTGTCGAGCGAGGCCGTCGCCTCGTCCAGCACGAGGATCGGGGGACGCTGCAGCAGCGCGCGCACGATCGCCAGCCGCTGTCGCTGACCGCCGGAGAAGTTCGCGCCCATCTCCGAGACCAGCGTCTTCAGGCCCATGGGCAGTTCCTCGAGGAAGTCGAGGATGCCGACGCTGTCGCAGTACTCGCGCACCTTGTCCTGGGGGATGTCCTGGCCCAGTGTCAGGTTCTCCAGGATCGTGCGGTTGTGCAGGTGGATCTCCTGCGGGATGTATCCGATCTTGCGGCGCAGCGCGTTCTTGTCGTACTCGCTCATGTCCCGGCCGCCGAACCGGACGGAACCCCGGGTCGGCTCGTAGAGGCCGCAGATGACCCGTCCCAGCGTGCTCTTGCCGGAGCCGGAGGCCCCCACGAGCGCGACCCGCGAGCCGGCCTCGATGTTCAGCGACACGTTGCGCACGACGAGATCGCTGTGCTTGGTGTACTGGAAGCTCACGTCCTCGAGCTCTATCGAGGTCGAGGGAAGCTCCTTGAGGGAGCCGCCGGAGGTCTCCGCGGGCGTGTTGGCGATGTCGTTCAGCCTCGCCATGTACCGGGACGCCTCGGTGAATTCGGTGTAGGTCTGGAACACGGACGTCGACAGCGCGAAGTAGGTCGCCGAGACCGCCTGCACCGCGATCGCGGCACCCAGCGATATGTACTGGTGGCTGACGAAGTACAGGCTGGTCAGCAGCAGGATCATCGGGCCGAACATCTGGGTCGTGGTCGTCACACCCGCGATGCGGCCCTGCTGCATGCGCATGCGGGCCTTCATCGCCTCCAGCGACGAGGCGTAGATCTTGCTCCAGGACTCGACGAACTCGTCCGCGTAGCCGCCCATCTTGATGGTGGGGATGGAGACGATCGCGTCGAGCTGGGTCGACTGGCTCTTGCTGAGCTGGCTGATCTCCGCGTCGACGAACTCCATCAGCCGCGGGCGCGTCTTCATCATGTACAGCGCGTTCAGCAGGAACAGCACCGCCGCGATGAGGCCCAGGCGCCACTCCACCCAGAAGAGGTAGCCCGTCACGCACAGCAGGGTGCCGACGTCCAGGATTCCCTGCGCCACCCGGGAGGAGAGCAGGTCCCGGATCATGTTGACGCTGTTGAGGCGGAAGAGCAGCTCGCCCGGTTGTCGTACGGTGAAGAACTTGTACGGCAGCGAGAGCAGCTTGGTGAACGTGTGCGTCATCAGATGCTTGCCGAGCAGCGCCACCACCGACGACAGCACGATCACCCTGACGAGGTAGATCGCGAGGTAGGCGGCGGCCACGCCCAGCACCATCGTGATCACCAGGAGCAGGTCGTCCAGCCCGTGCCATTGTGCCTGCCGGTCGACGGCCCACTCCGTGAGCATCGGTATGCCCAGCACCGCGCCGTACCCGCTGAACGAGAGCAGGCCCACCAGGGCGATCCGCTTGCGCGAACCCTCCGCGAACAGTGGGATGTTGCGCCAGTCGGACAGGGGCTTGTCCCGCGTCCGCTCGAAGGACGGGCCCACGTCCGCGGAGACCACGATGCCGCTGAAGCCGGCCTCCAGCTCCTCGCGGCTGAGCCTGCGCCTGCCCACGGCCGGGTCCATCACGACGGCTCGGCGCCCGTCGAACTTCTCGAGGACGACGAAGTGGTAGTCCTCCCAGTAGATGATGGTCGGTGACGAGAACTTCTCCAGAGCGGAGACGTCCTTGGCGCGGAAGAGCTTCGCGTCCATGCCGCGTGTGCGCAGGAACCGGGCGAGCTGGCCCGCGCTCAGGCCGTCCCGGCCCGCGTCCATCGCGTTGCGGACGCTGGAGAGGTCCTCGGCGCGGCCGTAGTAGCGCAGCAGTGAGACGACACAGCACAGTCCGCACTCGGTCTGCGTGACCTGAGTGATCGTCGGCATGCGGCGCGGTCTCACGCGGCCGCCGATTGCGAATCCCATGGTTACCGGCTCTCAAACGTAAGCGTGACGGGAGAGATGTGGGCGCTCGGATCGAGGCGGTTGACGAGATGCAGGACGATCCCGGACGTGCCGACCATGAGGCTGTTGGTGTGGGCGTACCGGCTCTGGTTGTCCTCGATCTTCCGTATGAAGACGTCCGGCTGCAGCCACCGGCGTTCGATCCTGGTGACGTCGTCGCTCAGCGAGGAGTCGCACGTCGAGGCCAGGCGGCTCAGGACGTCGTGGTTGCCCAGGTCGCCGTGGCACCACGTCAGGTTCCGTCCGAAGCCGTGGCGGACGAGGTTGCCGACGGCCACGTCCCTCATCCGCAGCACGACGTCGTCGCGTGAGACGGAGCTGTAGGCCGACAGCGCGAGGGCGATCCCGGTGGCGCCGTGGCACCAGCCGGTCGAGAAGGACTGCGGCGTGGCCGCGTTGGAGAACCAGTTGCCCTGGCTCTGGTCGTAGAACCCCTGCAGCCGTCCGGTCAGGTCCGCCAGTGCTCCCTCGACGACCGTCTGCTGCTCGCCGGACAGCCGCGGATGCGCCGTGCTCAGGGCGTGGATGAGCCCGCTGACGCCGTGTGCGAATCCCGACTGGGCCAGCAGCGACTCGTGCCCGCCCTCGCGCAGGCCGTCCGTGAGGAGGGAAGCCAGCGTCGCGACGGCGCCGTCGGCGTGCGGGCCGCCGATCGCCGTGACGCACGACATGACACCGGCGACGCCGCTGACCACGTCCAGGGGCAGCTCGGACGGAGGCAGGGCGCGCATCTGGTCGAGCACCAGGGGCAGTGCTCCCTGCGCGGCGCCCACCCACTCCGGCTCCTCCAGCAGCCTGCCGGTCGTGGCGAGCGCGAAGAGGATGCCCGCCATGCCCGTGAAGCCGGCGAAGCCCGCCTGCTGGATGCTGCGCGACTCGTAGCGGCGGCCCGCGAGGATCTCCGCCGTCGTGGAGAAGATCTGCGATGCCAGGTCGCGGTAGGACCGGTTGTCCAGGGCGCGTCCGGCCGCCGCCAGCGCCAGCGCGGGGCCGACCCGCCCCGTGTAGAGGTCGTATCCGAGGACGCCCGGTGGCCAGGGCCTGTTGGCCGAGGCGGAGGCGAGCGGGCCGATCCAGGTCCGCGGCAGGTGTGCGAACTTGTCGGGCAGTGACGTCGCGACGAGGCCGTCGGCGAGGCGGGTGACGAGCGCGGTCAGTTCCGCCCCGGACTCGGACCGCTCCTCCTGCCGCCGGTCCGACGGAGCGGCGGCTGCGCCCTTGTGGGAACTGCCGGAGCTGGTCAGGTGGTTGTCGGGGAAGCGGGAGGAGAACGCGGAGTAGATGAGCCGGAGCTGTTCGTGCAGCTCGGACTCGGTCATGTGCGCCGTCTTCGCCAGCGCCCGCTCGATCGGCGACTCCTCGAAGTGGGCTCCCACCTCGTTGCCGTCGCCGTCCTCCAGGGCGACGCCCGAGGCCGCGACGGTGAAGTAGGGGATGTCCCGCTCGGCGAGCTGGCCGATCTCGGACCGGACGATGTCCCGGGAGGAGGTCTTGCTGGCGATGGCGATGCGCTTCAGCAGCGCCAGGTAGGGGTCGAAGCCGTCCAGGGCGCCCGCGCTGGACGTCATCCGCAGGGTCTGCGCGTACAGCGCCGTCGGGTTGTGGACGTAGCGGACGCGCACACCGGACGCGGCCTCGCGCAGCAGGGCGTCCCAGCCCTCCGGGTCGTCCTTCATCGCGCGGAAGACCCGGGTGAAACCGTCGGCCATCCGCGTGCCCAGCACATGGATCTCGTCCTCGGACAGGGCGTTGACGACCGTCCTGCGGCCCTGCGCCTCCTGCGCCCGGATCACCAGGCTCACCCGGTCGGTGTAGGGATTCTCGAAGAAGATCGTCTTGAACGGCGAGGAGCCGCGGCCCTGGTCGCCGAGGAACCCGAGGTCGACGTGGCCGGCGTCCTGGCCCTTGCCGACCATGACCAGCGGCAGGATGCCGATGCCGTAGATCGACTGCCCGATCGTCTCGTAGGCGTTGCCCGGTGCCTCCGGGGTCGGCCCGGCGTGGATGCGCGCGGGGTGCAGGATCGTCTCGAGGTCGATCGGGACGGGGCCGCGGCGCGTGGGCAGGATGTTCTCGAAGTGCATGTCCCGCGCGTTGAGGAGGTAGAGCACGGCGGCGAGTTCACCGCTGGCGTGCATGAAGTCCCCGGAGATGTCGGAGACGTCGTCGGCCTCGATGTACTCCACGTAGCCGTAGTGGTCCCGTTCCAGGACGGTCGCGGCGGCCAGGGACGTGCCGATGCGGCCGTTGAGCTCACGTGCGACGGTGCCGTACGCGGCCTCACAGGAGACGTCGCGGGGCTTGTAGACCAGCCGCTTCCCCGACTCGAACGCGAGTACCGACACGCTGCGGCCGTGGTTGTGCGCGTCGCCCTCGGCGAATCCGCAGGAGACGATCGCGTCGGTCACCTCGATGCCGAAGGTGCTCGCGACGGCCTCCCGGTCGGCCACGAGCCTGCCGCACAGCTCCGCGAAGCCGTCCGCCGCGTTGCGCAGCAGGACGCGCGTGATGTCGCGCAGTACGGGGAAGTCGAGGCCGCTCACTTCCTCGAAGGACGTACGCACCGACTCGTCCACGAAGTACCGGTAGCGCTCCTCGGGGCTCTCACCGGCGAGTTTCCCGCTCTCGCGCGCGTGGTTGACGGCCGCGACGAGCGGTCTGCTGCAGACCTCGCGGAGCCGGCCCTCGGTGCGGTCGAGGAGCTGCCTGAGTATTTCCTGCGGATCGCGGAAGAGCTTCTCGTACGGCTCGACGGGGTCGGGATCGGCGACGGTCGCCGCCACATGCTTGATGACGCTCTGAAAGGGATACTGTTCCGGCCTTCCGAGCCATTCCTCGACGGTGGCACGCGTGGTTTCACCCGGCGCGGAAGGGGGAGGCTCCGAGGAGTCCGGAGCGGTCCCGCCCTTTCGGAGAACCCCGACGAACTGCTCGTCGAACTGCGCCAGCGGGGCGATTGTTTCTCCGACCTCGGCGCTGTCGAACTCCGGATAGTACTTGGCTGGAGAAATCACGCTGCTGCTCCCGTTTTCCGCGAGTTGTCGTGGAGACTGGCCGAAGTCAAAGGCCGCGGAATGGAGGCCCGCAACGGGCCTCCATTCCGCTTGGTGCTAAGGATGACCACCGAAACCGGTGAGGTCACACATTCAGCACTGGCTGGTGCACTTCGTCGTGGGGCAGATCGCTGCGGTCGCCAGCGTGACGGTGGCGCAGACCCAGCCCGTGCCGCCGTAGGCGTCGGCGTCGCTCAGCTCGACGAGCTCAGCCTCGTCGTAACCACCGAGAATGTCCTCGCTCATGATGGACCTCTTCCTTTTCTGTTTTGTGGTCAGTTGCAGTTCGGCTGGCACTCGACGGTCAGGGTGCACCAGCCGCCGGTGTTGGTCAGGGCGTCGGAGAGGGAGAAGGTGTTCGTGGTGCAAGCACCGTACGCAACACCGTCGAAGTCCTGCTCCGCGATCTCTTCCACCAGCGAAACGTCGCCCTTGTACACGATGGAACTCCATTCTTCTTCGAGTGCAGACCTGGATTGCTCTTGCGCACACCATGGCGCTCCGACCGTGTAATTCAGATATCTACGGCCCGTTCCTCCAGTGGTGGCGAGCAAGACAGTATTTGCTCCATGGATTCGCCACAACGACTTCACGCGGGTGACCCACATCACATGACATTAGTCAGTTGACGGCCGGTGTGCAGCGCGGAGGAATTGCTCGATTCCGAATGTTACCGACGGGTGATGCGGTGCCCGCCGGAGTCCGGCCGCCGTAGGCCGTCCGGGCCGTGCCGACCAGTTGCTTTCCCGTTCCCCATGGAATCCGTCACAGACGGAGCATGGGATTCCGATTGTTATCGGGGGTGGGTTGCGCCCCCTGTCCGGCATTCCCCGGCGAGCCCGCCGCGGGGCGCCGGAATGCTTTGCTCCGGCGGTATGTGAACACGTGTGGTGCCTCTTTTGGGAGCGCTGACCGATTCCGGGTGATCCGGCGAATTGGAACCGTTAGCGTGTGTTGTGTCCGGTGCCGCGAAAGGGCCCGGAGTCGCTCCGGGCCCCTCACGAAGCGGTGAGGCGGCCCCGGGGGAGACCCGGGGCCGCCTCACCGGCCGCTCACACCTGCGTCCGCCGCGCCGCGCAGTGAGCCGGCGCGCCGGGACGGAACCTCAGGCGTCCCGGCTGCGCACCGCCAGATACCCGGCGGTCACGGACACCACGGCCCAGGCCGTCAGCACGGCCATACCGCTCCACGCCGTCAGCACGGTCTCGCCCTGCGGCGGCTTCCCCCGCAGCATGAGCCCGCCGGCCAGGTCGGGGAGGAACTGCGCGACCTTCTGAACACCGGGAATGCTGTTGAGGATCGTGGAGATCATGAAGAACAGGGGAACCAGGATGCCCATGGTCAGCGCGGAGCTGCGCAGCACAGTGGCCAGGCCCATGGAGAACGCGCAGATCAGCGTCATGTAGAGCACCGCCCCGAGGAGGGCGCGCGGCACCCCCTCGTCGGAGAGCGAGACGTTCGCCGGGCTGCCCAGGGCGGCCTGGGCGGTGAGGAAGCTGACGGCCACGACGACGACGGAGACCACCAGGGCGGTCCCCGTCCCGGTGAGCATCTTCGCCGCGTAGAAGACGCCGCGCCGCGGCACCGCCGTCAGGGAACTGCGGATCGTCCCCGTGGAGTACTCGCTGCTCACGGTCAGCACTCCGAAGACCACGAGCGCGATCATGCCGAGCTTGAGGCCGCTGAAGCCGGATGCCACGGGGTCGAAGTTCGCCCTGGCCGCCTCGCTCATGTCCGCGTAGGAGCCGCGCATGACATACCCGAAGATCAGGGCGACGGCCACGCTCATGACCGAGAAGAGGGCCAGGCTCCAGACCGTGGACCTGAGTGTGCGGATCTTGACCCATTCGAAGGCCACGGCCGCGCCGGTGTCCGCCATCGTCACTTCACCTCCAGATCTGCCCGGTACTGCACCGAGTCCGCGGTCAGCTGCATGAAGGCATCTTCGAGGGAGGCCGAGCGCGGGCTGATCTCGTAGACGGTCACCTGGTTCTTCGAAGCCAGCGAGCCCACCGTCTCCAGGCTGGTGCCGACGGCTTCGAGCGTTCCGTCCGGCCCGTCGTCCACGTGGACGCCCTCGGCGGCGAGAACATCGCGCATCTTCTCCGGCTCCGGAGTGCGGATGTGGATGTACGAGCGGGAGTTGCGGGCGATGAAGTCCTCCACGGAGGTGTCCGCGAGGAGACGCCCCTTCCCGATCACGATCAGATGCTCGGCCGTGAGCGCCATCTCGCTCATCAGGTGGCTGGAGACGAAGACCGTACGGCCCTCCCCGGCCAGCTTCTTCATCAGCCCGCGGATCCACAGGATGCCCTCCGGATCAAGGCCGTTGACGGGTTCGTCGAACAGCAGCACCCCGGGATCCCCCAGGAGCGCCGCGGCGACACCCAGACGCTGGGCCATACCCAGCGAGAAGCCGCCGGCCCGCTTCCTGGCCGTGTCCGCCAGCCCGACGATCTCCAGGACCTCGGTGACGCGCTGGTCGGGGATGCGATTGCTGCGTGCCAGCCCCAGCAGATGCCCGCGGGCGGTACGTCCGCCGTGCAGCGCCTTGGCCTCCAGCAGCACACCGACCTTGCGCAGCGGGTGCGGCAGCCGGCCGTAGGGCTGTCCGTCGATGAGGACCCGGCCGGACGTCGGCCGGTCCAGGCCGACCATGGCGCGCATCGTCGTGGACTTGCCGGCTCCGTTGGGCCCGAGGAAGCCGGTCACCCGTCCGGGCTCCACCCGGAAGGACAGAGAGTCCACGGCGAGGGTCTCCCCGTAGCGTTTGGTCAGTTCCTGAACCTCGATCATTACCCCGTTCCCCCTCGTGGTCAGCCATGACAACGCGCACCGGGAGGGGAACGGCGTCCCCGGCCCGGTGCGGCGTGCGGCAGGTGAAAGAGCGGCGGCGGGGGCGGTGCCCGGGCCGCCGCCGGTGGCGCCGGACATCCTTGCACGGTTGCCCCGGCGGCGGGCCGCTTTCGCGGGCGGATGGTTGAGGCCCGCCCCCTGTGGGAAGGCGGCGTCCGCCGGGCATCCCGGCCGGGGGAATGTCAGCCGGACGCCCGCCGTTGTGCGAGGTGAACGCGACAAGAAGGGGCGCCGTCAGTGCTTGGACCGCACAGTGGGCAGAGCGTGTACACGTGGGACGAGAGAGGACTCGAAGCAGTCGACGCGATCATCGACGACCCCGACGGGGCCGGGCTGGTGATGCTCTATCACTTCGAGGGCTTCATGGACGCGGGCGAGGCGGGCGAGCAGATCGTCGACCGCCTCCAGGAGGTGCAGCCCTACGTCACCGTCGCCCGCTTCGACGCCGACAGTCTCGTCGACTACCGGGCACGCCGCCCCGCCATGACCTTCCGCCGCGACCAGTGGGTCTCCTACGAGGCGCCGCGTCTGGAACTGCGGCTCGTACGGGACGCCACCGGCGTCCCCTTCCTGCTGCTGTCCGGTCCCGAACCCGACGTGCAGTGGGAGAGGTTCACCGCGGCCGTCGGCGAGATCACCGAACGCCTCGGGGTGCGCCTCGCCGTCAACTTCCACGGCATCCCGATGGGCGTTCCGCACACCCGCCCCGTCGGACTCACCCCGCACGGCACCCGCACGGACCTGCTGCCGGGACACCGCCCCCTCTTCGAGGAGGCCGAGGTCCCGGGCAGCGCCGCCGGGCTGGTCGAGCTGCGGCTCGCCGAGTCCGGTCACGACGTGCTCGGCGTGGTCGCCCACGTACCGCACTACATCGCGCGCTCCACCTACCCGGACGCGGCGCTGGTCATCGTCGAGGCGATCACCTCCGCGACGGGCCTCGTCCTGCCCGACGTGGCGCAGTCGCTGCGCACGGAGGCGCTCAAGACGCAGGACGAGATCGAGCGCCAGCTCGCCGAGGGCGACGAGGACCTCGTCGCCGTCGTACGCGGCCTGGAGCAGCAGTACGACGCGCTCGCCGGCGCCGAGACACGCGGCAGCCTCGTGGCCGAACCGGCGGAACTGCCCTCGGCAGAGGAGATCGGAGAGGTCTTCGAGCGCTTCCTCGCCGAGCGGGAGGGCGAGGGCGGCGACGCTGCCGGGGGCGGCGGCGCGCTGTGACGGGCCTGCGGTGACCTGTGCCCGGAACGCCGGGGCGCGGCGTATAGCGTTGCGGCCATGCTGAAGGTCGGACTGACGGGCGGGATCGGATCGGGCAAGAGCGAGGTCTCCCGGCTGCTCGAGTCGTACGGGGCAGTGATCGTCGACGCGGACAAGATCGCCCGAGAGGTCGTGGAGCCCGGAACGCCGGGGCTCGCCGCCGTCGTGGCCGAGTTCGGGGAGGAGATCCTCGCCCCCGACGGCACCCTGGACCGGGCCGGGCTCGGCTCCTTGGTCTTCTCCGACGCGGGGCGTCTGGCCGCGTTGAACGCCATCGTCCACCCTCTCGTCGGTGAACGCTCCGCCGAACTGGAGCGCCGGGCGGAGGAGGAGGCGGCGGGCGGAGGGGCCGGCGGCGCGGTGATCGTCCACGATGTCCCCCTGCTGGCGGAGAACGGGCTCGCGCCGCTCTACGACCTCGTGGTCGTCGTCGACGCCTCACCGGAGGTCCGTCTGGACCGTCTGGTGCGCCTTCGCGGCATGGCGGAGAACGAGGCCGCCTCCCGCATGGCGGCACAGGCGACACGTGCGCAGCGGCTCGCGGTGGCCGACATCGTGATCGGGAACGACGGCCCGCTGGAGGACCTGGAGGCACGGGTACGTGAGGTGTGGGAAGAGCTGCGCGGGCGGGCGTAGCCCCTTTGCCGGGCTGTTTCGCGGGCCCGTCTCCCGGGCCGTGTCCGTAGCCCGCTCCGGTGGGAGCAGAGTGCGCACGGTTGCGTCTGGGAATAGGTAGGGGGTACGGGGCGTTCCCGCGCCCGAGCACCGTAACTGTCACACCGGCACCGGTGAGGAGGCAGCCACCGTGTCCGAGGCCACCCCGGAGACCCTGGTCATCGAGTTCCGCGCTGCCGAGCAGCTTCTCGACGCACGCGACCCGCGTGGCGCGCTGAAGCTGCTCGACACGGTCGTCGCGGCGCACCCGGAGAACACCGCGGCACGGCTGCTGCGTGCCCGCGCGTTCTTCCTCGGCGCCCAACTGCGTCCGGCGGAGATGGAGTTCCAGACGGTTCTGGAGCGCGAGCCCGACAACGCCTTCGCCCACTTCGCGCTCGGCCGTACGCTGCAGCGCGCGAACCGCAAGGACGAGGCGCGGCGTCACTTCCGGCTGGCCGCCGCCCTGGACCCGCGGCCGGAGTTCGTCGAGGCGGCGGATTTCGACCCTCCCAGGCCGCCGACCTAAGGTGTGTCGTCCGGATCTTCGTTGATCGGCCCGAGGCGTCGGACGCGGTGCGTCGCAGGGCGGAGGATCGTCCTCGTACTGGGCGTACCCGGATGACTCCGAAAACGCAGCGAGGTGCCGGAGCCGGCGTCGCGGGCCTGCGGAGATCCGAACGACACGGCCCAGGTTCCGCGTAGCCGCTTACCGGGCCCCGCCCGGCGCGAATCGTGGAGTACACCGTGGAGATGCCGCCCGAGATGCCCTTCGACCTCCCGCCGGGCGGCTACGCCCGGGGACTCGACGGGCAGCCTGCCCCGGGCCAGGACGGGGAGCCGGTGCTCTGGGTCGCGCGGTGCGCGGCCCCGGCCGGTACCTGGGCGCTCGCCCGTGCCGCGCACCGCGACACCGGCTGGTGGCCGCTGCTGCTCTCCATGCCGGACCACGAGGTCGGCGGACCCAGCCGCTGGGAGGAAGCGGGTTCGTACCTGCCGGTGCAGGGGGGTGCACCACCCGCGGTCCACGAGGTGGAGGCGTTGCTGGCCCGCTGCTGGCGGCAGAGCACCGATGCCGGGCCGGACGACCACCTCCCCCCGGAGGAGCGACTGGCCGTGACCGCGCCGTACGGAGCCGTCTGGCCCGGCCTCGCCCCGGCTGCCGTGTCCGGCCGGGACCCCGACGCGACGGCTGACCGCTGTGCCCGGGAGCTTGAGGGTTCGCCGTCGGTCCGTCTCGGCCTGGTGCGGGCCGGCTCCGGCCCGCGGGCTCTGGACGCCCTCGGCTGGAACGCCCCGGTGGACCACGGCTTCGGCGCCCAGGAGGTCCCCGCGGTCCTCGCCGACTGGGAACGCCGTTTCGGCACGCGGGTGTTGGGGATCTCCGGCGACACCCTGACGCTGAGCGTCGCCGGCGTACCCGTCGACCGGGAGCAGGCACTGAGGGTGGCCGTCGAGCACTTCTCCCTGTGCCCCGACGCCGTCTGGCAGGGCACGGCCGAGGTGGAGACCCTGGAGGGTTACGCCGACTCCATCGTGGGCGAGGAGACCTGGTCCTTCTGGTGGGACTAGCGCGTTTCGTTCGGACCACCGGGCCGGCCGCACGAAAGTGCTTGCGAGGTGCGGTCCGGCCCGGTGGACGGTTGCGGTCTTCCCGGGGCGGGTGGCGATTCCGCGCCGCCGTGTGGTCTTCCGGCACGGCTGCCCCTGCGCAGCCGTGGCCCTGCCGGTCCGGTCCGCCGGGAGCCGGTCCGCCGGGACGGGATCACAACGGCTCAATCCGCGCCCACTGCACGTCAGTTGACGGCACATCCGGACCGGCGCTCAGATGATCCGAACGAAACAACCTGGCGGGCCGGACTCCGGCCGGGCACCGACTACCCGGCGCGCACTCCGGCCTCCCAGTCCCGCAGCACGGCGAAGTCCCGGGCGCGCAGTCCGCGCCGGGGGCTGACCCAGTGCAGCAGCGCCGGTCCGTCGTGGTGCACGGAGACGTACCGGTGGTCGCTGTCCGTGATGCCGTCGTCCACCCAGGCGAACGGCCGCCCCCGGGCCCACTCGACGATCTGCGGCAGCTTCCAGTGCACGCCGTCGGGGCCGGGGGTGAACAGTTCCCGCCACTCGATGACGGGCAGTTCGGGCAGGCCCAGTACCGGTCCGATGTGCTTGTTGGCGCCGTGCATCCACGTGGTCGCCCATACCAAGTCATAAGGCAGCGCGGCCAGTTGCGGGCCGTGCCCGGGCCTGAGCCACACCCGGAGGGGCGCCACTTGCTCCTCCGGCAGGGGAGCGTGCCGGGCGATCCAGTCGGCGGGCTTGATGCGATGGGTGGTGAAGCCGCGCGGCCGCAGCCGCAACCGCGCGGCGAAGGGATTCAGCGGACCGTCGACATCGAGCAGGAGGAGGGGCGATGTTGACTGCATCGCCCTCATCATGCCTCCTGCTCCCGCCCGTTACGAGAGGGACGGCCCGGGGCGTCAACCGGCGCGGGGCCGCCGTCGCGCTCCGCGGGACGGGCGACGGACGGCGTCCCCGCGCGGTGGAGCCGACCGCCGGCCGGACGGCGTCCCGCACGCCGGCGGAGGTGGACGGGGCGGTGTCAGCGGTGCGTCCTAGACTCGGCCGGGTCCGGATTCGGACCGTATGCCCGCTGCGGGCGTGGTCCGCGCGCAGCACGAGGAGCGGAAGACGGTGGCGCGGATGGGAGGGCCTGCGGAGGTCGGGCTCGCGCGCTGCGCGGTGGTGTTCGTGCCGGGGGAACCGCCTCGGGAGGGCAGGCTCGCCTTCTGGCGCCCGGACGGCGGGCCGCTGCCCGCGCACGCCCCGGGTGGCTCGCACGCCCCCTCCGGTGCGGCAGGTTTCTCCGGTGCGGCAGCTCCGCCCCCCGCGGAGGAGGGCCCGCGTCCGCTGACGGTAGCCCGGCGGCACGGCAGGGGCGCCCGCGCCCGTACGGTTCCCGCGCTGTTTCTGCCCGTCGCCGGCGCGCTGCCGGTGCTGATACGCGCCCGGCATGATCCCGCCGCCCATCCGGCCGCGCGCTGCTGGGGAGCGGCGGCGCTGCACGCTCTCCATCTGCTCGCCCGCGGCCGGCTGCTGCCGGGCCTCGGCAGCGGCGACGTCGACGCGTGGCGGGCCGGACCTCTGGACGAGGCGGACGCCGCACAGCTACGCGCGATCGCCGCGGCCATGCCCGCCGAAGCCCACGCAGTGCCCCTGCCGGGGAGCCTGCCGCTGCGGCTTCCCGCCCCCGAGCGACTGCTGCGCTCGTTCACCGACGCGGTGGCCGACACCCTTCCCCGTACCCCGGCCGCCCCGCACGCGGCGGGCGAGCCCTTCGCCGCTCGCACCCCCCAGCGGCTGCCGGGCGCGCGGGAGTGGTCCGCCGAGGTCGCCGCGGGCATGGACGCGGGCGTACGGATCTCGCTCCGGCTCGACCTGGCGGCCTGCGACGTCTTCGACGCGGGCGCCGCCGGCGGTCCGGACGATCCGGGTGCGCCGGGCGGTGAGCCGGGGGGCCGCGGCGCCGCCGCCGTCGTGCAGGTGCACAGCCTCGCCGACCCGGCCCTCGTCACCGACGCCGTCCAACTGTGGCACGGGGCCGAGCACTTCGGCCCGCGTGCCCGCATCGACACGCTGCTCGCGGTGCGCCGCGCCGCCCGCGTGTGGGAGCCGCTCGGGCGGCTGCTGGAGCGGCCCGAGCCGGACGTACTGCCCCTGGCGGATGACGAGGTGAGCGACCTGCTCGGCCGGGCGGCGAGCCGGCTGGCAGCGGCGGGTGTCGCCGTGCACTGGCCGCGGGAGGTGGCGCGGGAGCTGACCGCCACCGCCGTCGTCCGCCCGGCGCCGGGCTCCGCCACGGACGGTTCCAGCTTCTTCGACGCGGACGGACTTCTGGAGTTCCGCTGGCAGTTGGCCCTCGGCAGCGAGCCGCTGACCGAGGCCGAGATGGACGCGCTGGCCGAGACGCACCGGCCCGTCGTGCGGCTCCGCGGCCAGTGGGTGCTGGTCGATCCCGCCCTCGTGCGCAAGGCCCGCAAACGCCATCTCGGCCTCCTGGACGCGGGAGACGCACTCTCGGCGGCCCTCACCGGAACAGCCAGGGTGGAGGGGGAAGAGGTCGAGGCCGTACCGGTCGGTGCGCTGAAGGCCCTGCGCGACCGCCTCGGCGCCCGACTCCCGCTGCCCGTCCAGCCCGACGGGCTGGACGCCACCCTGCGGAACTACCAGCTGCGCGGTCTCGCCTGGCTGGACCGGATGACCTCACTCGGCCTGGGCGGCTGCCTCGCCGACGACATGGGACTCGGTAAGACGGTCACGCTGATCGCCCTCCATCTGCACCGCGCGCACGCATCGCCCACGCTCGTCATCTGCCCCGCCTCGCTCCTGGGCAACTGGCAGCGGGAGATCGAACGCTTCGCGCCCGGCGTGCACGTACGCCGCTTCCACGGCACCGGCCGCAGCCTCACCGCTCCCGCGGAGAGCGGCGGCTTCGTCCTCACCACCTACGGCACGATGCGCTCCAGCGCCGCCGAACTGGCCGCGCAGAGCTGGGGGCTGGTCGTCGCCGACGAGGCGCAGCACGTGAAGAACCCGCACTCCGCCACGGCGAAGGCCCTGCGCACCCTGCCCGCCCCCGCGCGGATCGCCCTCACCGGCACCCCCGTCGAGAACAACCTCTCCGAACTGTGGGCCCTCCTGGACTGGACGACCCCCGGCCTGCTCGGCCCGCTCGCCGCCTTCCGCTCCAGGCACGCCCGCGCCGTCGAGGGCGGCGAGGACCCGGAGGCGACGGCGCGGCTGGCGCGTCTGGTGAGCCCGTTCCTGCTGCGGCGCAGGAAGTCCGACCCGGGCATCGCCCCCGAGCTGCCGCCCAAGACGGAGACCGACCATCCCGTCGCGCTCACCCGCG
The DNA here is from genome assembly GCF_000424965.1 of Streptomyces sp. TAA204. Lineage (NCBI taxonomy): Bacteria > Bacillati > Actinomycetota > Actinomycetes > Kitasatosporales > Streptomycetaceae > Streptomyces > Streptomyces sp. TAA204. The sequence goes on from NZ_AUKW01000005.1 coordinate 279,752, forward strand.
AACAGGCCGGGCTGTACGCGGCCGTCGTACGCGAGACGCTCGCCCGGATCGAGGCGTCCGAGGGCATCGCCCGCCGCGGTCTGGTGATGAAGCTCCTGACCGCGCTCAAGCAGATCTGCAACCATCCGGCGCAGTATCTGAACGAGGCCGCGGCCACCGTCGCCGCGGCGGGCCCGGTCCGCTCGGGCAAGCTGGAGCTGCTGGACGAACTGCTGGAGACGATCCTCGCGGAGGACAGCGCCGTGCTGGTCTTCACGCAGTACGTGGCGATGGCCCGCATCATCGAACGCCACCTGCGGCAACGCGGCGTCCCGGCGCAGTTGCTGCACGGGGGCACCCCGGTCACGCGGCGGGAGGAGATGGTGCGCGACTTCCAGGACGGGCGGTCACCGGTGTTCCTGCTGTCGCTGAAGGCGGCCGGCACGGGCCTGAATCTGACCCGCGCCGCACACGTCGTCCACTACGACCGCTGGTGGAACCCCGCCGTCGAGGAGCAGGCCACCGACCGCGCCTACCGCATCGGGCAGACACAGCCCGTGCAGGTCCACCGCATCATCACCGAGGGCACCGTCGAGGAACGCATCGCCCTTCTGCTCGACTCCAAGCGGGAGTTGGCGGACGCGGTGCTGGGCGGCGGCGAGGCGGCGGCCCTGACGGAGATGAGCGACACGGCGCTGGCCGACCTCGTGCGGCTGAGGAGGACGGAATGAGCCCACGGGCCGGTGACGCCGGCAGCGCTCGCGGGAGAAGGGCAGGGGGTGGGGGGCCCGATGTGCCTGTGCGCGATGGGACTGTGCCCGATGCGCCTGTGCCCGATGCGCCTGTGCCCGATGCGCCTGTGCCCGATGAGGCGGGGCCCGTCGGCGCGCGGTCCGGCGGCACCGGACCGGCCGCGTCGGGCCTCAGGGGATCGCCCCGTGGCGGGACGCCGGCACGAAGCCTCCCGCCGGTACCCCCGCGTCCGGGGACCCGCGGGCCCCTCGCGGAATCCTGGTGGGGTCAGGCATGGGTGGGGGCCCTGGAGGAGTCGTCCCTGGACGCTGGACGGCTCTCGCGCGGCCGTACCTACGCGCGCGGCGGCCATGTCGGGACGATCACGGTCGGTCCCGGCCGCATCGCTGCGTCCGTGCGGGGAAGCAGGCCCCGCCCGTACCGCACGGTGATCCGGCTGCGGGTCCTCACCGACGGGGAGTGGACGTCCTTCCTGGACGCGGTCGCGGACCGGCCCGCCCATATCGCCGCCCTGCTGGACAAGCACATGCCGCACGACCTCGTCGGGGCCGCCCGTGCGGCGGGCGTCCGACTGCTGCCCGGCGCCGACGAGATCGACCCGGGCTGCTCCTGCCCGGACGACGGCCGTCCCTGCAAGCACGCCGCCGCCCTGTGCTACCGGACGGCACGGTTCCTGGACGCCGACCCCTTCGTACTGCTGCTTCTGCGCGGGCGCGACGAGGAGGAGATCCTCGACGGACTGGCACGCCGCAACGCCGCGTCCGCCGCACACGGGACGGGCGCCTTCTCCAGGGACGCCGCCCCGGCGGACGCCTCCGCCCGGCAGGACTCCGCCGTCGTCCCGGGCCAGGACACCGGGTGTGGGGCGGCCGGTGTCCTGGCCCGGGACGCGCTGGCCACGTCCGTACGTCCGCCGCTGCCCGACCCCCTCGCGCCGCCCGACGCACCGGGCGAACCGCCGCTGCTGCCCGAACTCCCCGGCGCCCCCGACCCCTCGGACCTCGCCTTCCTGATCACCGACACCGCGAACCGTGCGCACGAGGCCCTCACCGATCCTGACGGCCTCACCGACCTCACGCCCACCAGCGCTTGGCACGACGCGATCCGTCTGGCGGCCGGCCACCCCCGGCTCACCGGCCGCGGCACTCTCTCGGCGCGCTTCGCCCGGCTCGCACGCGGCAGCGGCCACACGGCGGTGGAACTGGCACGGGCCGCCGCCGCCCGGCGGCAGGGCGGGGAGGGGCTGTCCGTCCTGGACGCGCCATGGGATCCGCCCGCCGGCCACTTCGACCGCGCACGCGGTGCGCTGGCCGCCGCCGGTCTCCCCCGCATGTCCGTCAGCCGCAGTCATCTCACCGATCCCGCCCGCACGTACCAGCTCCGCTACGGCAGGGACGGCCGCTGGTACCCGTACCGCAACGAGGCGCGCACGGGCGGCGCGAGGAGCGGCGGCGAAGGCGGCGTCACGGACGACTGGTGGCCGGAGGGCCCCTCGGACACCGACCCCGTCCAGGTGCTGACGGCGCTGATGGACGGGTGGTGAGGGGCGGGCGCCCGGCGGCTTCTTCACCGCCCGCCGTCCGTGGCCTCCCTCACCGCCAGGTCACGCGCATCGCCGTCGTGGCCTCCATCGGCGAGCCGCCCGCCTGCGCCGCGAGGACGCCGGCGCCCTCCGGGCTGCGTGTGTACAGCGGGGCGCCGGTGCTCACTCGGGCGTTCCAGGCGCTGGCGAAGATGCCGGCCAGGCGGCGGTTCTCCGCCAGCGCCGAGGGCACCGCGTGGTGGACGACGGTGTTCGGCGCGGGTCTGCGGCACAGCGCTCGGAAAGCCCCGCCCACGGTCGGCCGGGCCAGCACATGGCGGGGAATCACATAGCGCGGCGAGCCGAGCGGTGAGACCGCCTCGTCGACGGCGGCGGCGAAGAGCGCCGACGCCTCAGCGGGCACACCCTCCAACTCGACGCGGTAGGCGCCTGTTTCGTCCGGTGCGAAGGAGACTGCCGCAGCACCGCGGGGAACCAGTCCCGCTCTGTGCAGGGCGTCCGCTGTCGCCCGCGCGATGAGGACGAGGACCGGGGCCCGCTCCGTGCGCCGCAGGTGCCCCAGGGCCGCGCCGGTGCGGGTCGCGGCCCATGCCGCGCACGTGGCGAGGCCGCCCGACGCGACAGCGAGCGGCCACGGGAGTGTTGTGAGCGGCGCCGCGGCCGTGGCGAGGAGTCCTGTGACGGCCGCAGAGGAGATGACGGGCCCGGAGGGAAGGCGTGCGGGATGCACTCCGTGCGGGGCGGGTACGGCCTCCAGCTCCCGGCCGTCGTCCTCGGAGAGGGCCGCTGCCGCCCCGGCGGCGGTGTGCGGGCCGCGGGGGAGGGTGACGCGCAGGGTGTGTACCAGATCGTCCTCGTAGGGCAGGCCGATGCGCCACCTCGCGCGCACCTCGTCGCGGGAGGCGGCCCGCTGGAGCATCGTGGCGTTGAGCCGGCCGAAGGCGGCGGTGGGCGGCGGGGCGTAGGGCGACAGCTCGGGGTGGACGTGGGAGACACCGACCATGACCTCGCCCGCGTCCGTGAGGCCGAGATAGCCGTCGTGTTTGCGTACGAAGCGGTTCCAGTCGCCGTCGCCGCGCGGGTGCGCGTCCGCGACGCACACCACCGACCAGGTGTTGGCGACCTTGTGCGGACGGTCCGGGTCCAGCCGCAGCGCCCGGCCGCGCGTCTGTACGACGGCGGTGGCCGTCGTGGCTTCCGTGAGGTCGACCAGGGTGTTGACGCGGCGGGCGTCCCAGCCCTCCCCGAGCATTCCGCGGGTACCGATCAGAGCCCGGGTGCCGCCCTCTTCGAAGAAGCGCGTGACCAGCGCCACCCAGCGCCTGCTGGTCCAGCCCGGGCCGCCGGTCACCGCGACGAGCCGCTGTCCGACTTGGGAACCCGCGGAGGTCTGGAGGGTCTCGGGGGGCTGGGTGGTCTCGGCGGTCTCCGTGCCGGTCACCGCTTTCTTCCCGTCCCCCTCCCCGTCCTCCGCGTCCTGCGCGTCCTCCCCGTCCTGCGCGGGGACCGCCGGGGTGCAACCGTTCAACGGCTCGGTTCCCAGAGCCAGTTCGGGCGCTGCCTCCCCGCAGTAGGCGATCAGGCGCCGCGCCGTTCCCGGCGCCGCCGCCACGGTACGTCCCGTCACCAGCAGCGGATCGAGAGCCGCGGTACGGGCGTCCGCCGCCAGCTCCTCCAGGACCAGCCGCGCCGAGCCCGCCTGTGCCTCCAGCACGCCCGTCAGCCGCGCGGGCAGCGTCGCCGTCGCCCGCTCGTGGTCGCAGACGATCACCGCGCGCAGCCCGTCGCCGAGCGCCGCGTCCTCCGCCGCGAGTATCTCCCGCACGGCGTGCGGCTTCGCCGCGCTGCGGGCCAGTACCCGGTCGACCGGGGAGCGGCCGCCGCGAATGCCGCGGGCCGTCAACTGGTGCCCGACGGACGGCAGCGCGGACCTGAGTGCCTCCAGCACCCCGGCGTCGCGATCGGACCCGCTCCGGCGCAGACAGTGCCGTACCCAGTCGTCGAGCAGCCGTACCCAGTCCTCGACGCCGGGAGCGCGGCGGTGCTCCTCGCGGGGACGGGCCCCCTCGGGCAGCGCGAGCAGCTCCGCGTGGTGGAACCGCAGGGCGGCGTCGGCGAGTTCGGGGCGGTCACGTGCGAGACGCGTCCACGGCACCCGCGCGCCGTCGGGGCCTTCGCGGACGACGAAGCGCTCGTCCAGCCAGGACAGGAAGGGCCGGGAGGCGAACTCCGGGTCGAGGAGGCCGGTCGTCAGCTCGGTGAAGCGTTCGGCCTCACCCGCCAGCCAGTCGGTCTCCCCGGGCGTCGGGGTGGTCAGCCAGCACAGCTCCGCGTACGGGGCCAGGTGCCCCTCCCGCACGGCGGCGGGGATCGACGGGCCCTGCACCGCGGGCCCGAACAGCTCCCCGACCAGTTCGGCCTGGGGCGGCGTGAGGCGGTCGGGGGGCGTGGCGGTCAGGCCGATGACTGTGGCCAGGGGAAGCTCACGCAGCAACTCGGCCACCAACTCGCCCCAGGTGTCGAGGAGATGATGGCACTCGTCCAGCAGGAGGGTGAACTTGCCGGTACGGCGCAGTGCTTCGACCAGTTCCAGGCCCTGCGCCCGTAGCCGGTGCAGATGCCGGGTCGCGGGACGGGCCGTCTGCGCTCCGTCCTCGTCGACCTCGGCGTCCGGGTCGAAGGAGGCAAGGGACTGGTAGGTGAGCACGGTGACGGGGGTGCTGAGATCGCGGCGCGTGCCGGCGGGGACGTCCGGTGCCGGCGTGCGCACGTCCGGGCGCGGCAGCGCACCGGACCCGGAGGGCGCGCGGGAGGTGAACGCTCCCCATTCCCGCAGCCATTGGCCCTGAATGGCGGTGTTCGGCGTGAGTACGACGACGGGGTCACCCAGGCGGCGCGCCGCTTCCAGACCGACCAGCGTCTTGCCCGTGCCCGGTGGCAGCACCACCCAGGCCCGGCCACGCCGTTGCTCCCGCGGCTCCAGTTGCTCCTTCCGCTCCGGCGGGGCGTCGCCGCCGGGAGCGACCGCCCGCGCGAGGCGCGTCAGCGCGTCCCGCTGGTGAGTGCGCAGCGGGTACGGCGGGCGGAGGCGTTCCATCGCCTCGGTGGATGAGGGCATCTGCGTACCGTAGGCCGCGCGGTGGCGGCCCCGGGCATCCGGTCCGGCCCGGGACCGTCCGGGAGCCGGTGCCCGCCCGGGGAGGGGCCCGCCCGTCGCGGCGCAGGCCGGAGTCCTGGTCGCTTTCGCCACCAGGACTCCGGCCGCCTTGCGATCGCACGCACCGGACGACGCTCCTCGACGGGCGGATGCACCCTGCCCCTCGCGCCGGCTGTTCGCGAACTATTCGCGGAAGCGGACCAGTTCGTGCAGGGCGGCACCGCGGTCACCGGAGCGCCCGTCGGCGGAGCTGTCCGGACCGAACGGCGAGGGGACCGCGGACCGTGCCGTCTCCGGGCTCAGCGGCTCCGGGTCCGGCAGCGCGTCACAGACCGCGTCCGCTTCGCCGGCCGACTTGCCGCGTGGTACCTCGCCCGTGGCCAGGTAGTCGGCCAGATAGCCGTCGAGGCACTCGTTGCCGCTGAGCGAGATGCCGTGGTTGCCCCCGCCCTCCTCGACGACCAGGCTGGAGCCGCGCAGCTTGCGGTGGACGGACACGGCGCCCTCGTACGGTGTGGCCGCGTCCTCGGTGGCCTGGAAGAGCAGCACGGGCGGGAGCTTCTTGTTCGAAACGTCCGGCGCCTTCTGGGACTTGACCGGCCAGAACGCACAAGGCGCGTTGTACCAGGCGTTGTTCCAGGTCATGAACGGCGCCTTCGCGTGCACCTTCGACATGTCGCGGTGCCAGGTGCCCCAGTCGCGCGGCCAGGACGCGTCGCGGCACTCGACCGCGGTGTAGACGGAGTACCCGTTGTCGCCGCCGGCGTCGACGGAGGCGAAGGCGTCGTACGCCTCGGCCAGCGGCTCCGGGTCGCCGTCGTTGACGTAGGCGGCGAACACCGAGGCCAGATCCGGCCAGTAGCCGTTGAAGTAGCCGCCGGGGATGAAGGTGTCCTCGAGTTCTGCGGCGCCGACCTTCCCGCCCGCGGGGTCGTCGCGGACCTCCTCGCGCATCCTGTACCAGGCTTTCTCCACGGCGGCCGGATCGGTGCCGAGGCCGTACTCCGCGTCGTGTTCGGCGACCCACGCGGTGAACGCCTTGTGGCGGGCGTCGAAGGCGTAGTCCTGGGTGATGTTGCTGTCGTACCAGACGCCGTCCGGGTCGACGACGCTGTCCAGCACGGCACGCCGCACACGGTCGGGGTGGAGCTTGGCGTACACGGCGCCCAGGTAGGTGCCGTAGGAATAGCCGAAGTAGTTGATCTTCTTGCTTCCCAGGGCGCGGCGGATGAGGTCCATGTCCTGCGCGGCGCTCACCGTGTCGATGTGCCGCAGGAGACTCCCGTGCTTCTTCCCGCATGCCTCGGCGAAGCCCTTGGCGCGCTTGATGTTCCTCCGCTCGTCCTTGGCGCTGCGGGGGACGCTGTCGGGACGGACGGGGTCGAAGTAGCCCGGCTCGCAGTCGAGTGCGGGTTCGCTCTCGCCGACGCCGCGTGGGTCGAAGCCGATCACGTCGTACTGCGCGGCCACCTTCTTCGGCAGCGAGCCTGCGACATACCCGGCGAGGGTCAGTCCACTGCCGCCCGGGCCGCCGGGGTTGACCAGAAGCGGGCCCTGGGACTTCGAGGCGGTGTGCTGGATGCGCGAGAGCGCGAGGGAGATCTTCCTGCCGTGGGGGCGCGAGTGGTCGAGCGGGACGCGGACAGTGGAGCACTGCAGCTCCGGATAGCTCTCGGTTCCGCAGTCGGTCCACTTCAGCGATCCGCCCCCGCCCCTGCCGGTACGGTCCGCCTCGCCCGCGCTGTCCGCCGGTGCGGCAGCAGAGGGGGTACCGGCGTTCGCCGACGCCGGTACGGCCGTGAGCACCCCGGCCAGCATCACCACGGCGGCGCTGTGCAGGGCTATGACGCGTCTTCTCATCCGAGCTCCCGTGTGGAGAGAGTCAAGGCCGCACATCCCGCGGCCATACCGCATCGTGCAGCACACGGGCCTCACATGGGACGGTTCCGCGTGAATTCGATTGGCCGGACATCGCGGGGCGTATCCCGTGATGAGGCGCCGAGGCCCTGCAAGAGCGCTGCAACAGCCCATCGCGGTATGCCAGTTCGCGCCGTGGTCAGGCGCTCGCCTAGCCTCCGCCGGTCACTCCCGGGGGGCGTGCGCGGTGTCCGTCTCCGCGCTCGGAAGGTCACCCCCGCCACTCGTCCGTACGGCCTCCCACGCCGCCGCCACCACTGCCTCCAGCTTGCCGCTGTGCGCACCCCGCCAGTACAGCCGCGAGCAGTCCCGGCAGCGCATGAAGGTGTCGTACGTACGGCGCGTGCCCGGCCGCAGCAGTGGAGCGATCTCGGATTTGGCGACGGGCGTGAGCGCGCCGTTGCACGCCACGCAGCGCTTCCACGGGGCGAGGCCGGGAGCGAACCGGTCCAGCACGTCCAGCAGTTGGGCGTCCGGACGGTCGCCCCGTACGTACGCGCCGCACCACAGTGCCCTGCGCAGCAACAGGCCCCGGTCCTGGGTGAGCAGCACGCGGCGCTCGGTGCCTGCCTGCTCCAGCAGCGCGTCGTCCGAGGCGTCGTTGGCGTAGGCGGCGTCGAGCCCGACCAGACGCAGCCGTCTCGCCAGCGCGCCCAGATGCACGTCGAGAACGAAGCGCAGCGGGGCGGGCGCGGCGACGGGCTGGGGACGGTGCGGGGCGTCCACGACGGCCGTGACCGTGCCCCGCGGACGGTACGAGGGGCCCACCCGGCAGCCGTGCACGGTCAGTTCACCCACCTCCGTCAGCGGCACGCCGAGTGACTGGACGACGTGACCCAGAGTGGAGGTCCCGTCGTGAGCGACCTGGACGCTCTCCGCGCGCCGGTGCCCGGCGGCGAGGAAGAAGCGCAGCTCCCCGGCGAAGCGCAGGCCGACCCGCGGCGGTTCGGGTGTCACCGGGCGGGCACGGTCACGGATTCGCCCGCGGCGGCGCGGAGCCGGGCGGCGGCGTCGGACGCACCTCGAAGCCTGTCAGCCCCTGCGGTTCCTCCTCGTGCACCCGCACCTGCTCGACCCGTGCCGCGGAGGGGCCCTCGTGCGTCCAGTCGACGAGCTTGCCGACGGCGCCCGGCTCGCCCTCGAAGACGGCCTCGACGCTGCCGTCCGGCAGGTTGCGCACCCAGCCGCACACTCCGTGGGACGCGGCCGCGCTCCGGCAGGAGTCGCGGAAGAACACGCCCTGCACGGCGCCTGAGACGGTCACGCGCTTGCGGGTCATCGGTGGGCACCTCCGGTGGCACCTGGTCGACGCCAGTGGATCACCGGCCCAGGATACGGACATTGCGGGCAGGTGATCCACCGGGCAGCGCACGCGCGCCGGAGCGGGGCGGTTGAGTACGGCGCCTGAGCAGGAGCGCGGATGTGCGGGCGCCTGCACCGCGCTTGCATGGGGCTCATGGGAAAAGCAGTGACCGCACCCGATACCCGCACACCGCGAGCGTGGATCGGCCCGCTGGTCGCCACCGGGCTGACTCTTTTCGCGGGCTTCTTCGCCCTCGTATTCGTGATGCTCTCCCCGATGGCCTGCGACTCGTGCAGCGAAGCTGATCAGAGACGCTTCGACGCCACCTTCGCGCCCTCGTTCGTCTTCTTCCTGTGCGGCCTGGCGGTCTCCGCCGTACTGCTGCTCGTCAGCTGGATGCTGCCGTGGCGGCAGCGGTACGCCCGGCGCCGCGTCGTGTTGGCTGCCGGCGCGTTCCTCGGCGTCCCCTTCTTCTGCGCTCTCTTCCACGGCTTCGTCGACTGGCCGTCGTAGCGAACCGACGGCTCGTCACGGGGCGTCCAGCGCGACAGGAAGTCGGCCTGTTCGACCCCGCAAACACCGCCCCCTGGCGTACTGACCAGGGACCTCAGTTGATCCACCGGAGAGCCGCCGCGCCCGGCTGAAGGGGGGCCGGCCCGGTCCCGGCCCGGGAGAGCCCGGACTGGGCGGATCGCCCTGCGCTTCGGCGCCAGTCGATAGAGTCACGATCATGAGCGTCGAGGTGGAAGTCGTCCGCGCGCCGACCGACGAGGCAGTCGAAGCAGTCACACGCCTGCTGCCCCAACTCTCGAGCATGGCCGCCGTGCCTGACCACGAGTCGGTGGCCCGGCTGGTGCGCAGTGATGCCAACACTCTGCTGCTGGCACGGACCGGAGGCCGAGCGGTCGGCATGCTGACGCTGATCATGTTTCCGCTGCCGTCGGGGCTGCGGAGCCGCATCGAAGATGTCGTGGTCGACGATGCGGCCCGGGGACACGGTGCCGGAGCGGCGCTGATCGGGGAGGCACTGCGTCTGGCCGAAGAGGCCGGGGCCAGGACCGTCGACCTCACCTCGCGTCCGTCCCGGCAGGCGGCGAACCGGCTGTACGAACGTCTGGGATTCCAGAGCCGTGATTCCCGGGTCTACCGGTTCGTTGTGCGGCCGGGCCGCGGGGCGCCTTAGATGTCGCAGCCCACGCCGTCCCCGTCGCGGTCGAGGTGTTTCGCGTAGCCGGGTTCACCGCGGTGCACCGGCGCGGCGCCGGCGGCCCGGGCCTCGTCACAGTTGCCGTAGTACACGGAGGCGGAGTCATCGGTGCCGGTGCCCGTGCCGGGGTCGGCAGCCGGCGCCTTCGCCGTGACGGTGACCGTGCTCCGTACCTTCACCTTCTTCGTCGCGGTGACGGTGGGAGCCGCCTCCGGCTCCGCCTCGGCCGTTTCGGTGACCGTCGCCGTCGCCGTGGCGCTGGGACGGGGTGCCGTCGCCGACGCCTCGGTCGTGCCCGGTGAATCCGCTGCTCCTGCGCCACCCATGGCGACACCGATGAACCAGCTCAGGAAGAGGGCCGGGATCAGAACGCGTTTGCGCGCCCACCTCGGCCGCGTGGGCGGTAACGGGTGCGGTGGCTGGGGCTGGGGCTGCTGGTTCGGATACATGAGGACCCCTTCGTGATGTGAGGGAGCAAGTGTGTCCCACTCTTGTGGTGTTTGAGGTGAATCAGCGCCAAATAAGTGCGTAAGTAGACCAAGTTGATATCCGGAGTCAGCCGTCGTGGGCTGTGCCCCGGGCCTCGTCAGGAGTTGCCGCAGCGGTCGCGCGACCATGGGGGTGTGCGACTCGAACCGATCACCTGGGAGCGGCTGACCGGGAAACTGGCCGACCGCGTCGTTCAGCAGGCACCGTCCGGCGGCGGTCCGTGGCACCGCGTCGCCCTGGACGGTCCGCCGCCCGTACGTCCGGACGCTCTCGCCGCCCGGCTGGCCGAGGCCCTGCGCGTACGCGGCCGGCAGCCACTCGTCGTCTCCGCCGACGGCTTTCTGCGGGCCGCCTCGCTGCGCTTCGAGTACGGCAAGCAGGACCCCGACGCCTACTACGACCTCTGGTACGACACCGGAGCCCTGTGGCGTGAGGTCTTCGGCCCCCTGGAGCCGGGCGGCGACGGACGCGTTCTGCCGGACCTGCGCCGTCCGGAGGCCGACCGGCCCACCCGCTCCCCGTACGTACTGCTGCCGCCGGGCGGCGTGCTGTTGCTCCACGGCCCGTTCCTGCTCGGGCACTGGTTCCCCTTCGACCTCGCGGTGCATCTGGGGCTCTCCGCCGCCGCGCTGGAGCGGCAGACGCGGGAGGAGGAGCGCTGGAAGCTGCCGGCCTTCGCCCGGTACGCGGACGAGGTCGCCCCCGCGCAGGCCGCCGACGTGTTCGTACGCGCGGAGGACCCGCGCCGCCCGGCCTGGAACGGCGCACAGGACTGAGGGTCCTCCGCGCGGCGGCCAGGTGTCAGCCCCGCGGCACCTGCGGCGTGGCCGCCCCCGTCACGACGGCGGCGAAGCGGCGCGCCAGTTCGTGCCAGATCTCGGTCGACGCGGGCTCGTCCCGTTCCGCCGATCGGATCAACTCCTGGTGATCGAAGCCCAGTTCGCTCAGCTTCCACTCGTCCCAGCCGCGGACGCTCTCCACACTCGCCTCGGGGTGGAACTGCACGCCCCACGCCCGTTCCCCGATCCGGAACGCCTGCACCGGACACCGCTCGCTCTCCGCGAGCCAGCTCGCGCCAGGCGGTAGCCGGGTGATCGCGTCGACGCGGCGCTCGATCGCCGTGGGACGGGTGGGCAGTCCGCGGAAGAGGGGGTCGCCGGCCGCCTCCGTCCGCAGTGTCAGGGCGGTGCTGCCCGCCTCCGGCTTGCCGTGCTCGGCCCGTACGGTGCCGCCCGCGACGTGGGCGAGCAGTTGGGCACCCAGACAGACGCCCAGAACCGGCACATCCGCCTCCAGCGCCTCGCTCATCAGTTCCCGGGCCGGTGCGAGCCACGGCGCGCGGTCGTCGGCGTCGGGCATGAAGCCGCCGCCGAGCACGAGGAGCGCCTGGTGGCCGGCGATGCCGTGCGGCAGCGGGCTCCCGTCGTAGGCGTGCACGACGTCCAGTGCGAGCCCGTTCTCCTCCAGCCACGCACCGAGCCGGCCCGGCCCTCCGCGGGGGGTGTTCTGCACCACGAGCACACGCACTGTCCGCTCCATCTCTCCGTCCACCTCGCCCGGTCGCGATCCCGGGGACAAGGATCTCACCCGTGTGGCGGTAGGTTCCCCCGCATGAGTCACACCGAGGACGAGACGGATGCGCAGGGCACGGCCTCCGTGCTGCCGGGCGGGAGCGGCAGCACGGCGACCTCGGAGGTGCGGCCGGACCGCGTGGGAAGGGTGCGCACCACCTACGCGCCCGACCCCGACGGCGAACCGGACCCCGGCGAGATCATCTGGACGTGGGTGCCCTACGAGGAGAGCGACGGCAGGGGCAAGGACCGGCCGGTCCTGATCGTGGCCCGTGAGGACCGGGGGACTCTGCTCGGCGTGCAGTTGACCTCACGGGAGCGCGAGGGGCACCCGGAGTGGCTGCCGCTCGGCTCGGGCCCCTGGGACCGCACCGGACGGGACTCGTGGGTCGGTACGGGAAGGGTGCTGCGCGTCCATCCGGAGGGGATGCGCCGTGAGGCGTGCGCGCTGGACCGGGCGAGGTTCAACCGCGTCGTGCACAGACTGCAGCAGGTGCACGGTTGGCGGTGAACGCGGGCTGTGGTGAACGCGGTTGGCGGTGAACGCGGGCTGTGGTGAACGCGGTTCGCAGTTCGCTGTGAACCCCTGCCGTGGTCAGCCCCCGGTGGGGGAGGCCGGCGTGGCGGCAGGGCCGGCCCCTCGGACGGGCGGGAGACCGCCGCGGGCTCCGGCGGCTTCCGCACGGGGCGGGCAATCCCGCGCGAACCCGGGTGCGCCCGGACGGTCTTGGCCGAAACGGCGGCACGCGGGCGCCGCTGTCCCTAACATGAGGTCTCCGTATATGTGTTCGCAGAGTGACGATTCTGTGATCACACGCGTTTCCTGGTGGGGATGTCGATGTTCTCAGCCGCGGCAGTGCCTGCGGACGGTTTCACCTACGGGCCGGTCACGCCGGTCCTGGCGTTCGCCATGGCCGCCCTGGGCAGCGCCGTGGGGTTCAGGTGCGCCATGCGGGCCCGTGCCGGTGAACGCCGAGAACAGGCGGGATGGCTGGTGCTGGGGGCCGTCGCGGTCGGAGTCGGCGTATTCACGATGCAGTTCGTCGCGATGATCGGGTTCAGCGTGGGTGAGGCCCAGATCGAGTACGACATGGTCACCACATACGCGACACTCCTGCTCGCCGTCCTCGTCTCCGTGGCCGCGCTCCTCCTGGTGGGACACCGGCGGCCCAACTGGGCGACCGTGCTCGGCGGCGGCACCATCCTGGGCCTGGGCGTCTCCTCCACCCACTACCTGGGCATGACGGGCATGCACGTGGCCGGCGCCGTCCGCTACGACACGCGGCTCGTCGCGGTCTCCGTCGCCGTCGCCGTCGTCGTGGCGACCGTCGCGACATGGTGCGCCACGAAGGCCAAGCACCTCGGTGCGTCACTCGGCGCCGCCATGATCATGGGAACCGCCTTCATCGGCATGCACTACACCGGCATGGCAGCGATGTCCGTACGCCTCTACAGCGACGCCTCCAGCCCGGGAGCCCCCTCCCCGCTGGGCACACTGGCACCGATGCTGATCGTGCCGGTGCTGTTGCTGCTGCTCATCACGCTCTTCGTCAGCCTCGACCCGATGATGGAGCGGGACGGCAGACGGCAGTGGGGAAGTCGCCGCGGTGAGGGGACCGGCGAGAAGCTGGAGTGGACACCGTTCGAGCGCCGGTGACCTGCGCGGCCGCCTCCCCGGCCGCCCGCGTGACCACCGTACGGCGCGAGGAGCGATCACCACGGGCGGAAGGCGGAGTGAGGGCATGGCCACGACGAGCACCGAGAAGCGGCTGGAGACGATGCCGGAGGACTGGCAGCGCGCACTGGCCGTCGTCGCGCACCCCGACGACATGGAGTACGGGGCGGCGGCGGCCGTCGCCGAGTGGACGGCGGCTGGCAAGCAGGTGAGCTACCTCCTCGTCACACGCGGCGAGGCGGGCATCGACAACCTCGAACCCGGGGAGTGCGCCCGGGTGAGGGAGAAGGAGCAGCGGGCGAGCGCCCGTGCCGTGGGTGTCACCTCGCTGGAGTTCCTGGACCACCGGGACGGCGTGATCGAGGAAGGGGTGCCGCTGCGCCGGGACGTCGCCGCGGTCCTGCGCAGGAGCCGGCCGGAGCTCGTCATCACGCTCAACCACCGGGAGACCTGGGGCGGGCGTGCCTGGAACACGCCGGACCACCGAGTCGTGGGAAGGGCCGTGCTCGACGCCGTCGGTGACGCCGGGAACCGCTGGATCTTCCCGGAGCAGCTCTCCTCCGGCGACCTCGCACCCTGGGGCGGGGTGCGGTGGGTCGCCGTCGCCGGTGCCTCGGACCCGACGCACGCCGTGCCGGTGGGGGAGGAGGCCAAACGGCGGGCCGTGGCTTCGCTGGCCGAGCACCGGGCGTACATCAGCGCGCTGAGCGAGGAACCGGTGGAGGAGTACGCGCGCGGCATCGTCGAGTGGGGCGTGGGCATGGGCGCGGAGCGGTACGGCGGCCGGGACTGCGTCGCCTTCGAGCTGTACCCGCGGTGATTGCGGGGCGCGAGCACCCCGCGCGGGGGCGGCCGGGCCCGCGCCTGCGCTCTGTCTGCGTGTCCTGCGCGCTCTGCTGCCTGTGAGCGTCTGCCGCCGTCTGCCTACGTGCGCCGTGTCAGACCGGCAAGGAGCAGCACCACCACCGGTACGAGCAGTGTCGCTGCCAGCGCGCTGAGCCAGCCGTAGCCCGCCTGGGCGACGACCAGTCCGGACAGGGCGCCGCCCGCCCCCGCCGCCGCGTTCATGACGAGATCGGACAGGCCCTGTACAGCGGCGCGGGCGGGCTGCGGCACGGAGTCCGTCAGCAGCGCCGAACCCGAGACGAGACCCGCCGACCAGCCCAGGCCGAGCAGGAAGAGCCCGACCGCCGACTGGACGTGCGATCCGTCCGCGGTGCCCGCGAGGGCCGCCGCGCACGCGAGCAGCACCACGGCACCGGAGATGACGACGAGCCGTCCGAAGCGGTCGGCGAGCCAGCCCATGACCGGCGAGAACGCGTACATGCCGACGATGTGTGCGCTGATGACCAGGCCGATCAGCTCGATGCCCGCACCGTGGTGGCCGAGGTCCACGGGCGTCATCACCATGATCGAGACCATGGTGGTGTGCGCGGCGGCGATCGTGACCAGCGCCAGACGGGCGTGGGAGCAGGCGGTGACGGCGGCGAAGCCGGCGCGCAGCGAACGCTCCTCCTTCTCGGAGGACTTGTCCGCCGCCGTCTCCCCGGCGCCCTCCGCGGGGTCCGCGGGGGGATCCGCCGCGGCCAGCGCACGCGCCGTCAGCAGCGGGTCGGGACGCAGCAGCAGATGCATCAGGGCGGCGGTCACGAGGAAGACGGCAGTCCCCCACACGAACGCCCCCGCTGTCGGGGGGATGCCCAGTCCGGCGACGCTTCGTCCGGCGGGCGCGGCGATGTTCGGGCCGAGGACGGCGCCGATCGTGGTCGCCCACACCACGAAGGAGATGGCCCGCGCCCGTTGCCCGGCCTCGGCGAGGTCGGCGGCGGCGTACCGGGCCTGGAGGTTGGCGTTGCTCGCCGCCCCGAAGGCCGTCATGCCGATCAGCAGCAGCGGGAAGTTGCCCAGCACGGCTCCGACGACGACGACCGTGCCGCCGGCGGCTCCTATGAGGTAGGCGGCGGTGAGGCCGGTGCGGCGTCCACGGGCCGCCATCAGGGAGGCGAGGGGGAGGGAGAGCAGTGCCGTCCCGATGACGGACGAGGTCGAGGCGAGGCCGGACAGCGCCTCGGAGCCGCTGATCTCCTTGGCCAGTACCGCCGCGAGCGTGACGGCGGTGGCCACGCCGAGACCGCCGAGCATCTGCCCGATCGCCAGTACGGCCGTGGTGCGGCGGCGAAGCGCGGCCAGCTCCGGCCCGTACGGGGGTGCGGAGAGTTCCGGCCGTATCCGTCCGCGAGCTGCGGGGCGGCCGTGGGGGCCGGTGCCTCCGGGCGTACTGACGCCGCCGGGCAGCTCCGCGCCGCCGGGCAGTGCGGACGCGGCGGGGGAGCCGGCCGCGGCGCCGGTGCCGCCGGGGCCGGTGTCAGGAGTGTCGGCGGGGTTGTCGGTGTCGGTCACGTGTGCAGTCTGCCAGCGGTGGTGCGGGTCCTCCACGGAGTAACCGGCCCTCAGAACAAGGGCTGCGGCAACAGCCCCTCAAGTGCCAGCAGTTCACGCTTGGTCTCCCTGCCGCCGCCGAACCCGCCCAGGCCGCCGCCGCTCTCCACGACGCGGTGGCAGGGGACGACCACCGGCAGCGGATTCGAACCCATCGCCACCCCCACGGCACGTGAGGCGCCCGGCTCGCCGACCCGCCGGGCGAGATCCTGATATCCGGCGGTGGTGCCGAACGGTACGGACGTGAAGAGCTCCCGCAGCACCCGCTCGTTGAAGCCGCCGGTCAGCGACCAGTCCAGCGGGACGGTGAAGACGCGCAGGTCTCCACGGAAGTAGGAGACGAGCTCCGCGTCCGCCAGCGCGAGCGCACGGTGTGCGGACGGGGGAGGGGACGCGGATGCGGCTGCCGCAGCGGCGTCGGCGCCGGCATGGACCGGGGGTGCTCCGAGACGGGCGGTGAGCCGCGAAAGGGCCCGGTCGGCCGCAGCGGCGTCGGCGTGGAAGACGACGTTGGCCAGGCCCTCGTCGGTGGCGGCGAGCAGCAGGGGGCCGACAGGGGTCTCCCGCAGTGTCCAGATGCTGGTGCGGGCTGCCGTACTCGCCGGAGTCTCATTCATGCGGGCACCCTAGAGGCACCCTCTGACAAGGGCCCCTGGTCCCGGGCGGGCCCGGGACGGCCGTCCTCGTCAGCCGTGCGGTCGCACGGACGGGGAGCAGGGGAGGGGTGGGGAGAGAGGCCGGGTGGGGGTCCGGCCGTGCCTGTGGCGGAGAGCTCCGCCAGGGGAAACGTTCAGCCTCGCGTCGCGTCCCGCACGACGTCCGGGTAGTTGGAGATGATCCCGTCCACGCCGGCCTTGTCGACCGTGCGGGCCGTGGAGGCGTCGTTCACCGTCCAGGTGAAGACCTCCATCCGCTTCCCGAGCGGCCCCTTGCGCGCGTGCACGGCCTTGACGTAGTCCTTCGTCGCCGCCCGGTGGGTCGGGTTGATCTGGTCGGTGAACTTCGCGTACGAGTCCAGTTCGGAGACCTTGGGATTGCCCAGGAACCCGGTCTTGACCGCCGGGTTCAGGGTGTGGGTCGTCCTGACCGATGTGGCGTTGAAGCTCTGGATGATGAGCTTGTCCTTCATGTGCTCGCTGTCCAGCCAGCCGTTGCCGGCCAGCTCCTTGAGCGTCTGGCTCTCGATGCCCGGGTAGATCTCGGGGGACTTCAGCTCCAGGAGCAGCCGCTGGTCGTTCTCCGTGAGCTTCTCCAGGAACTGCTCCAGGGTGGGGACTTTTTCACCCTTGTAGTCGTCGCTGAACCAGCTTCCGGCGTCCAGACGGCCGATCTCCGCGGCCGTGAAGTCGGAGACGTTCCAGGGCGAGCGGTCGGGGAAGACCTGCTCGGCGTCGGTCGTCCTGGCGAGTGTCGTGTCGTGCATGACGACGAGTTCGCCGTCCTTGGTGCGCTGTACGTCGTTCTCCACCCAGTCGAAGCCGAGGCTGTCGGCCTTCTCGGCGGCGCTGAGGGTGTTCTCCGGCGCGTAACCGGAAGCTCCTCGGTGGGCGACCGTCACGGGCGGGCGGTCGTTCTTCTCCTGCTGGGGAGCCGCGTGGGCCACCGGGCTCGCGGTGAGGGTGAGCGCGGACACTCCCAGCAGCACGCCGGTTGCGGCAGCTACGGCACGGCGCATCGACATTCGGGACTCCTCGCGTTCGTGCGAACACTGTCAGCCAGGAGCATTCCCGTTGTGCGATACACGGAAGCAGAAGCGGAATGGCGTGAGTGTAAACGGGCCGCGACTGTTCGTGGTCACTGTCCGCAGCCGTTGTCAGCGGCGGGTCGTACCGTTGTCGGCATGCGGCCCCATACCCAGATCGAACGCACCGTGGCGCCCTTCGAGGTCGTCAGCGACTACCGGCCCAGCGGTGACCAGCCCACCGCTATCGCCGATCTGGCGCGGCGCGTCAGCGGTGGTGAGAAGGACGTCGTGCTGCTCGGCGCGACGGGCACCGGCAAGTCCGCGACCACCGCGTGGATGATCGAGAAGCTCCAGCGGCCCACGCTGGTGATGGCACCGAACAAGACTCTGGCCGCGCAGCTGGCGAACGAGTTCCGCGAGCTCCTCCCGAACAACGCGGTGGAGTACTTCGTCTCGTACTACGACTACTACCAGCCCGAGGCGTACGTCCCCCAGACGGACACCTACATCGAGAAGGACTCCTCCATCAACGAGGAGGTCGAGCGGCTGCGCCACAGCTCCACGAACTCACTGCTGACACGGCGCGACGTGGTTGTCGTAGCCTCGGTCTCCTGCATCTACGGTCTGGGCACCCCGCAGGAGTACGTCGACAGGATGGTGCCGCTCAGGGTCGGCCAGGAGATCGACAGGGACGATCTGCTGCGCCGCTTCGTCGAGGTGCAGTACACGCGCAACGACATGTCCTTCACGCGGGGGACCTTCCGCGTGCGGGGCGACACGATCGAGATCTTCCCCGTGTACGAGGAGCTGGCGGTCCGCATCGAGATGTTCGGTGACGAGATCGAGGCGCTCTCCACGCTCCACCCCCTCACCGGCGAGGTCATCTCGGACGACGAGCACCTCTACGTCTTCCCCGCCTCCCACTACGTGGCGGGCCCGGAGCGCATGGAGCGGGCCATCGCGGGCATCGAGGCCGAGCTGGAGGAGCAGCTCGCCTCGATGGAGAAGCAGGGAAAGCTGCTGGAGGCGCAGCGGCTGCGGATGCGCACCACCTACGACATCGAGATGATGCGCCAGATCGGCACCTGCTCCGGCATCGAGAACTACTCCCGCCACATCGACGGCCGTGAGCCCGGCACCGCCCCCCACACCCTTCTCGACTTCTTCCCCGACGACTTCCTGCTCGTCATCGACGAGTCGCACCAGACGGTCCCGCAGATCGGCGCGATGTACGAGGGCGACGCGGCGCGGAAGCGGACGCTGGTCGAGCACGGCTTCCGGCTGCCGTCGGCGATCGACAACAGGCCGCTGAAGTGGGAGGAGTTCCTGGAGCGGATCGACCAGACCGTCTATCTCTCGGCCACCCCCGGGTCCTACGAGCTCTCCCGAGGAGACGGCCATGTGGAGCAGGTGATCCGTCCGACCGGGCTCGTCGACCCGGAGGTGGTGGTCAAACCGACCGAGGGCCAGATCGACGACCTGGTGCACGAGATCAGGACCCGCTCGGAGAAGGACGAGAGAGTCCTGGTCACGACGCTCACCAAGAAGATGGCGGAGGACCTGACCGAGTACTTCCTGGAGCTGGGCATCCAGGTCCGCTATCTGCACAGCGACGTGGACACGCTGCGCCGGGTGGAGCTGCTGCGGGAGCTGCGGTCGGGGGAGTTCGACGTGCTCGTCGGGATCAACCTGCTCCGCGAGGGCCTGGACCTGCCCGAGGTGTCGCTCGTGGCCATTCTCGACGCCGACAAGGAGGGCTTCCTGCGCTCGGGCACCTCCCTGATCCAGACGATCGGGCGTGCGGCGCGCAACGTCTCCGGTCAGGTGCACATGTACGCGGACAAGGTCACTCCGGCCATGGAGAAGGCCATCGACGAGACCAACCGCCGCCGCGAGAAGCAGATCGCCTACAACACGGAGCACGGCCTCGACCCGGAGCCGCTGCGCAAGAAGATCGGCGACATCGTGGCCGACATCGCCCGCGAGGACATCGACACCGAGCAGCTCCTCGGCTCCGGCTACCGGCAGGAGAAGAAGGGCGGCGGCGAGCGTACGGGCAAGGGCAGGGCCCCCACTCCCGCCAAGCCGGCGGGAGGCAGGGCGGCGCGTGGCGGCACCGAGGTGCTCACCGACCGTCCTGCCGCCGAACTGGCCGAGACCATCGAGGAGATGACGCAGCGGATGCGGGCTGCGGCGGCGGAGCTGCAGTTCGAGGTGGCCGCACGGCTGCGGGACGAGGTGTCGGAGCTGAAGAAGGAGCTGCGGCAGATGAAGGAGGCGGGGCTGAAGTAGCCCCTGTTGCGGCGGAGAGGGGGGCGGTCGCGGAGTGTTGCAGGAGCGACACAAAGGTGACTGCTCTGACCGGCGGCTTCGCGTGAATGCGTAGGCTGCGGAGTGTGACGGTCATCGGGAGCGACGGTGGCGGCGGAAAGTCGAGAGGGGACTCACGTGTCGGTGAACTTGTCCAAGGGACAGGCCATCAGTCTGGAGAAGAGCGACGGGGGCGCCCTGTCGGCGGTGCGGATGGGGCTCGGATGGAAGGCCGCTCCGCGCCGCGGGCTGTTCGGAAAGCGCAGCAAGGAGATCGACCTCGACGCCTCCGCCGTGCTCTTCGCCGGCAAGGAGCCGAAGGACGTGGTCTTCTTCCGTCACCTCGTCAGCGACGACGGCTCGGTCAGGCACACCGGTGACAACCTCGTCGGCGGTGCCGGTCAGGGAGGTGACGACGAGGCCATCATGGTGGACCTCCAGCGCGTCCCGGTCCACATCGACCAGATCGTCTTCACGGTCAACTCCTTCACCGGGCAGACCTTCGCCGAGGTGGAGAACGCCTTCTGCCGTCTCGTCGACGAGTCCAACGGCCAGGAGCTGGCGCGCTACACGCTCACCGGCGGCGGCCAGTACACCGCCCAGATCATGGCCAAGGTGCACCGGCAGGGCAACGGCTGGCAGATGACCGCGGTGGGCGCGCCGACCAACGGCCGTACGTTCCAGGACCTGATGCCCGCGATGGTGCCGCACCTCTGACGCGGGGGCAGGACGGCGCACGCGGGGGAAGCACAGCGCGACAAGGGGGGCGCGAGGATGACGGCCGAGCTGGTACGGGGGCAGAACCACCCGTTGCCCGGAGCCCGACTGGAGATCCGGGTGTCGGCGGCGAAGCCTGTCATCGCCGGGGTGACTCTCAACGACGAGCACGGCCGTATGCGCGAGGCAGGGTGGATGGCCCATCCCGCCGAGCCGCATCTGCCCGGGGTCGAGGTCTCCCGGCAGGCGGCGGCCGAGCACCGGCTCGCGGTCGATCTCGACGCCCTGCCCGTGGACGTGCACCGGGTCAATGTACTTCTCGCGCTGCCCACGGGGGTCGGCGGGCCGGCGGACTTCGGTGCGCTGGAGGCCCCCTCCGTCGCCGTCACGCGGCTCGGCGGTGAGGCAATCGCCAGTTACCGCGCGAGCGGACTCGACGCGGAGTCGGCCGTCGTCGCCGTGGAGCTGTACCGCAGAGGCGGCGTCTGGAAGGTCCGTGCGGTCGGACAGGGGTACGCGGGAGGGCTCGCGGCGATGCTCGCCGACCAGGGGCTGCCCCGCGCCCGGGAGTCGGCGGCGCGGATCAACGAGGCTGTCGCTGCGGGCATGGCCCGTTCGGTGGCGGCGCCGCCGCCCCGGACGGACGAGGACCGGGCGCGCCGGGGCGCCACGGTCGGCGGCGCGCAGGGCGTCGCGGGCGCTTCGGGCGGAGTTCCGACGGCGGGTGCGGGCACCGCCGAACGCGGCTCACCCGGCACGGGCCCCGGCTCGGCGGACTCCTCCCGCGCCGCACCGGCCGCCGGGCCGCAGCCGTCGCCGACCGGCTCCGCGGCCTCCGGCGCCAGCCGCATCAGCTACCGGCACCCCGGCCGCCCTGCCACGTCCCGCACTGCAGGCCCGGCGGCCGAGCCGACCCCGGCCGTGGCGGCAGCGTCCTCCTCCGGCTCCTCCTCCGGCTCCGGCTCTGGCTCCGGCGCGTCCGCGGACGAGGGCGCGTACGCCCCGGTCGCCGGCGACGCCAACGGCTGGAGCATGGACGAGCGGCTCTACAACCAGACCTGGGACATGTTCGAGGACCTGGCCCGTACGGTCGCGGCCTACCGCTCCGCCGTCGACTTCGCCGAATCGCGCATGGAACGGGAGCTGGAGGAGGTCCTCTCCGATCCGCGCACCCGCCTGGGCACCGCCGCCGAGGCGGCCCGCGGCGAGGCACGCTCCAGACACGCCGAACTCGTCGGTCAGGCCCGTGCCGTGCTCGACCGCGACCTGGGACAGCTCAAGGCGGAGGCCGAGGTCGTCGAGCCGGCACTGCCGCCTGCCTACGCCCGCTGGGACAACCCCGTCTGGCACGCCTACTCGGCGCCGATGGAGACGCCCATGGCGATGCGTCTGGGTGATCTGAGCCTGCCCGAGAGCATCGGCCTGCGGATTCCGATGCTGGTTCGGCTGCCGCTGGAGCGCGGCCTGTGGATCGACAGCGGCCGCGGCGGTTCGGCCGGTTCGGCCGCCGTGAGCTCCGAGGAGATGCGCCGTCTCGCCGCCGAGGCGGCGACAGCGGTCGCCGCCCGGCTGGCGGCGGTCCACCCCGTGGGGGACTTCACGCTCAACGTCATCGATCCGGCCGGTTCCGCGACCGCCGCCCTCGCGCCGCTGACGGAGACCGGCGTGCTGACGGAGCCTCCCGCCGCCGGTGCCGCGGGCGTGAGCAGGCTGCTGGAGAAGCTCACCCAGCGCGTCGACCTGGTGCAGATGGCCGTACGCAGCGGTGCCGCGGACGCGCTGCCTCCCGGTCTCGACACGGCCGGACAGCTGCTGGTCGTCCACGACTTCCCGCACGGCTTCGACGACCGTGCCGTCACGCAGTTGCGCTATCTCGCCGACGAGGGCCCTTCGGTCGGCGTCAGCCTGCTGATGGTGGCGGACCGCGAGGACGCCAGCGCCTACGGGCCGGTGCTCAGCCCGCTGTGGCGTGCCCTGCTGCGCATCACGCCGGTGCCGGACGACCATCTGGCCGACCCCTGGGTCGGCCATCACTGGACGTACGAACCTCTGTCGGTGCCCGCCGGAAGCCGCGTGCTCACACAGGTGCTGCGGCAGGTCGCGCTGGCTCGGCGCAGTCATGGCACCGGCGCCTGAGCCGGACGCGGCCGCCTCGCGGCGGGGCCGCTGACCAGGCTCTCTTTGCGTTTCCTTGGTGTTGCTTTACTGTCCTTTGTGCGGAGGGGAGTATTCCCGGAACCTTGCGGCGTGCCCGTCAGTACGGACCGGCTGTGACCGGACCCGGGGCGTCGGCCCGGCAGTGCGCTGAGCGCGCCGGGTGGAAGAGACCTCCGGCCGAAGCGAGCTCGCGAGCCGGAGGATGCGTTCATGGATGTATCTCTGAATGTCTGGGCGCTGACCATCGTCGGTCTTTGCGCCCTGATCGCCGTCGATTTCTTCGTCGGCGGCCGCAAGCCGCATGAGGTCTCCCTCAAGGAGGCCGGGGCGTGGACCACCGTGTGGATAGTCCTCGCGGCGCTCTTCGGGGTCGGGCTCCTGCTCTTCGGGAACGCGCAGGCATCCGGGGAGTTCTTCGCCGGCTTCGTCACGGAGAAGTCCCTCAGCGTCGACAACCTCTTCGTCTTCGTCCTGATCATGGCGAAGTTCTCCGTGCCGACGATCTACCAGCAGCGGGTGCTGATGGTGGGCGTCCTGATCGCGCTGGTGCTCCGGGCGGTCTTCATCGCCGCGGGTGCGGCGATCATCTCGACCTTCTCCTGGGTCTTCTTCATCTTCGGCGCGTTCCTCATCTGGACTGCCTGGAAGCTGATCAAGGAAGCGCGTGAGGAGCACGAGGAGGAGGCGTACGAGGAGAACCGCTTCCTGAAGATGATCGAGCGCAAGGTCCCCTCCACCGACCAGTACCACGGCACGAAGCTGTTCATCGTCGAGAACGGCAAGCGGCTGATGACGCCGATGCTGATCGTGATGCTGGCCATCGGCTCGACGGACGTCCTCTTCGCTCTCGACTCCATCCCCGCCATCTTCGGTCTGACCCAGGACCCGTACATCGTCTTCACCGCCAACGCGTTCGCGCTGATGGGCCTGCGGCAGCTGTATTTCCTCATCGGCGGCCTGCTGAAGAAGCTGGTGCATCTCTCCTACGGCCTGTCCGTCATCCTCGGTTTCATCGGCGTCAAGCTGGTGCTGCACGCGCTGCACGAGCAGGGCGTACACGTACCGGAGATCACCATTCCGGTCTCGCTGGGTGTCATCGGCACCGTCCTCCTCGTCACCACCGCCACGAGCCTCTACGCCTCCCGCAAGGCCGAGAGCGACGGACAGGGCCCTGGTGGCAAGGACGGCCCGGGCGGCGGCAAGCAGGATGCCGATGTCTGAGCGGTGCCCCATGTCCCGGGGGAGGAGAGAGGCGCCGGTGCGCCGGGCCCGCGAGGCCCTGCGCACCGGCGCCCCGCCGTCACCGGGTGAGCGTCACGCGTGTGAGGGCGCGCTCACCGCTCACCTCCACCGCGAGGGTGACGGTGCCCGGCCGCCGTGCGGTGAGAGTCTGCGTCCGCGGATCGTAGGTGGCGGCGCAAGGCTTCCCCTTCCGGTCCGCGGCGTCCCGGTGGCCGGGCCCCCGGCTGTCCTTGACACACAGGCCCCCGCTGCCGGACCAGTCGGCGCTGACCGGCCAGGCGACCGGCACCTTCCGCGCCGCTTCCCCTTCTCCCTGCGTGACCGTGGCCGACGCCCGGGCAGAGGTGCCCACCCGCATCCCGCCCGGAGCCTCCAGCGTGAGGGCGTCGACATGTGGCCTGGTCTGGACGGCGATCCACTCCCTGCCTGTGTTGCCGTGCGCCTGGCGCCGCGGGGCGTCCTGGTCGACACCGAGCAGCGACCACCCGGTGAAGCCGCCCCGGCCGGGCGGCGCGGCGGGTGACTTGCCGGAGTTGCCGTTGACGAGGTACGGCACGCCGTCGACACGGGAGGCGTCGAAGACCCCCGCGTGAGCCCCGACGAAGGCCGCTCCCTTGCCCGTACGGGCGCGGAATCCGCTGAGCCACTTCTCCAGCAGGTCGGCCTCCATCCGGTCCGTCAGCCTGCTCGCCTGCTGTCCGGTCGGGTCGCGGGGCGGTACGTGCTGCACGACGGCCACCGAGGTCACCGCCGCGTCCTTCGCCGCCGCGTCCAACTGCTGCCGCAGCTCCCGCAGTTGTGCCCAGCCGCCGCCGCGGATCGTCAGGGACGAGGTGTCCAGGGTGATGAACCGGGTGCCTTTGTGGTCGAACGTACGCTGCGCCGGGCCGAATTCACCGGTGAACTCCTCGATGCTGCCTCCCATCACCTCGTGGTTGCCGGGCACGTAGTACCAGTCGACGGCGTCACCCAGCTCCTCCTCCAGCACACGGCGGGCGAAGGCCAGGTCCTCCTTCGTCCCCTCGTCGACCAGGTCGCCGCCCACGATGACGAAGTCGGGTTCGGCGGCCCGGATTTCGCGCAGGGTCCGGCGTGCCTGCCGTACGACCTCGCTGTCGGGGGACCGTGCCACGAACTGCGCGTCCGAGATCACGGCGAAGCGCCAGTCGCGGCCTGCGACGTCCGCGGCGGTCGTGATCAGCGGGTCCGGGTGACGGGCTGTGGAGGGCAGGTCCACGTCGGGAGGCGTACGGGCCACCAGTTCGTCCATCACCACTTCGCCCGTGTACTGCTCGGACGGGCGGGTCTCGGCGAGATAGAAGCGGTGCAGCCGCAGCGGATAGGCGGCGCTTTCCGGGACGTCGAAGGTGAGCTGCTGCCAGCCCTCCCCGGTCAGGTGTTCACCGCGCAGCACGTGGTCGGTGCCGGCGGTGTCCTTCAGCTGCAGCGAGGGCCACGCGCCGTTGCCGTCGCTTCTGATCCACATGGTGAAGCTCTGCGGCTGACCCGGGACCGGCACCTCCCGGGGAGGGGCCGCATAGGCGGCGCGGGTGGCGGCCGAGCGGCTGAAGTCGTAGGTCATCCTCAGGCCCGTACCGTCCCGGCCCTCCGGTTCCGCCGCCAGTGAGCCCTCGGCGCGTGCGGCGCTGAACTGCCAGTCCGCGGCGTCCTCGAAATCGGCGACGTTCTGGTCGTGCAGACCCACAGTGACGGCGAGCCGGGCGGTGCGGCCCTGGACCGTGACGGTGACGACGCCCGAGGCCGATTCCTGCCCCTCGCGTGCCCTGACGGTGAAGCCGCCGCGCTTCGCGTCGGGTGAGACGGTGAAGAGTGAACGGTCGTAGTCCAGGCGGGCGTCGGCCGGGTCCACCGGCGCGCTGGTGCCCTGCGCGTCGAACCCGATGACGCCGAACGAGCCCTCGGCGTCGCCGTCGGCAAGTCCGACACGCTCGGCCGTGGGCCGGATGCGGTCCAGTCCGCCGATGACCGTGAGTTCGGCCGAGCCGCGGGCGTGCCCCTGACGGGCGGTGACCTTCGTCGTTCCGGCGGCGCGGGCGTGGAAGACACCGGCGCTGTCGACCCTGCCGTGGTCGGGCCGTGCGGCGGACCAGTGCGGACTGCCTGCGGCCGGTCCGTAGGTCTCGTCGTACCCGGCGGCCGTCAACTTCCGTGTCAGGCCGGGGAAGACCCGTTCCGGGTGACCCACGGGCATGGTGTCGGCGGTGGGGGCGGAGCCGGGGTCGGCGGCCGTCTCGACCCAGAAGCCGCGCAGCTCTCCGCTGCCCTCCGGCGCGGTCAGGGCGAGCCCGTTGGGCACGTCACGCTCTTCGCCGTCGGAGGGCGCGTTCTCCAACTGCGGTTCACGGGCGCCCGGTTCGCGTGCGAGCAGTGTGGAGGAGCCGCCGCCGTCCAGGTTCAGGGCGTTGTGCGCCCCCAAGTCCTCCATCATCAGAGCGAGTTCGGTGAGGGTGACGCCTCCGGAGGCAGCCTGCCGGCCGTCCACCGTCAGTACGTGCATACGTGAGCCGTCCTTGGAGAAGCCGACCGCCGTGCGGGGTGCCGCCGCGTTGTTCGGCCTGCCCTCCCAGTCCTGGGGCCTGCCGTCGGCGACCAGAACCCCACGGCCCCCCACCGCCGTACGGGGCAGCGGACTGCCGTCGTCAGTACGGAGGTCGTACCGCAGCGAGACGGGCTCGCCCCGCTCCAGCTCCTCAAGAGCCTTCGCCCCGGCGTCCCGGCCGACGAGGACGGTGGTGCCCTTCGCTATCGGGCCCGTACCGGGCTCGCCGGCCTCGGCAGAGACACGCCCGTTCCGCACTCGCACCTCGGCCGAGTCGGGGTCGTGGTCCGTGGTCAGGGCACGGTCGGCCTCGCCCCACCGGGAGTTGTAGGCGCCGATGCCTCCCTCGGGGACGTCGGCGGCGTTGTACGCGGCCAGCGGCTCCTTCCCGCCGGGGAGGGTGAGGCTGCCCTCGAAGTAGAGGTCGAGTATGCGGCCGGCCGCTCCGGGCCCGATGCCGAGCGCCTCGCTGTTGCCGGGGGCGGGGGAGTGGGTGACGCGGCCGTTGCGTATTCCGGGGCCGAGGGGCGCGCCGGTCTCGTCGATGTCGAAGAAGTCGGCGTTGAGCGCGGCGACGGTACGCCGCCCCTTGCCCGGGTCGTGCTTCTCGACGTGCTCGGTCACCGTCCCGCGCGTGGAGACTCCGCCGGAGGAGAGGTACTCGGCGCGGGTGCCGTTCCCGCCGCCGCCGAGTTCGACGCTGAGGGCGTCGGCCCGCAGCCACTTGTCGGACTCCAGCCGCTGGAAGGAGGTGAGCCGGGCGCCGGGCGCGACCGGGCGGCTGGTGCGCGAGAGCTCCATGCCGTCGCCGTCCGCGACCCCGTAGGGGGCGGCGGGGGGAGCTTGCCGTGCGTCATGGACAGCTGCGGGGAGAGGGCCGGGTTTCGTGGGCGCGGCGGCAGCGGGTGCCGGTGCCTGACAGACCGTCAGGACAGAGAAGAAGGCCACCGCTGGGAGCAGTGACCTGGCCAGGACTCTTCGGCGTACATGAACTCGTATCACAACATCCCCTACAAACACGGGAGTTTCATGCGCTATCTGCGCACACCGTGGCGAAGCGTCCCAGCGGGGACCGGTCTGCACCAGATGTCCCGGGGAAAGTCGACGAAGAACAATGTCCGTCAACTCCCGTGTCGCACAGTTCAGTTGAAGATGCGGAAGCGCCCGCGGGGGAGCCGTGTGCCGGAGCCCGAGCCCGAGCCCGAGCCCGAGCCGGAGCCGGAGGCCCGGACCGGGGCGGGCGCGGGGCACGCACGGGAAGGGCGCCGCACGTCGGTGCGGCGCCCTTCCTGCCCTCGTGCAGCCTGCTCGGCTACTTCCCCGCGCGCTTCGCCTTCGCCCTCGGCTTCGCCTTGGGCGCCTGCCCAGGCGTGCGCTTTGCGGCTGCCGGCCCCGACGCGGCCTTCCCTGCCGGCCTGCGCACCGGTGAGGCGTCGCTCACCCGGTCACCCAGGACGTCCCGCAGGAACTTGCCCGTGTGGCTGGCCGGGACGGCCGCGACCTGCTCCGGCGATCCCTCGGCCACGACCAGACCACCGCCGTAACCGCCCTCGGGCCCCATGTCCACCACCCAGTCCGCGGTCTTGATGACATCGAGGTTGTGCTCGATGACGATGACGGTGTTGCCCTTGTCGACCAGACCGTCCAGCACCCCGATCAGCTTGCGGATGTCCTCGAAGTGCAGCCCGGTCGTGGGCTCGTCCAGCACGTAGACCGTGCGGCCCGTCGAGCGCTTCTGCAGTTCGCTGGCCAGCTTCACCCGCTGCGCCTCGCCGCCCGAGAGCGTCGGGGCGGGCTGCCCGAGCCGTACGTAGCCCAGCCCCACGTCGTTCAGCGTCCGCAGGTGCCGGGCGATGCCGGGGACGGCCTCGAAGAAGTCCAGCGCCTGCTCGATCGGCATGTCGAGCACCTCGGAGATGCTCTTGCCCTTGTAGTGGACCTCCAGCGTCTCCCGGTTGTAGCGCGCGCCGTGACAGACCTCGCACGGTACGAACACGTCCGGCAGGAAGTTCATCTCGATCTTGATGGTGCCGTCGCCCGAGCAGTTCTCGCACCGGCCGCCCTTGACGTTGAAGGAGAAGCGCCCGGGCTGGTACCCCCGCACCTTCGCTTCCGTCGTCTCGGCGAAGAGCCTGCGCACATGGTCGAAGACCCCGGTGTACGTCGCCGGGTTGGAGCGCGGCGTACGGCCGATCGGCGACTGGTCCACGTGCACGACCTTGTCCACCAGGTCGTCGCCGTCCACCCGGGTGTGCCGTCCCGGCACCGACTTCGCGCCGTTCAGCTCACGCGCGAGATGGGTGTAGAGGATGTCGTTGACGAGGGTCGACTTGCCCGAACCGGACACGCCCGTCACCGCCGTGAGCACGCCCAGCGGGAAGGAGACGTCGATGTCCTGGAGGTTGTTCTCACGCGCCCCGCGCACCGTCAGCTGCCGCGCGGGGTCGGCCGGCCTGCGCTGCCCGGGGAGCGGGATGTTCTTCCTGCCCGCCAGATAGTCCCCGGTGACCGAAGCGGCGTTCTCCAGCAGCTCCTTCATCGGACCGCTGTGCACGACCTTGCCGCCGTGCTCGCCCGCCCCCGGGCCGATGTCCACGACCCAGTCGGACGCCTTGATCGTGTCCTCGTCGTGCTCGACGACGATCAGCGTGTTGCCCAGGTCGCGCAGGCGTACGAGGGTCTCGATCAGGCGGTGGTTGTCGCGCTGATGCAGTCCGATGGAGGGCTCGTCCAGCACGTAGAGCACACCCACCAGGCCCGAGCCGATCTGCGTGGCCAGCCGGATGCGCTGTGCCTCACCGCCCGAGAGGGTGCCGGCGGCGCGGTTGAGCGAGAGGTAGTCCAGGCCGACGTCGACGAGGAAGCGCAGCCGTTCGTTGACTTCCTTGAGCACCCGCTCGGCGATCGTCCTGTCCCGGTCGCTCAGCGTCAGCTCCCGCAGGAAGTCCGCGCATTCGCTGATCGACATCGCGGAGATCTCCGCGATGGACTTCCCATGCATCGTCACGGCGAGCACGATCGGCTTCAGCCGTGTGCCCTCACAGGTGGGGCAGGGCACCTCGCGCATGTAGCCCTCGAAGCGCTCCCGGCTGCTGTCGGTCTCCGCCTCCTGATGCCTGCGCTTGACGAAGGGGACGACGCCCTCGAAGGCGGTGGTGTAGGCGCGCTCCCGCCCGTACCGGTTGCGGTAGCGCACCTCGATCTGCGTCCTGTGCCCGTACAGCAGCGCCTTCCTGGCGCGCTGCGGCAGTCCGGCCCAGGGGATGTCCGTACGGAATCCGAGGGCGTCCGCCAGCGCGCCGGTCAGGCGGCCGAAGTAGTCGCGCGTGTGGCCGTGCGACCAGGGGTGCAGCGCGCCCTCGTCCAGCGACTTGTCCTCGTCGGGGACGATCAGCTCGGGGTCGACCTCCATGCGGGTGCCGATGCCGGTGCAGTCCGGGCAGGCGCCGAAGGGGGAGTTGAAGGAGAAGGTACGCGGCTCCAGCTCCTCGAAGGAGAGGTCGTCGTAGGGGCAGTAGAGGTGTTCGGAGAACATCCGCTCGCGCTGCGGGTCGTCCTCGTCCAGGTCGACGAAGTCCAGGATGACCATGCCGCCGGAGAGCCCGAGGGCGGTCTCCACGGAGTCCGTCAGCCGCCGCTTCGCGCTGTCCTTGACGGTGAGGCGGTCGACGACGACCTCGATCGTGTGCTTCTCCTGCTTCTTCAGCTTCGGCGGCTCGGAGAGCTGGATGGTCTGCCCGTCCACGCGTGCCCGGCTGTAGCCCTTGGTCTGGAGCTCGTGGAAGAGGTCGACGAACTCGCCCTTGCGCTCGCGCGCCAGTGGTGAGAGCACCTGGAAGCGGCTGCCGGGCTCCAGGCCGAGCACCCGGTCCACGATGGCCTGCGGCGACTGGCGGGCGATGGGGCGCCCGCACTCGGGGCAGTGAGGCTTGCCGATACGGGCGAACAGCAGCCGCAGGTAGTCGTAGACCTCGGTGATGGTGCCGACGGTCGAACGGGGGTTGCGCGAGGTCGACTTCTGGTCGATGGAGACCGCGGGGGACAGTCCCTCGATGAAGTCGACGTCGGGCTTGTCCATCTGACCGAGGAACTGCCGGGCGTAGGCGGAGAGCGACTCCACGTAGCGGCGCTGACCCTCCGCGAAGATGGTGTCGAAGGCGAGCGACGACTTTCCCGACCCCGAGAGGCCGGTGAAGACGATGAGCGAGTCGCGCGGAAGATCGACCGAGACATTCCGGAGATTGTGCTCGCGAGCGCCACGGACGAGAAGACGGTCAGAGGCCACGCCGGTTGGCACCTTTCGTGTGAGAAGCGGGGTGGCCCGTTTTGCGCCGGAGCCCCCCGCACCAAGAGTAGAGGCGGCGCCGTCCGAGTGTGTCCCGGAACGGACCGGTGCCGCTCCCCGACCCTATAGCACGTGCATTCGATTATGGCCCCGCGGTGCGCTCTTCCACCCGAAGGAGTGGCGGACTAGCTTGGGGATCATGACGCAGTCCGCGAACCCCGCCGAATCCGCCCCCGACCCGGTCGCCGACGCCGACGCCGTGAGAGAGGCCACCGGCCGCCTCCTGGCCGCCGTCGCCCAGCTCGACGACGCCACCGCCGCCAAGCCCTCCCTGCTGCCGGGCTGGACGCGCGGGCACGTCCTCGCCCACCTCGCGCGCAACGCCGACGCCCTCATCGACGTCCTCGCCGCACGCCCCATGTACGCCAGCGCCGAGGCACGGGACGCCGACATCGAGCGGGACGCCCACCGCAGCGCGTCCGCACACCTCGACGACGTCCGCGAGAGCGCGGCACGCCTCGACGGTGCCTTCGCCTCCCGGTCCGCGGGTGACTGGGAGCGCACCGTGGAGCTGCGTAACGGCGTGACCGACCGGGCGTATTCCCTGCCCTTCCGGCGCTGGATCGAGGTGGAGCTGCACCACGTCGACCTCGGCGTCGGCTACGGAATGGACGACCTGCCCGGCGCCTTCGTCGAGCGCGAGCTGGCCAACATGGCCGAGCGCTTCTCCGGCCACCCCGGCGTCCCCGCCTCCGTCGAACTGCGCACGGAGGACGGCGTCAGCTGGCACACGGGCGCCCCCGGGAACACCGCCACCGGCACTTTCGTCGTCGCCGGGAGCCCCACCGCCCTGGTCGGCTGGCTCACCGGCCGCAGCTCCGGCAGCGGCCTGTCCTCCAAGGACCCGCTGCCCGTCCTGCCCTCGCTGTAGCGTGTGCCGTGTGCCGTGTGGCATCACCGCGAGCCCGCAGCGATGCCACACGTACGGTCTGGCCCTCGACCGCCGGGCAGGGCCTAGGGTGGCGCC
Organism: Streptomyces sp. TAA204; assembly: GCF_000424965.1. Lineage (NCBI taxonomy): Bacteria > Bacillati > Actinomycetota > Actinomycetes > Kitasatosporales > Streptomycetaceae > Streptomyces > Streptomyces sp. TAA204. The sequence goes on from NZ_AUKW01000005.1 coordinate 311,767, forward strand.
ATGGCTTACACCGGAGAGGTGCAGGTCGGGGGACCTGCGGACGTACACGAACTGACCGACCTGATGATCTCCAAGGTCGCTGTCGGCCCCATGAACAACAACGCCTACCTGCTGCGCTGCCGCAGAACGGGAGAGCAGCTGCTGATCGACGCCGCCAACGAGCCGGAGACGCTGCTGGAGCTGATCGGCGCCGACGGGATCACCTCCGTCGTCACCACGCACCAGCACGGTGACCACTGGCAGGCACTGGCCCCCGTCGTGGAGGCGACCCGTGCACGCACGTACGCGGGCCGCTTCGACGCCGAGGGCATTCCCGTCGGCACGGACGTGAAGGTGGAGGACGGCGACACCATCCGCGTCGGCGAGAGCGAACTGACCGCCCGCCACCTCGTCGGCCACACACCCGGCTCGATCGCCCTCGTCTACGACGACCCGCACGGACACCCGCATCTCTTCACGGGTGACTGCCTCTTCCCCGGCGGCGTCGGCAACACCCATGACGATCCGGAGAAGTTCGCGAGTCTGATCCACGACGTGGAGGTCAAGCTCTTCGCCCAACTGCCCGACGAGACCTGGGTCTACCCCGGCCACGGAGGGGACACGACGCTGGGCGCCGAGCGCCCGAACCTGGCGGAGTGGCGCGAGCGCGGCTGGTGAGGACGGACTCCTTCGTGCTGTGAGGGACCTGGCCGGTCGCCGCTCATGACGCACCGTGTTCGGAGCGCGTCCGGTGCGGCGGCCGGACCGCCCTCCGGGTTCGGTGGCTCAGTCGCTGCGTCGGCCGCGGACGTCTGACCGGTCGCGCGTTCTGCGCGGCCCTGGCCCCGTCCGCAGAGCGTCGAGCTGTGCTGCCGCACGCTCCGACCACGCCTCGTGCCGAAGGCATGACTCAGCGAGAAACCGCCGTCAGCTCCGCCCAGACCGTCTTGCCGATGGGGCTCCGGGGTTCGGAGCCCCATCGCTCGGCGAGGAGGTCGACCAGGAACAGCCCCCGGCCGGACTCCGCTTCGAGGTCCACCAGTGCCGGATGGGCGGGTGGTCGGACCGGGCTGGCGTCGGCCACCTCGATGCGGAGCAGTCCCGCAGGGAGGTCGTAGGAGAGGGCGAGCGTGAACTCCCGTCCCGGGACGCGCCCATGACACACCGCGTTGGCAGCCAGTTCGCCGACGAGGAGCGCAACCGTGCACGAGGTGTCCGACCCCGGCGGCTGCCCCCACTGCTCCAGCCGGTTCACCGCGAGGCGCCGCGCGAGCTGAGCGCCCCGCGGTGAGGACGTGAACCGCATGGTGAACGAGTGCGGTTCTGAGCCCGGGTGAGCGGCAGTGTCCGCCGACTCGCCGGGGCCGTCTTCGGGCAGTGGGGTGGCCTGGAGCACGGTGTCTTCCGTCCGGTTGCATCGTCACGTACGCGATGCCGCCATGTGCGCGGATCGCTACTTTCCGTGCTCAAGGATCGTCCCGGGGACGTACCGTGGGAAGAAGGTCAAGGCTTAACCTTCCGGCTGTAAGGAGTCGAAGTCGTCCCATGGCCAAGGAAATCGACCCCTCGTCGTCGATGGCCGCGCTCTTCGGCAGCCGGGTACGGAGACTGCGCAACGCAGCGGGCCTCACCCAGGCCGAACTCGGCCGGCGGACACACGTGGTCTCCACCCGCATCACGCAGGTGGAGAGATCGTCGGGCGCCAGGCCGACCCGGGAACTCGCGCGGGCGCTGGATGAAGTGCTGGCGGCGGACGGGTTGTTGGTCGACCTGTGGCCCTACGTCTACCGGGAGGCCTTCCCCGACTGGTCACAGCGCTTCATGGAGTACTCGGCGAGAGCGGTCAGCATTCATGAGTACGCGGCTCATGTGGTGCCCGGCCTCCTGCAGACGGAGGACTACGCACGGGAGGTACTGAGTGTCCACCCGGAGCACGAGGACGAGAACAAACTGGAAGAACGCCTTGCCGCTCGTATGGAGCGGCAGAAGCAGATCGCTGCTGACGATGGACCCGAACTCTGGGTCGTGCTCGACGAGGCGGTCCTGAGGCGTTCTGTGGGAGGTCACGCCGTGATGCGGGGCCAGTTGAGGCGGCTGCTGGACGCCGTGAGCAAGGGTCGGGCCACCGCGCAGGTGCTGCGCTTCGAGCAGGGCGCACACGGTTCGATGGGCGGTTCCCTCACGATGCTCACCCTGGCCGACGCCACGCAGATCGCCTACAAGGAGGGCTCCGAGTACGGGTATCTGCTGGAGGAAAACGAGGACGTCCGGCGGCACGCTCTCCTCTACGATCGGCTCCGGGCAGCGGCCCTGCCCCCGGACATGTCCGTCGACATGATCCGGTCCGTCTTGGAGGGGAAGCACCGTGAATCGAGTATCCCGTCCCGCGCTGCGCGGCGCCGCGTGGCGCAAGAGCAGCTACAGCAATCAAGCCGGCGGCAACTGCGTGGAGGTGGCCGACGGGTTCCCCGGCGTGGTCCCCGTCCGTGACAGCAAGGTCCCCGGGGGGCCCGCGCTGCTGGTGCCGGCCGCGTCCTGGTCGGCGTTCGTGAGCGGTCTCGAAGCCGCCCGCTGAGGCGTGCCCGTGGGGGAGGCCGTCCCGGCCTCTCCCCGCACGTCGGAGGAGTCTTGCTGTCACCGTGCGCCAGTAGGGTGTGACGCATGGCAGATCCCTCCAGCTACCGCCCCGAACCGGGCGAGATCCCCGACTCCCCGGGGGTCTACCGCTTCCGTGACGAGCACGGCCGGGTGATCTACGTAGGGAAGGCCAAGAGCCTGCGCCAGCGGCTCGCCAACTACTTCCAGGACCTGGCCGGTCTGCACGTGCGCACCCGCACGATGGTCACCACGGCGGCGTCCGTCGAGTGGACGGTGGTCTCCACCGAGGTGGAGGCGCTCCAGCTCGAGTACTCCTGGATCAAGGAGTACGACCCCCGGTTCAACGTCAAGTACCGCGACGACAAGAGCTATCCGTCCCTCGCGGTGACGCTCAACGAGGAGTTCCCCCGCGTCCAGGTCATGCGCGGCCCCAAGAAGAAGGGCGTGCGCTACTTCGGTCCGTACGCGCACGCGTGGGCCATCCGCGAGACCGTCGACCTGATGCTCCGCGCCTTCCCCGTACGCACCTGCTCGGCCGGTGTCTTCAAGCGCTCCGCCCAGATCGGCCGCCCCTGCCTGCTGGGGTACATCGGCAAGTGCGCCGCGCCGTGCGTGGGCCGTGTGAGCGCGCAGGAGCACCGTGAACTGGCCGAGGAGTTCTGCGACTTCGTCGCCGGGCACACGGGTTCGTACCTGCGCCGCCTGGAGCGGGAGATGAACCAGGCCGCCGAGGAGATGGAGTACGAGAAGGCGGCGCGGCTGCGGGACGACATGGACGCGCTGAAGCGGGCGATGGAGAAGAGCGCCGTCGTGCTCACCGACGCGACCGACGCCGACCTCATCGCCCTGGCCGAGGACGAGTTGGAGGCCGCCGTCCAGATCTTCCATGTGCGCGGCGGCCGGGTGCGCGGCCAACGTGGCTGGGTCACCGACAGGGTCGAGGAGATCGGAACGCCCGAACTGGTCGAGCACGCGCTCCAGCAGCTCTACGGCGAGGAGAGCGGCGACGCCGTGCCCAAGGAGGTGCTGGTCCCGGCGCTGCCCGACCCGCCGGAGCCCGCGAGCCAGTGGCTCGGTGAGCGCCGCGGGTCGGCGGTCAGCCTGCGCGTGCCGCAGCGCGGCGACAAGCGTGCCCTGATGGAGACCGTGCGGCGCAACGCCCAGCAGGCCCTCGCCCTGCACAAGACCAAGCGTGCCTCCGACCTGACGACCCGCTCCCGCGCGCTGGAGGAGATCGCCGAGGCCCTGGAGCTGGACTCGGCCCCGCTGCGCATCGAGTGTTTCGACGTCTCCCACTTCCAGGGCGACGACGTCGTCGCGTCCATGGTCGTCTTCGAGGACGGCCTCGCACGGAAGAGTGAGTACCGCCGCTTCCAGATCAAGTCCGTGGACGGACAGGACGACGTGCGCTCCATGCACGAGGTCATCAGCCGCCGCTTCCGCCGTTACCTGCAGGAGAAGCGCCGCACCGGCGAGTGGGGGAGCGAGGAGCCCTCCTCCGCCGAGGGCGAGGAGCCCGAGCCGTCCGACCAGCCCGGCAGCAGCCCCGCCGAGGAAACCCACGTCAGCTCGCGCGACGAGGACGGCCGGCCGAAGAAGTTCGCCTACCCGCCCCAGCTCCTCGTCGTGGACGGCGGCAGGCCGCAGGTCGCCGCCGCCCGCAGCGCCCTGGACGAACTGGGTATCGACGACGTCGCCGTCTGCGGCCTGGCCAAGCGGCTCGAAGAGGTCTGGCTGCCCGGCGAGAGCGACCCGGTGGTGCTGCCCCGTACGAGCGAGGGGCTCTACCTCCTTCAGCGAGTCCGCGACGAGGCGCACCGCTTCGCGATCAGGTATCAGCGCAGCAAGCGTTCGAAGGCGGTGCGGGCCGGGCCCCTCGACTCCGTCACCGGGCTGGGCGCCGCGCGCAAGCAGGCGCTGATAAAGCACTTCGGCTCGCTCAAGCGGCTGCGAGCCGCGACGGTTGAGGAGATCTGCGAGGTGCCGGGCGTCGGCCGCAAGACGGCGGAGACCGTCGCCGCCGCGCTGGCCACGAAATCCTCGGCTCCGGCGGCTCCGGCGGTGAACACCGCGACCGGTGAGATCGTTGAAGATGAGTGAGCCGACAGGACCGGGGGGCGAGGACATGAGCAGTGAAGAACGGACGCAGCACAGAGACGCCGGAGCGAACCGGGCCGGAGAGGGAGCGCAGGTGAGCATGGGCGCGGCGGCGACAGCCGAGGAGCCGGTCATCCCCGAACTGGTGATCATCTCCGGTATGTCCGGCGCGGGCCGCAGCACCGCGGCAAAGTGCCTGGAGGATCTCGGGTGGTTCGTCGTCGACAACATGCCGCCCGAGCTGATCCCCACCATGGTCGACCTCGGGGCGCGTTCGCAGGGCAACGTGGCACGCATCGCGGTCGTGGTGGACGTCCGCGGCCGGCGCTTCTTCGACAGCCTCAAGGAGTCCCTGGCGGGCCTCGCCGACAGGCAGGTCAAGCGCCGCATCGTCTACCTGGAGGCCAGCGACGAGGCACTGGTGCGCCGCTTCGAGTCGGTGCGCCGCCCGCACCCGCTGCAGGGCGACGGCCGCATCGTCGACGGCATCGCCGCCGAGCGCGACCTGCTGCGTGAGCTGCGCGGCGACGCCGATCTCGTCATCGACACCTCCGGGCTCAACGTGCACGAGCTGCGGGCCAAGCTCGACGCGCAGTTCGCGGGCGAGGAGGAGCCCGAACTGCGCGCCACGGTGATGTCTTTCGGGTACAAGTACGGGCTGCCTGTTGACGCCGACCTCGTCGTCGACTGCCGCTTCCTGCCCAACCCCCACTGGGTTCCCGAGCTGCGCCCGTACAACGGCACCACCGAGGAGGTCTCCAACTACGTCTTCAACCAGCCCGGCGCCAAGGAGTTCCTGGACCGCTACACCGAGCTGCTCCAGCTCATCGCCGCGGGCTACCGCCGCGAGGGGAAGCGGTACGTGACCGTCGCCGTCGGCTGCACGGGCGGGAAGCACCGCAGCGTCGCGATGTCGGAGAAGCTGGCCCGCCGCCTCTCCGACGCCGGTGTGGAGACCGTGGTGGTCCACCGGGACATGGGACGGGAATGAGGACGTGAGAAACGCGAATGCCTCGTAGGACCATCCGGCTGCGGCGTCTGGTCACCACCCGGCAGCACGGCGCGCAGCCGAAGGTGGTCGCCCTCGGCGGCGGAGCCGGCCTGTCGGCCTCGCTCACCGCGCTGCGCCGCATCACCTCCGACCTCACCGCGGTCGTCACCGTGGCCGACGACGGGGGCTCCAGCGGGCGGCTGCGCGACGAGCTCGGCGTGCTGCCCCCCGGCGACCTGCGCAAGGCCCTCGCGGCGCTGTGCGGCGACGACGAGTGGGGCCGCACCTGGGCCGAGGTCGTGCAGCACCGTTTCGTCAGCCGGGGGGAACTGCACGGACACGCCGTGGGCAATCTGCTCATCGTCGCCCTGTGGGAGCAGCTCGGCGATCACGTGCAGGCGCTGGACCTGGTGGGCAAGCTGCTGGGCGCGCACGGCAGGGTGCTGCCGATGTCGGCCGTCCCGCTGCAGCTCCAGGCGCTCGTACGCGGCCACGACCCGGAGCGGCCGGAGGAGCTGACAACGGTCCGCGGGCAGGCCACCGTCGCGCTGACCAGGGGAGAGGTGCAGCAGGTGCATCTCGTGCCGCACGATCCCCCCGCCGTGGGCGAGGCGGTCAGGGCGGTGCTCGACGCGGACTGGGTGGTGCTGGGCCCGGGCTCGTGGTTCTCCTCGGTCATCCCGCATCTGCTCGTCCCCGAACTGCTCGAAGCGCTGACGGTGACGAAGGCCCGCAGGGTGCTCTCGCTGAACCTCGCGCCGCAGCCGGGAGAAACAGAAGGCTTCTCACCGCAGCGTCATTTGGACGTTTTGGCCCGACACGCCCCTAAACTCGCCTTCGACGTGGTGCTGGCCGACGAGGACGCAGTCCCCGACGAGGACTCTCTGCGCCAGGCCGCCGAGCGGCTCGGAGCGACGGCACAGCTGTCGCCCGTCGCGGCTGCCGACGGAGCCTCCCAGCCGGGAGGCGCCGCCAGGCACGACCCGGAGCTGCTGGCCTCCGCGTACGACCGTATTTTTCGGATGCATGGAAGGATCGGCCCATGGCGATGACGGCTGCGGTGAAGGACGAGATCTCCCGGCTCCCCGTCACCCGGACCTGCTGCCGGAAGTCCGAGGTCTCGTCGATCCTGCGCTTCGCGGGCGGCCTGCACCTGGTGAGCGGGCGGATCGTGATCGAGGCGGAGCTCGACACGGGCATCGCAGCCCGGCGGCTGCGCAAGGACGTACTGGAGATCTTCGGGCACGCGTCGGATCTGGTGGTGATGGCTCCCGGCGGGCTGCGCCGCGGCAGCCGCTATGTCGTAAGGGTCGTCGCGGGCGGTGATCAGCTCGCGCGCCAGACGGGGCTGGTCGACAGCCGGGGCCGGCCGATCCGCGGCCTTCCGCCACAGGTGGTCTCGGGGGCGACCTGTGACGCGGAGGCCGCCTGGCGCGGAGCCTTCCTGGCGCACGGTTCGCTGACGGAGCCGGGCCGCAGCTCCTCGCTGGAGGTCACCTGCCCGGGGCCGGAGGCGGCCCTGGCGCTGGTGGGTGCGGCGCGGCGGCTGCAGATCGGCGCCAAGGCCCGCGAGGTGCGGGGTGTTGACCGGGTGGTCGTCCGGGACGGTGACGCCATCGGCGCGCTGTTGACGAGGCTGGGCGCGCACGAGTCCGTACTGGCGTGGGAGGAGCGGCGCATGCGCCGCGAGGTCCGCGCCACCGCCAACCGGCTCGCCAACTTCGACGACGCCAACCTGCGCCGCTCCGCACGGGCAGCCGTCGCCGCGGGCGCCCGGGTGCAGCGCGCGCTGGAGATCCTCGCGGACGACGTGCCGGAGCATCTGGCCGCGGCCGGCCGGCTGCGCATGGACCACAAGCAGGCGTCGCTGGAGGAACTGGGCGCGCTCGCCGACCCCCCGCTGACCAAGGACGCGGTCGCCGGCCGCATCCGCAGGCTGCTGGCGATGGCCGACAAGCGGGCGCAGGATCTCGGCATTCCGGGCACGGAGACCAGCCTCACCGAGGAGATGGTCGGCTGACCGGCCGCCACCTGCCGCCCGCCGGCCCGCTCGTCCACCCGGGTGGCCGATGTCACCGTAAGGAGTGGAGCGCGGTAGGGTCGGGGGCGGTCGGGGACATCCCATACAGCCTTGCCGGTGTCCGTACCGGCGTACCAACGAGGAGATCGGTTCGTGACGATCCGCGTAGGAATCAACGGCTTCGGCCGCATCGGCCGCAACTACTTCCGTGCGCTCCTTGAGCAGGGTGCGGACATCGAGATCGTCGGTGTCAACGACCTGACCGACAACGCGACCCTGGTGCACCTGCTGAAGTACGACAGCATCCTGGGCCGCCTCAAGCAGGAGGTCAGCCACACCGACGACACGATCACGGTGGGCAACCAGACCTTCAGGACGATGGCGGAGCGCGACCCGGCCCAGCTCCCGTGGGGCGAGCTCGGGGCGGACATCGTCGTGGAGTCCACCGGCATCTTCACCAAGCGCGACGACGCGGCCAAGCACCTCGCCGCCGGCGCGAAGAAGGTCCTCATCTCGGCCCCGGCCAAGGAGGAGGACATCACCGTGGTGATGGGCGTCAACGAGGACGCCTACGACGCCGCCAAGCACCACGTCATCTCCAACGCCTCCTGCACCACCAACTGTGTGGCGCCCATGGCGAAGGTCATCGACGAGAACTTCGGCCTCGTCAAGGGCATGATGACGACCGTCCACGCCTACACCAACGACCAGCAGATCCTGGACTTCCCGCACAAGGACCTGCGCCGCGCCCGCGCCGCCGCCGAGAACATCATCCCCACCTCCACCGGCGCCGCCAAGGCCACCGCGCTCGTGCTCCCGCAGCTCAAGGGCAAGCTGGACGGCATCGCCATGCGCGTCCCGGTCCCGACCGGCTCCGTCACCGACCTGGTCCTCGAGCTCGACCGTGAGGCGAGCAGGGACGAGATCAACGCGGCGTTCCAGAAGGCCGCCGAGGGCCAGCTCAAGGGCGTCCTGGAGTACACCGAGGACCCGATCGTCTCCTCGGACATCGTCAACTGGCCCGCGTCCTGCACCTTCGACTCGTCGCTGACGATGTCGCAGGGCAAGCAGGTGAAGATCGTCGGCTGGTACGACAACGAGTGGGGCTACTCCAACAGGCTCGTCGACCTGACCACCTTCGTCGGCGGCAAGCTCTGACGGCTGCCCGCAGCAGGCGCGGCGTCGTCGGTACAGGGCAGACCGTGGCAGGGCTCGCGGGGCGCGGCGACGCGTCCGGCGGGCCCTGTTCCGTCGGGACCGCCGTGGTGACCGCCCGGGCGCCGGGGCGGTCCGCGGGTATCCCCGCGAGGGTCAGCAGTCCAGGGTCCGAAGTCCAAGGAGTCCAGGGAGTCCAGCAAGCATGAAGACGATCGACGAGCTTCTCGACGAGGGCGTGGCCGGCAAGCGGGTCTTCGTCCGCGCCGATCTCAACGTTCCCCTCGACGGGGCGACCATCACCGACGACGGCCGTATCCGGGCCGCCGTCCCCACCATCAGCAAGCTGGCCGGCGGCGGCGCCCGCGTCGTCGTCGCCTCGCACCTGGGCCGCCCCAAGGGCGAGCCCGACCCGCAGTTCTCCCTCGAGCCCGTCGCGAAGCGGCTGGGTGAGCTCCTCGGCCGCGATGTCACCTTCGCCGCCGACACCGTCGGTGAGCAAGCGAGGGCCGCCGTCACCGCCGGCGCGGACGGCGACGTCACGCTGCTGGAGAACCTTCGCTTCAACGCGGGCGAGACCAGCAAGGACGACGCCGAGCGCGGCGCCTTCGCCGACGAACTGGCCCAGCTGGCCGACCTCTACGTCGGGGACGGCTTCGGCGCGGTACACCGCAGGCACGCCTCCGTCTACGACCTCCCGGCGCGTCTCCCGCACGCCGCGGGCGGCCTGATCGCCACCGAGGTCGGTGTGCTGAAGAAGCTCACCGAGGACGTCAAGCGCCCGTACGCCGTCGTGCTCGGCGGCGCGAAAGTCTCCGACAAGCTGGGCGTCATCGACCACCTGCTGGAGAAGGCCGACCGGATCCTCATCGGAGGCGGCATGGCCTACACCTTCCTCAAGGCCCAGGGCCACGAGATCGGCACGTCGCTGCTGCAGGAGGACCAGGTCCCCGTGGTCAAGGGCTACCTGGAGCGGGCCGAGAAGCTGGGCGTGGAGTTCGTGCTGCCGGTGGACGTGCTGGCCGCGGAGAGTTTCCCGGACCTGAAGACCAAGGCTCCGGCCGACCCGGCTGCCGTCTCCGTCGAGGCGTTCCCCGCCGGTCTGATGGGGCTGGACATCGGGCCTGAGACCCGTGCGCTGTACGCCGCGAAGCTCGCCGACGCCGCCACGGTCTTCTGGAACGGCCCGATGGGCGTGTTCGAGCACCCCGACTACGCGGAGGGCACACGGGCGGTGGCACAGGGGCTGCTGGACTCCGGCTCCTTCACCGTCGTCGGCGGCGGCGACAGCGCGGCCGCCGTCCGGCTGCTCGGCTTCGACGAGAGCACCTTCGGCCACATCTCCACCGGCGGCGGCGCCAGCCTCGAATACCTCGAAGGCAAGGAGCTGCCGGGCCTGGCCGCTCTGGAGGACCGGTGAGCGCTGCCGCCCGTACGGACGGCGGGCGACAGCCCACTACGATGCCTGCACCTCTGCGCCGCAGGGGCGCCTGTGACACGAGCCAGAACCGCTCCCGCGGCGGAGCCGACAACGGAGGACGCCCGACGTGACCACCCGCACCCCGCTGATGGCGGGAAACTGGAAGATGAACCTCAACCACCTCGAGGCCATCGCGCACGTCCAGAAGCTCGCCTTCGCACTGACGGAGAAGGACCACGCGGCCGTGGAGGTCGCAGTCCTGCCGCCCTTCACCGACCTGCGGTCCGTGCAGACGCTGGTCGACGGCGACAAGCTGAAGATCAAGTACGGTGCGCAGGACATCTCGGCGCACCCTTCCGGCGCGTACACCGGTGAGGTCTCCGGTCCGATGCTCGCCAAGCTGAACTGCTCCTACGTCACCGTCGGCCACTCCGAGCGCCGCCAGTACCACGGCGAGGACGAGCCGCTGGTCAACGCGAAGGTGAAGGCGGCGTTCCAGCACGAGCTGACGCCGATCCTGTGCGTCGGGGAGGAGCTGGCGGTGCGCGAGGCGGGCAACCACGTCGCGCACACCCTCGCCCAGGTCGACGGCGCGCTGAAGGACGTGCCCGCCGAGCGCGCCGCCACCATCGTGATCGCGTACGAGCCGGTATGGGCCATCGGCACCGGCAAGACCTGCGGGGCGGAGGACGCCCAGGAAGTCTGCGGTGCGATCCGCGGCCGTCTCGCCGAGCTGTACGGGCAGGGCCTGGCCGACGAGGTCCGAATCCAGTACGGCGGTTCGGTGAAGTCCGGCAACGTCGCGCAGATCATGGCGCAGCCCGACATCGACGGTGCGCTGGTGGGCGGGGCCGCGCTGGACGCCGACGAGTTCGTCAAGATCGTGCGCTTCCGCGACCAGTAGCCCCGGTCCGTACCGCCTGCGGCGCGCTCCGCGTCACAGGCGGTACGGGCACAGGCACGCGCATGACGGCGGGCCGTGACCCGTCGTACCCTGTCGGGGCCGGAGATGATTCCGGCCCCGACAGATTCAAGTCTTCCGACCAGACCGAGAGAGTTGGTCCAGCCGTGATCATGGGGTTCTCTATCGCCCTCCTCGCCTTCAGCGGCCTGATGGTGCTGCTGGTTCTGATGCACAAGGGGAAGGGCGGCGGCCTCTCCGACATGTTCGGCGGCGGCATGCAGTCGTCCGTCGGCGGCTCGTCCGTCGCCGAGCGCAACCTCGACCGGCTGACGATCGTGGTGGGTCTGATCTGGTTCGCCATCATCGTCGTGCTCGGGCTGCTGATGAAGTTCCAGACCTGATCACCGCGCCTGCGGGATGACCGGTCCTCCGCCGCCGCGGTGGGCACCGGAAGGTGCCCGGACTTGCAAGAACAGCCGCAAGTCGCCGAAGGCGGCCTATCATGAGGCTCGCGCCCGGAGCCGACGCAGTAACTCCGGTCACTGGACGCGCGTTGGGCCCTACATACACCGGGGCGCCCGCAGCGGAGCTCCTTACCGGTGCTCCGCAGCAACGTGAGGCAGGGAGTTACGACCGTGGCAAGTGGTGGTGGCAACGCGATCCGGGGGAGCCGGGTCGGGGCGGGGCCGATGGGGGAGGCCGAGCGGGGCGAGTCCGCGCCGCGTCTGCGCATCTCCTTCTGGTGTTCGAACGGGCACGAGACCCAGCCCAGCTTCGCCAGCGACGCGCAGGTTCCGGAGACCTGGGACTGCCCGCGCTGTGGATTCCCGGCCGGCAAGGACCAGGAGAATCCGCCGGACCCGCCGCGTACCGAGCCGTACAAAACCCACCTCGCCTACGTCCGTGAGCGGCGCAGCGACGAGGACGGCGAGGCGATCCTCGCAGAGGCCCTGGCCAAACTGCGGGGCGAGGTCTGAGGCTTCGGGCGTGAGGTCCTGCCTGGCCCGTCCACCCGCACGAGCGGCCCAGGCGTGAGCACCCGCCTCACCCGTGCCGTCGGCTCATCCGCCTCACCCGTACCACCGGCCCCATCGCCACACAGCACCTCCACCGGCTTCGCGACGAGGGCCCTTCGCACGGCCCGGCCGCCGCCACCGCCCATGCGGTGCGCGCAGCCGGGCCTTCGGTCATCTAGGTTGGTGCGCGGCGGGATTCGCACGAGATGACCAAGAGAAGACGGTGACGATCGCAGATGAACGCAGCAGACCGCACCCGGCCCGACCGACTGCCCGAGTGGCAGGCACTGGCCGAACACCGTGAGGACTTCGGCGGCACGCATCTGCGCGAGCTGTTCGCCAACGACGTACGGCGCGCGGAGCGTTACGGCCTGCAGGTGGGCGACCTGCATCTGGACTTCTCCAAGCACCTCATCACCGACGACACGCTTCGGCTGCTGGGGGAGCTGGCCACCGCCACCGGTGTCGCGAGGCTGCGGGACGCCATGTTCGCCGGCGAGCGGATCAACGTCACCGAGGACCGCGCCGTCCTGCACACGGCGCTGCGTACGCCCGTCTCGGCCTCCGTCACGACCGACGGTGAGAACGTCGTGCCCAAGGTGCACTCGGTGCTGGCCAAGATGGCGCTCTTCGCGGGCAAGGTGCGCGAGGGCCACTGGACGGGCCACACCGGCAAGCGGATCAGGACCGTCGTCAACATCGGCATCGGCGGCTCCGACCTGGGCCCGAAGATGGCGTACGAGGTGCTGCGCCCGTACACGAAACGGGACATGAACTTCCGCTTCGTCTCCAACGTGGACGGTGCCGACCTGCACGAGGCCGTGCGCGACCTCGACCCCGCCGAGACGCTGTTCGTGGTGGCCTCGAAGACCTTCACCACCATCGAGACCATCACCAACGCGAAAGCGGCCCGCGAATGGCTGCTGTCCGGCCTGGGGGGCGAACAGGCTGCCGTGGCCAAGCACTTCGTCGCGGTCTCCACGAACGCCGAGAAGGTCGCCGAGTTCGGTATCGACACGGAGAACATGTTCGAGTTCTGGGACTGGGTCGGTGGGCGCTACTCCTACGACTCGGCCATCGGACTCTCCCTCATGGTCGCGATCGGCGCCGACCACTTCAGCGAGATGCTGGCGGGCTTCCACCTCGTCGACGAACACTTCCGCTCAGCGCCCCCCGAGGCCAACGCCCCCATGATCATGGGCCTGCTGGGGCTCTGGTACGGCAACTTCTTCGACGCGCAGTCGCACGCGGTGCTGCCCTACAGCCACTACTTCTCCCAGTTCACTGCCTACCTGCAGCAGCTCGACATGGAGTCGAACGGCAAGTCCACCGACCGGGAGGGCCGTCCCGTGGACTGGCAGACGGGCCCCGTCGTGTGGGGCACGCCCGGCACCAACGGCCAGCACGCCTACTACCAACTGCTGCACCAGGGCACCAAGATGATCCCCGCCGACCTCATCGGCATCGCCCGCCCCGCACCCGGCCTGGGTCAACTGGCCGCACAGCACGACCTGCTCATGGCCAACCTCTTCGCACAGGGCCAGGCACTCGCCTTCGGCAAGACCGCCGAGGAGGTACGCGCGGAGGGCGTGGCCGAGGAGCAGGTGCCGCACCGCACCTTCCCCGGCAACCGCCCTACGACCACGATCCTCGCCTCGGAGCTGTCCCCGTCCGTGCTGGGGCAGCTCGTCGCGCTCTACGAGCACAAGGTCTTCGTGCAGGGCGCCGTATGGGACATCGACAGCTTCGACCAGTGGGGTGTGGAGCTGGGCAAGGTCCTCGCCAAGCGCCTTGAGCCGGCCCTGACGGACGGTGCCGACGTGGCGGGCCTGGACGCCTCGACGGCGTCCCTGGTGGGCCGCTACCGGGAGCTGCGGGGGCGCTGAGGGGGCCGGGGCTGCCTGAGGGGCCGTTCCCGAGCCTGCCCGGCCTCGTCGGGTTGTTGTCGGGGAGAGCGGTGACTGCTCAACTGCCTGCGTTTCCCAGGGTGGTTCGGTTCGGCACAGGAGACCGGAGAAGCAGACCCCGCCCTACCGGCGGGGTCTGCTTCGGATCAGCCCTTCGGCGCATTGGCAATTCTCTCCCGCTCTTCCTCGTAGACGACTTGAGCCCATTGCTCACCATCGAAAAACGCCTCCCAGAATCCTTCCTCGTGCCACGCAGGTGGCCGCAGGCGAAAGGATCCGCCTGGAAGTAGAAAAAAGCGCCAGCTTGGCGGGATGGCTGTTGACGTCATCACGAAGAGTCGACTGTCGAAGAGCACACAACGCTCTTGCTCGGAGTACTCAATTCTGAAGTTCATGCTGCCGCCATGCTGCGCCGAGACTTCCAGCACCGTGTACTCTTCGCCCTGCCTCAGTGCCCCCGACCCCTGAAGTGCGTGCTCGTCCAGCGACTTGCTCGGTGCGAATGTGACCCGCAATTCAACTCCTGAACATCACGGTTTTGCAGCCTTCACTGCACGACTCCTGCAGCTGCTCTCTCAATCTCGGCCGTATCAGTTGCGGCAATTCCCGAGGCAAGGTCTCTGGAATCAAGTGAAACGCACTTTCTCAATGGCCTGACGCAGCTCTTCCGTTCGGCATCCGGTACGCAGGTACATTTCCTCCGGGCTCATTTTGTCCAGAACATAGCTCAAGCTTTCGGGCCACAATTGCATGAGCCGGTACGGGGCACTCGCTCTCACCAATGCCTTCTCTCGGACCTTCGAGGACGGGAGATTCTCCTCGCTCACCGCAGAGATGCGAACCTCCTCGGTCTCGTCCGAAATCTGACGCTTCGCGGCACTCAGAGCCAGAAGGAACTCTCTCAATGCCTCGGGGTCGATGCCGAGTCCTCTGAGTCGAACGTCTGGAAAGTTGTACAACTCGTGGGTGAGTTGCAACACCGTTCTGAAATCGGCAGGACTCAGACTGAGTTGCGCTTCTACTTCACCTGGCATCACGAACACCCTTCTATTCGAGGTCATCGAAGAACTGCTTACCCAGCTTAGGAGTGAATACAGTGCCCTTGCTGCCGTCCTCGATCACGACTGCGCCCTTGTCAGGGTCCCAGTGCGCGATTCTTCCATTTCTGAGATCCCACCTGCTCTCTACATTGGGGACGTCGCCGTCCATGACGCCGTCGACATAGAATCGCAAGGCATCTGGGTGTACGCCCCTGACGTAATGCGTGCCATTTCCGTCTGGGCGGATCGCCTCGTTGTTTGCATGCCTGGCGATCTCTCTGGCCTCGGGTGAGATCTCCTTATCCGGACACGCATCCGGTGCCAGCCCCAGTGCATCCGTCGCTGCGTGGGGGTTGTGGACGTAGGTGGCGGGGTTGGGTGCGGGGGTGAGGCCGAGGGGGTCGGGGGTGGCGTAGCGGGCTGTGGTGGGGTCGTAGTAGCGGTGGAAGTTGTAGTGGAGGCCGCTTTCGGGGTCGTAGTACTGGCCGGGGAAGCGGAGGGGTGTGTAGGTGGTGGCGTGGGTGTTCCAGGTGGTGGTGCCCCACAGGGTGGTGCGGGTGTGCCAGGCGATGTCGCCGGTTTCGTCGAGGAGTTCGGTGGGTGTGCCGACCAGATCGGTGACGATGGCGAAGAAGCGGGAGTCGACCTCGGCCTGGGTGGTGGCGTCGGTGAGGCGTTCGGTCTGGGCCAGCGGTGTGAAGCCGTCGTGGTCCCAGGTGAGGGTGACCGGGTGCGGCAAGTTTGGTGCGGTGGTGGTCTGTTCGATGAGGGTGGGGCCGTCCCAGGTGAAGTCGACCTGTTCGACGACGGTTTCGCCGTCTTCTGCGAGGCGTTGTTTGGCGGTGCGGCGTCCGAGGGGGTCGTAGAGGTAGCGCCAGAGGGTGCCGTCGGGGGTGGTGACGGTGGTGAGGTGGTCCTCGGTGTCCCAGGTGTAGCGCCAGGTGTCGGGTTTCTTGGACAGGCGGGTCTTGCGGCGCAGTGTGATGCGTCCGGCGTCGTCGTGTTCGTAGCGGATTCTGCCCGCTGAAGTGATGCGTGTGCCGGTGTAGTTGCGGGCTCCGGCGGATTCGGGTGCGGCGTGGGTGGCGGGCCAGGCGGCGTGGGTCTGGTTGCCTGCTTCGTCGTAGGCGTAGGTCTCCGTCCAGCCGCGTGCGTGGACGGCGGTGACGCGACCGGCCGCGTCCAGGTCGAAGGTGCGGGTGCCGGCGAGCTGGTCCTGGATGCCGGTCAGGTGGCCGTCGGCGCGGTAGGTGTATGTCCGGTGCTGGATGCTCGGCGTGTCCTGGCCGGAGAGGGTCTGGGTGCTCAGGCGTCCTGCCGGGTCCCACATCTGGGAGAGGGTGACGTGGTCGCCGATGCTGCGGCCGGTCTCGCGGCCCACGGCGTCGTGGGTGAAGTCGAGTCCGTGCCCGTTCGCGGTCACCGAGGTGCGGTTGCCGGCCTCGTCGTAGGTGAAGGTGGAGACCGCGCCGCTGGGTGTCACCCGGCGGGTGCGCCGGCCGAGCGCGTCGTAGGTGTGGGAGAGGACGCCCCTGGAGGTCATCTCCGACTTGATTCGGCCCATCTTGTCGCGCTGCCACCGGACTTCGTCGTCCGGGCCGAGCGCTTCGACGATCCGCCCGGCCGGGTCGTAGGCGAAGGTCGTGACCCTCTCACCGGCCTGTTTGCGGACGATGTCGCCCAGCACATCGCGGTCGAAGATGACCGTCTCACCCGACGGGCCGATTCTGGCCGCGAGTTGGCCGGCCGCGTCGTGGCTGTAGTCCTGGCAGCGGTCGTCGAAGTCGGTCTCCGAGATCAGCCGTCCGGCAGCGTCGTAGGCGTAGTCCCAGGTGAGGCCCTGGGGGTTGGTGACCCGGGTGAGCCGCAACTGGGTGTCGTGGTCGAAGACGTAACGGACGCCGTCGGGGGTGGTCCGGGCCGAGAGCAGATCGAAGTGGGTGTACTCGAAGGAGGTGACGCCGCCGCCCGCGTCCACGTGGTGCGTGCAGTTGCCCTCGCCGTCGTACGTCCACGATTCCTCCGCCCCGTCCGGGCCCGTGCGGCGGGCCAGTTCGCCTTCGACGGTCCAGGCCAGACGTGTGGTGGCGCCCAGTGGATCGACGATGGCTGTGGGACGGCCGAAGGCGTCGCGCCGGTAGAGCGTGGTCGCGCCCAGCGGGTCGGTGATCTCGACCGGCAGGCCTGCCGGGTTGCACTGCACCCGGGTCGTTGCGCCCAACGCGTCGGTGGCCGCGCAGAGTTGGCCACGCGAGTCGTAGGCGTAGTGAGTGGAGTGGCCGGCAGGATCGGTCAGCGAGGTGATGTTGCCGCGGTCGTCGAACTCGCGCCGCCAGCGGGCGCCGTCGGCCTCGGTGACGGTGACGGGCAGCCCGAGGTCGTTGATTTCGGCCTCGGCCCTGCGCCCGTCAGGGCGGGTCAGGGTGGTGAGACGGCCTGCCTCATCGTAGGTGCAGGTGGTGGTGCGGCCGAGGGCGTCGGTGCGGGAGATGACGTTGCCGGCCGGGTCGCGTGCGGTGCGTTCGGTGTGGCCCAGCGGGTCGGTGACGGCGACCGTGCGGTGGGTGTGGTCGACGAGGTGGCGGGTGGTGTGGCCGTCGGGCGTGGTGACTTCGGTGATGCGGTAGCCGGTGGCCGGGTCGGTGTTGTCGTAGCTGATGCGCAGTGAGACGTGGCCTTCGGTGCCGCCTTCGGCGATGCAGCGGTCCTGGTCGTCGTAGACGTAGTCGTAGCGGCGGTCGTTGCTGTCGGTCCAGGCGATCACGCGGCGGCGTTCGTCGTACTCGAACCGCAGTGGCAGACCGGAGGAGTTGGTGACGGACGTGAGATTGCCGTCGGTGTAGCCGTAGTTCTTGATCACCTGGTCCGTGCCGTCCGGGCCGGCTCCGGCCAGGGAGAGGGCGGTGACGCGGTCTTCGGCCGTGGTGAGTTTGAGGTGATAGCCGCCGGAGTGGACCAGTCCGAGCGGGGTCCCCTCGGGCGTGTACTCGAAGGTGATGCGGTTGCCGTTGCGGTCGGTGATCTGCTCCGGCAGCGCCTCGCCGTCCTCGCCTCCGGCGGGGCCGGTGAAGTGCCATGTGCGCCCCGTCGCGGCGTCGTTGACGGTCCAGTCGCCCTGACCATCGTGCTCCAGCGACCAGCGCGGGCCGCTGTCGGGCTTCGTTGGTACTCCGGGTGCGGGGTGCGGGAAGTGCAGCAGCAGGCCGTCCTCGGTGATGAAGACGACGCCCTTCGCGTCGATCTCCAGGCGCTGGTCGATCGTGCTCGACCAGGACCGGCCGAACCAGCGCCCCGCCCGGTAGCCCGACTCCACCCGCCGCCGGAACACCAGAGGCAGGGTCCCCGGCAGGGTCACATCGGTCTGCGGCAGGAACATCTTCCCCGTCGCGAAATCGACCGGGTCCGAGCCCTTCGTGTCACGCTGAGCGTCCGGGGTGTCGTGTTGCCCTGGGCCGTCGCTGTCCAACTGCCCCCGCCCGGGCGGCTTGTTGTCCGGGAGGTGTTTGGCGGCGGTGGCGGCTTTCTTGACGGCGCCCATGCCGCGGGTGCCGAGGAGTTCCGGGATGAGGCGGCCGATGCCTTCGGCCGGGTCCTTCTTGAACTCGTCGTACATCGTCTTGGCCGTGCCCAGCGGGTCGTTGCCCATCCGCACCAGGCCGGCCGCGGTGCTGTTGAGGTTCATGGCGTACTCGGCCGGGTGCGTGATGTTGTACGGGTCGGTGGGGTTCACGCTCCGCGCGAAGTTCACCACCCCGGCGGTGCCCTTGACCACACCGCCCAGCAGGTGCGAGGAGTCCAGCGCCATACCTTCCAGGCCGTCCATGGCCTGCTCGGAGTACGACGGCTTGTCCGGAGCCGCGTCCCGCGCGGCCTGCACCGCCGAACGCGCAGGGGAGGCCGCCTCGTTGCGCTGCCGCCGCGCCTCGGCCAGTTTCTCCTGCGCCGCCTTGACATCCGCCGCCCCCGGATCACTCTCCGGCGGCTTGTCCGGCAGCGACTTCGGGTCCCGGTCGGCGGCCGGCTTCGCGTTGTAGGAGTCGACGGCCTTGTTGTACGAATCCACCTTCCCCTGATGCGCGTCGGAGGCTTTCTTGCCCTTGTTGTAGAGGGCGATGGCCTCCTTTGCCTCACCCTGGGCCCAGGAGACCGTCGTGGCGAAGTCCTTCAGCGCTTTGGCCGCCTTCTCGCACGCGTCCGCCGCCGTGAACCACTTCTTCGGCTCGACCGCCACCTTCTCCCGGAAGGCGTCCGCCGCCGCACCCTTCACGCTGGAGGAGTCCAGGCCCTTCAGGCCGTTGCCGACGTTCGTGAACGCCTTCTGGAAATCGGAGAGATGAGACGCCGTGGAGCGCAGCTTGTCCGGGCTGCCGTGGACGAGTTTCTTCTCGTCCTCCGTCTGCCCCAGCTGCATCTCGTCGACGTCCGCGCCCAGGGTGTTGGCCAGCGAGTCGCCCTTGTCCCGTACCCAGTCGGCGCCTGACTCCCAGCCCACGTCGTCCAGCTGGTCCGCACCCCAGTCCGAGGCGACGTCGATGCCCTCACCGACGTCCTCGACCCGGTCCTCGGCCCAGTCCTCCACCGAGTCCGGAACCAGATCCCCCAGACCCATCAGCCCTCGCCCCCCGAATCCCGACCTGGCTGCTGTTGCTGCTCGGCGCGTTCCTCCGGCGACGGGCCGAACAGGTCGTCACGCGCCTGCTCCTGCTGCTCCTCCGAGATGCCCGCACGGTCCATCAACAAGTCGTGCTGGGCCCCGCCCATGCCGTCCTCGGTCAGCGCCCGGCCCGTGTCCTTCCACGTCTGGCCCATCTCCTGCCGGGCCGTCTCGAACGACTCCTGGCTGTAGTCCGGATTCAGATAGCCCGGCGTGAAGGTCTCGCCCCAGCTCTGCTCGGCGACTTCCTCCTCCGTCGCATGAGGGTTGCCGATCAGGGAGTTCACACCCACCTTGAACGTCCCCGCCCAGTACTCGTCCTCCTCATGGAGCATCCCCGCGGCCAACCCCAGCTTCGCGGCAAGGGTGTTGGCGTCCTGGATCAGCGCCCGCACCCCCCACTCCCAGCGCTCGCAGAACCCCTCGAAGTCATCGGCCAGGCCCTTGTCCCCGGCCTCCATCTTCGACAGCGACAGCTCATCGAAACCGCTGCCCTGCAACGACCCCGTCGCCCCGCCACCGGCCGATTTCAGCTCACCGATCGCCGAGTTGAGGCCCTTCGTGATCAGAGCCAGCGACTCCTTGTCGAACTTCAGATCCCCGTCGTCACCCACACCCGGCCCCCATCCCCGATGACCCTCACCACAGAAAAATACCCACAGCCGAAGAGGCACGAGCAAGCAGGAATGAAGACCTGTTGCCGACCCAGTACTCAACACCGTTGCGTTCGGGAGTTGAGCCGCGGTCAAGTCCTGGTGAATGACGCAACGGGACGAGACGGATCGGCCGCGCGCACAGGCGCGTACACAGCAATGCGCCCCGCCACAGGACCGTCCGGTGGCGGTGCTGTCCGTGCGGGGTCAGCGCCGCGTGGCGAAGGCGACGAACGACGCCCAGCCAGCGTCGGACACGGACAGCATCGGGCCTGCTGCGGCCTTCGAGTCGCGGACGTGCACGGTGCCTGGTTGGGCAGCCACCTCGACGCATTCGCCGCCGTCACCGGCGCTGTAGCTGCTCTTGACCCATGTCAGGCCCTTGCCGGCCTGCCCGGTCTTTGCCGCGCTCATCGCTCTCCCAGCCACCTCTCGATCAAGGCAAGGGACTCAGTCGGAGCAAGGGCCTGGGCACGGAGAACTCCGTACGCCGCCTCCAGTTCTCGGACCTTGCCGCGTTCCGTACGGACGCGGCTGTCCCCCTGCACTTCCGTGTAACTGATCCTCTGCCCTCCGTCGTCCTCAATCAAGGTGAAGGGACCGGCCAGCCCGGCGTGCTCCTCGCGTGCCAGAGGCATGATCTGGATCTCTACGTTTCGCTTCAGGCTCACGAGCCGCATCTGCTCAAGTTGGTTGTGCCATACGGTCTGTCCGCCGAGCTGACGGTGCAGAACAGCCTCTTCGAGGACGAAGCTCAGATGAGGTGCCGGGCGTCGAGTGAAGACTTCCTGCCGCGCAAGGCGTGCCGCCACCCGTCGCTCGATGGTCTCGTCATCAAGGAGCGGGCGCCACATGGCGAACACCGACCGCGCGTATTCTTCGGTCTGCAGCAGCCCCGGCACGGCTTGTGTGGCGTACACGTGCAGTTCGACGGCCTCCGCCTCCAGCCGGGCCGCGTCCTGGAAGAACGCCGGGTACTGGGCCCGTGCGACCTCCTCCTTGCCGGCCCGCAGCATGCCGCCCGCGTCGAGGAGTTCGTCGGCCTGGTCGATGAAGCGGGGCGGTGGGATGCGGCGGCCCTGCTCGTACGAGGCGATGGTCGAGGCCGAGTAGCCGGTCTGCGCTCCCAGTTCGGGCCGTTCCAGCCCCGCCCGTAGACGGCTGAGTTTCAGCTGCTGTCCGAAGACCCGCAGGATGCCCGATCCTCCTGTGGGCTCGGACTCCTGTTGTTCCTCCATGTGCCCCGCTCCTCCCGTGTCGGCACCGCCCTCGCGCGGCCCAACGTGCCGCACCCCGCCACCGGTTACGCTCCGTCTCGCCGACAGCGCCCACGCCCGGCGCGTACAACGCTCCCCGTCTGCGCGTCCGTGCTGGTCTACCGCAGGCACGGGACGGGTGCTCCGCTGCGGTTCGCGGTGCTCAATGGGCATAAGGAGACCGGCAGGACGGCTGAGGGACCTGCTCGCTTTCGCGAGTGCGAACCAGGCTGCGGCGCAGGTCCGTTCAGGAACCGGTCGCAGGCCGCAGCTCCGGTGGGAGCGCGGACGCCGCCGCCTCGTCCAGCAGCCACAGGGTGCGCTCACACCCGTACGCCCCGGCAGCGGGCGCCCGCTCCGGGGCCGGGCCCGACAGGGCGAGCGCGGCCGCCTCCGCCTTGTCCTCGCCGGCCGCGAGCAGCCACACCTCGCGGGCGGAGCGGATCGCGGGCAGCGTGAGCGAGATGCGCACGGGCGGCGGCTTCGGCGCGTCCCGCACGGCGACCACCGGACGCTCCGCCTCCCGCACACCGGGCTGCCCGGGGAAGAGCGACGCCACGTGGGTGTCCGGGCCGACTCCCAGCAGCAGCACGTCGAAGGAGGGGACAGCGGACGCGGCGTCCTCCGCCCGTGCGACGGCGGCGAGTTCGGCCGCGTACGCCTCGGCCGCGGCGTCGACGTCGCTGCCGTACGGGCCGTCCGAGGGCGGCATCGCATGCACCCGTGCCGGGTCCAGCGGCGCCTGGTCCAGGAACGCCTCCCGGGCCTGGGTCACGTTGCGCTCCGGATCGCCCTCGGGCAGGAACCTCTCGTCACCCCACCACACTTCCAGCCGGGAGAAGTCGACGGCGTCGCGCCCGGGGGCCGAGGCGAGGGCGGCCAGCATGCCGTTGCCGTTGCGGCCGCCGGTCAGCACCACGGAGGCGCTTCCGCGTGCGGACTGCGCGTCGGCGACGCGGGCGACGAGCAGGGCGGCGGCCGCTCGCGCCATCTCCTCCTTGTCGCGGTGCACGAACACCTCGGGCGTACCGCTCACTTCTTCGCCCGTCCCTTCGGCGACTGCTTGGCGGCCTTCTTCGCCGCCGGTGACTGCTTCGCGGGCCGCCGCCCCCGGCCGGAGCCTTCTTCCGGCTCTCCCTCCGC
This sequence comes from Streptomyces sp. TAA204, assembly GCF_000424965.1. NCBI lineage: Bacteria > Bacillati > Actinomycetota > Actinomycetes > Kitasatosporales > Streptomycetaceae > Streptomyces > Streptomyces sp. TAA204. The sequence goes on from NZ_AUKW01000005.1 coordinate 334,600, forward strand.
CGGTGCCGGGTCCTGCTCCGGCTCCGCCTGCGTCTTCGCCCGGGCCCGTCCACGGGCGGGGCTGCCGCTGGTGCCGCCCTCGCGCGGCCCCTTGCCCTGCTGCTTCGAGCCGTACTGCACGGCCGTCGCGTACGCCTCGTCCGGGTCCAGACGCCGCAGCTCCTCCGCGATCAGCTCGGCCGTGCCGCGCCGGTGCAGCGCCACATGACGGTCCGGCTGTCCGGGGACGGCGAGTTCGGCGAGGGAACCGTCCGCCCGGTCCAGGCAGATCTGGCCGTTCGCGGTCTCCATCCGTACGGCGGTGATGCCGGGGCCTTCGGTGACCTTCCGGTCCACGGGGACGCGCAGCCGCTCGGACAGCCACAGCGCGAGCAGCTCCACCGAGGGGTTGTAGCCCTCGCCCTCGACGACCGCGGCGCGCACCTTCAGCGACTGCTGGTCGAGTCCCGCCGCGAGCACGCTGCGCCAGGGCGTCAGACGGGTCCAGGACAGGTCGGTGTCGCCGGGCGCGTAGGTCTCGCCCCTCTGCCCCAGGGCGGCGATGGGGTCCTCGGCCGCCGCGGCGTCGGTGATCCGGCGCTGGCCGAGGGTGCCGAGCTTGTCCTCCGAGGGGTGTCCGGGTGCGTCCTCCGGCCACCAGACGACCACCGGGGCGTCCGGGAGCAGCAGCGGCAGCACCACGCTGTAGGCGTGCGAGGCCAGTTCGCCGTGCAGACGCAGCAGCACGGTCTCGCCCGTCCCCGAGTCGCTGCCGACCCGCACCTCGGCGTCGAGCCGGGCCACGGCACGGTCGCGCGGGGAGCGGCCGGGACGGCGCACCACCACGAGGATGCGCGAGGGGTGTTCCTTGGACGCCTCGCTGGCGGCTCGCAGCGCGTCGTAGTGGTTGCCCTCGTCGGTGACGATGACGAGTGTGAGCACCATGCCGACGGCGGGCGAGCCGATGGAGCGGCGCGCCTTGACCAGCGCGGTGTTGATCTGGCTGGAGGTGGTGTCCGTGAGGTCGATGTTCATGGCCGGCGCCAGCTCCGTCCGTCTCGTGCGAGCATCTCGTCGGCGGCCCGGGGGCCCCAGGTCCCGGCGGGATACTGCTCGGGCCTGCCGTGCTTGTCCCAGTAGTGTTCGACGGGGTCGAGGATCTCCCAGGACCGCTCGACCTCCTGGTGGCGCGGGAAGAGGTTCGCGTCGCCGAGGAGCACGTCGAGCAGGAGGCGCTCGTAGGCCTCCGGGCTGGACTCGGTGAAGGACTCGCCGTAGGCGAAGTCCATGGTCACGTCCCGGATCTCCATCTGCGTGCCGGGCACCTTCGAGCCGAAGCGGATGGTGATGCCCTCGTCGGGCTGCACACGGATCACCAGGGCGTTCTGGCCGAGTTCCTGGGTGTCGGTGGCGTCGAAGGGGGAGTGCGGCGCCCGCTGGAAGACGACCGCGATCTCGGTGACGCGGCGCCCGAGGCGCTTGCCGGTACGCAGGTAGAACGGGACGCCCGCCCAGCGGCGGTTGTCGATCTCCAGGCGCATCGCCGCGAAGGTGTCCGTCTTGGAGTGCGGGTCGATGCCCTCCTCCTCCAGGTACCCGCGTACTTTCTGGCCGCCCTGCCAGCCCGCGGTGTACTGGCCGCGCACCGTGTGCTTTCCCAGTTCGCGCGGCAGCCGTACGGCGTTGAGCACCTTCAGCTTCTCCGCGAGCAGCGCCTTGGCACCGAAGGACGCCGGCTCCTCCATGGCGGTCAGTGCCAGGAGCTGCAGCAGGTGGTTCTGGATGACGTCGCGGGCGGAGCCGATGCCGTCGTAGTAGCCGGCGCGGCCGCCGATGCCGATGTCCTCGGCCATGGTGATCTGCACGTGGTCGACGTAGCTGCGGTTCCACAGCGGCTCGAACATCGTGTTGGCGAAGCGGAGCGCCAGGATGTTCTGGACGGTCTCCTTGCCGAGGTAGTGGTCGATGCGGAAGACCTGGTCGGGTTTGAAGACGTCGTGGACGACCGCGTTGAGTTCCTGTGCGCTGCGCAGGTCGTGCCCGAAGGGCTTCTCGATGACGGCGCGCCGCCAGGAGCCCTCGCCGCCGTCCGAGAGGCCGTGCTTCTTCAGCTGGGAGACGACGGTGGGGAAGAACTTGGGTGGTACGGAGAGGTAGAAGGCGAAGTTGCCGCCCGTACCGCGGGACTTGTCGAGCTCCTCGATGGTGGCCTTCAGCGTCTGGAAGGCGGCGTCGTCGTCGAAGACGCCGGGCACGAACCGCATCCCCTGGGAGAGCTGCTGCCAGACCTCCTCGCGGAACGGAGTGCGGGCGTGCTCCTTGACGGAGTCGTGCACGACCTGTGCGAAGTCCTCGTGCTCCCAGTCGCGCCGGGCGAAGCCGACGAGTGAGAAGCCCGGGGGGAGCAGACCCCGGTTGGCCAGGTCGTAAACGGCCGGCATCAGCTTCTTACGTGACAAATCGCCCGTGACGCCGAAGATGACCAGGCCCGACGGCCCCGCGATGCGCGGGAGCCGCCGGTCCAGTGCGTCACGCAGCGGATTGGCTGCGTTGCTCAACTTGCTTACGCCTCCTTCGGCGTGAGGCGCTTGAGTTCCGCCTCGGTGGAGGCGAGCAGTTCGTTCCAGGACGCCTCGAACTTCTCGACGCCCTCGTCCTCCAGGACCTGCACGACGTCGTCGTAGGAGATCCCGAGTTCGCCGATGGCCTCCAGCGCCGCCTTGGCGTCCGCGTAGTTCGCGCGCACCGTGTCACCGCTGATCTCGCCGTGGTCGTCGACGGCGTTCAGCGTGGCCTCGGGCATGGTGTTGACCGTGTTGGCGGTGACCAGCTCCGTGACGTACAGGGTGTCCGGCAGCGAGGGGTCCTTCATGCCCGTGGAGGCCCACAGCGGCCGCTGGCTGTTGGCGCCCGCACGCTCCAGGGTCTGCCAGCGCTCGGAAGGCTCCACGGACCGGTCGGCGGAGCCGAAGACCTCCTCGTACGCCTGGTAGGCGAGCCTCGCGTTGGCGATGGCGGCCTTCCCCTTCAGCTCCTTCGCCTCGTCGGTGCCCAGAGCGTCCAGACGCTTGTCGATCTCGGTGTCGACGCGGGAGACGAAGAAGGACGCCACGGAGTGGATCGTGGAGAGGTCCATGCCCAGCGACTTGGCCTTCTCCAGGCCCGACTGGAAGGCGTCCATGACCTCGCGGTACCGCTCCAGCGAGAAGATCAGCGTGACGTTGACGCTGATGCCCCTGCCGATCGTCTCGGTGATCGCGGCGAGGCCCTTCTTCGTGGCCGGGATCTTGATGAAGGTGTTGGGCCGGTCCACCAGCCAGGCCAGCTGGCGAGCCTCGGCGATGGTCGCCCTGGTGTTGTGCGCCATCCGCGGGTCGACCTCGATGGAGACCCGTCCGTCCTTGCCGCCGGTGGCGTCGAAGACGGGACGCAGGACGTCCGCCGCGTCGCGTACGTCGGAGGTGGTGATCATGCGGAGGGCCTCTTCGACGGTGACGCCGCGGGCCGCCAGGTCCGAGACCTGCTGGTCGTACTTGTCGTCGGACGAGATGGCCTTCTGGAAGATCGTCGGGTTCGTGGTGACACCCACCACATGCTGCTCGTCGATGAGTTCGCCGAGGTTGCCCGACGTGATCCGGTGACGCGACAGGTCGTCCAGCCAGATCGCGACGCCTTCGTCGGAGAGGCGCTTGAGAGCGTCTGTCATGGGAATTGCATCTCCTGCTTGTCGTAGTTCGCAGCTGTCCGTGTGTGGCGTCAGCGCTCCACGGCCTCGAGGGACTCCCTCGCCGCCGTGACCACGGCCTCGGCGGTGAGACCGAACTCGCGGTAGAGCGTCTTGTAGTCGGCGGACGCGCCGTAGTGCTCCAGCGAGACGATCCGCCCCGCGTCACCGACGTACCGGTACCAGGTCTGGCCGACCGCCGCCTCGACCGCGACCCGCGCGCGGACCCCCGGCAGCAGCACCGAGTCCCGGTAGGCCTGGTCCTGCTCCTCGAACCACTCCACGCACGGCATCGACACGACGCGCGTACGCACCCCCGCGGCCTGCAGCGTCTCCCGTGCCTCCACGGCCAGCTGAACCTCGGAACCGGTGCCGATCAGAATCACCTGCGGCTCGCCGCCCTCGGCCTCGAAGCGCACGTAACCGCCCCTGGCGGCCTCGGGATCGGGCTCGTAGGTGGGCACGTTCTGCCGGGTCAGCGTGAGGCCGTGCGGCGCCGGCTGCCGGGTGTGGCGGCGCAGCACCTCGCCCCACGCGATGGAGGTCTCGTTCGCGTCCGCGGGGCGGACGACGTTGAGCCCGGGGATGGCGCGGAGCGCGGGCAGTTGCTCGACCGGCTGGTGGGTGGGGCCGTCCTCGCCGAGACCGATCGAGTCGTGCGTCCACACGTATGTCACCGGCGCCCGCATCAGGGCCGCGAGACGGACGGCGGGACGCATGTAGTCGGAGAAGGTGAGGAAGGTGCCGCCGTAGACGCGGGTGTTGCCGTGCAGCGCGATGCCGTTCATGGTCGCGCCCATGGAGTGCTCGCGGATGCCGAAGTGGACGGTACGGCCGTAAGGGTCGGCACCCGGCAGCGGGTTGCCCTCCGGAAGGAAGGAACTCTTCGCGAAGGAGGTGTTGTTGGAGCCCGCAAGGTCGGCACTGCCGCCCCACAGCTCGGGAATCTTCGGGCCCAGCGCCTTGAGTACCGCGCCGGACGCCTTGCGGGTGGCCACGGCCTCACCGGCGTCGAAGACCGGCAGCGCCTTCTCCCAGCCGTCCGGCAGTTCGCCCGCGCGGATGCGGTCGAACTCGGCGGCCCGCTCCGGGTTGGCCGAGCGCCACTCCGCGAACCGCTTGTCCCAGGACTCCCGCGCCTGCCGGCCGCGCTCCCATGCCTTGCGGGCGTGCTCCAGGACGTCGGTGCCGACCTGGAAGTTCTGCTCCGGGTCGAAGCCGAGGATCTTCTTCGTCTCGGCGACCTCCTCCGCGCCGAGCGCGGCACCGTGCGCGGCGCCGGTGTTCTGCGCGTTGGGCGCGGGCCAGGCGATGATGGAGCGCACGGCGATGAAGGAGGGACGCGAGGTCTCCTGCCTGGCCGCCTCGAACGCGGCGTACAGGCTCTTGGGGTCGAGGTCCCCGTTGGGCAGCGGGTCGACGCGCTGGACGTGCCAGCCGTAGGACTCGTACCGCTGGACGGTGTCCTCGGAGAAGGCCGTCTCGGTGTCGCCCTCGATGGAGATGTGGTTGTCGTCCCACATCACCACCAGATTGCCGAGCTTCTGGTGGCCCGCGAGCGAGGACGCCTCGCCGGAGACGCCTTCCTGGAGGTCGCCGTCGCTGGCGAACGCCCAGACGGTGTGGTCGAAGGGGGACTCGCCGTCGGCGGCGCCGGGGTCGAAGAGGCCGCGCTCGTAGCGAGCCGCCATCGCCATGCCCACCGCGTTGGCGACGCCCTGGCCCAGCGGACCCGTGGTCGTCTCGACGCCGACGGTGTGACCGTGCTCGGGGTGCCCGGGGGTCTTGCTGCCCCAGGTGCGGAAGCTCTCCAGGTCCTCCAGCTCCAGGCCGTAGCCCGCGAGGTAGAGCTGGATGTAGAGCGTCAGGCTGGAGTGGCCCACGGAGAGCACGAAGCGGTCGCGTCCGGTCCAGGCGGGGTCGGAGGGGTCGTGCCGCATCAGCTTCTGGAAGACCAGGTACGCCGCGGGGGCCAGTGCCATGGCCGTGCCGGGGTGGCCGTTGCCGACCTTCTGCACGGAATCCATGGCCAGGACGCGTACGGTGTCGACGGCCCGCTGGTCCAGATCGGTCCACTCAAGGTCTGTGGTGGTCGGCTTGGTGCTCACCCTGCGTCAGGGCTCCTCTCCACATGTCGGTGGCCGGTGCGTTTCGCTCACCGGCGGTGTCGAGCGTACCCCTGTGCTACGCCCGTGCCGTCCGGTGTTCGCACTACGGTGACCCCGCTTTGCTGGAACAGGAACAGCGCAGGTCGCATTCCCTCCCGGCCTTGTCCGTGTACCCCGCGAGGCCGCCGGTGTACCGGTGCCCGCTCACTCGCCGTCGTGCGTGGGAGCGCCGCGGCACGGGCAGTTCACGCGGCGCTCCGCCGGGCCGGCGCAGGCCCGTCAACACGGAGCACCCCGCGCGAGGAGCCGGTTCCGGCGCCGTCTAAAGTGGCGTGGTACGCGCGAGCTTTACGACTCTGCACCGTTAACGCTCGCTTTTCTTGGAGTGATCAGGGGTGTTCGTGACGGCCGTCGGATCCCGTCCTGCGGGGGTGCGCGAGGACAGCACCGTGGACCGGTCGTTCGTCGCCCGGGTCGGTGCGTTCGTCGCGCTGACCAAGCCCCGCATCATCGAGCTGCTGCTCATCACCACGATTCCGGTGATGTTCCTTGCCGCGCGGGGTGTGCCCGACCTGTGGCTGGTGGCTGCCACCTGCGTCGGCGGCTACCTCTCGGCGGGCGGCGCCAACGCCCTGAACATGTACGCCGACCGCGACATCGACGCGCTGATGCACCGCACCGAGAGCCGCCCGCTGGTCACGGGGATCGTCACCCCCCGCGAGGGGCTCGTCTTCGGTCTCGCGCTGGCCGTCGTCTCGACGCTGTGGTTCGGACTGCTCGTCAACTGGCTCTCGGCGGCGCTGTCCCTGGGCGCGCTGCTCTTCTACGTCCTTGTCTACACGCTGGTGCTCAAGCGGCGCACGTCGCAGAACATCGTCTGGGGCGGGATCGCGGGCTGCATGCCCGTACTCATCGGATGGTCCGCCGTCGAGAACGAACTGAGCTGGGCCGCCGTCATCCTCTTCCTCGTGATCTTCTTCTGGACTCCGCCGCACTACTGGCCGCTGTCGATGAAGGTGCGGGAGGACTACCGGCGGGTCGGCGTGCCGATGCTGCCCGTCGTGGCGGGCAACGTGACCGTGGCCCGGCAGATCGTGCTCTACAGCTGGGTGATGGTCGCGGTCTCGCTGCTGCTGTGGCCCTTGGGGTACGTCGGGTGGCTCTACACCACTGTGGCCTTGGCCGCGGGCGGCTGGTGGCTCTGGGAGGCACACGCGCTGCAGTCCCGTGCGAAGGCCGGTGCGAACGGCGCGAAGCTGAAGGAGATGCGCCTCTTCCACTGGTCGATCACGTACGTCTCACTGCTGTTCGTGGCGGTCGCGATCGACCCCTTCGTGCGCTGATTCCCGCACCGGGGGACAAGGGCCGCGCGCTGCGGGGGAACTCTCTGCGCCCTGGCGTGCACACGTGTGAGGGCCCGGACCTGTGACGGTGGTCCGGGCCCTCACTGCCGGTGTGTTCAGCCGGCCTGCGCCGTCGGCTGCGGCGGTCCGCCGAGCTGGATGCCGGCCATCCGGCTCCACTCGTACGGGCCCGTGCGCACCTTCTCCGCCATCGCGCCGTCGAAGGTCTCCTGCACGGTGATGCCTGCCTGTTCGGCCGCCTGCCGCGCGGTGGCGACGGAGTCCGCCATCAGGTCGCCCCAGACGCCGTCCGCCCCGACGAGGACGATGCGGGCCCCGGCCTGTCCCACGTAGGCGATCTGGCCCTCCGCGCCGCCGCCGTGCTGCTTCGCGAACGCGGTGATCTGACCGGCGAGCTTGGCCGCCCGCTTGCTGCTCTCTGCCATGACACCGATGCTACCGAGGGGTAAGCGACCTGGCCACGCCTTCGCGCGGCCGGGAGACCCACGACACACGCCGGCCCTCCTGGGACCTCGCTGGGCTGCCGCCCGGCTGCAGCCCCGCTCAGCCGCGTCATCTCGGCGGCGGTGGCCGGGCCGGCCGTCAGGAGGTGGCGGTGGCGGACTGCTCCCGCTCGCCGCCGACGGGGGAGGGGGACGGGGAGGGGAGAGATGCTCCCTCGCCGCTCCCCGCGCCTGAGACCTCACCGTCCTCACCGTCCGCGTCGCCCGCGCCGGCACCCGGCGGCAGCCCGCGCTCGCGCACCGACAGCAGCAGCCGCAGCACCGCGATCCAGGTCACCGCCGCTCCGAACAGGTGCAGGCCCACCAGCACCTCGGGCAGCTCCGTGAGGTACTGCGCATAGCCGATGGCGCCCTGTGCGAGCAGGACCGCCATCAGTTCGGCCGTACGACGGCGCGGGCCGGCCGGGGCGGCCTGCGCCCGCAGGACGAACCACAGCACGAGCGTCAAAGCCACCACGGCCCAGGCGAGTTCGGCGTGCACTTGGGCGACGAAGTTCCAGTCGACCGGCATCCTCGGCACGTCGCTGCTGTCCCCGGCGTGCGGCCCGGCACCGGTGACGACCGTCCCGGCCACGACCAGCGCCCCGGAGAAGAACGTCAGAGCCAGCACCAGCCGCCGGGCCGTCCGGCCGGTCAGCGGCCGTGGCTCGGCATCGCCCTCGCCGGCACGCACCCAGGTGACCGTGGTGACGGTCAGCAGCGTGAGGGCGAGCAGGAAGTGCCCGGCGACGGTGTAGGGGTTGAGACCGGTCAGTACGGTGACACCGCCCATGACGGCGTTTCCCGCCACCACCCAGAACTGCGACCAGGCCAGGCGGCTGAGGCCGCGCCGCCGCGGCTTCACGGAACGCGAGGCGACGATGGCCCAGCCGACGGCCGCGCTGAGCACGTACGTCAGCATCCGGTTGCCGAACTCGATCGCGCCGTGCAGGCCCATCTCCGAGGTGGCGTACAGGCTGTCGCCGGTGCACTTGGGCCAGGTGTCGCAGCCCAGGCCGGAACCGGTCAGCCGTACGGCGCCGCCGGTCACGATGATGAAGACGCTCATGGCGAGCGCGGAGAGGGTGGCCCGCCGGAGAGTGCGCCGGGAGGGCGTCCAGCGGGCTGCGATGTACGCGACGGGGTTGCGCAGCAGTTCGAGCAGATTCGGCACGGGCACATCGTACGGCTGGTGCTTGTGCGCACTTTCACGAGGGGCGGGGTCCGCCGGCGGGGCCGCCCCCGCGGGCTGCTCACCGGGTGCGGCCGGGCCCGTTCCAGCAGCTGGCCCCGCCCCGCTCACTCCCACCTGAAGAAGCGCGCCGCGGCGGCGAGGGAGGCCACCGCCCAGACGGCCAGAACGCCGGCCTCCCCCCAGGGGACGCCCGCCCCGTGCTGGAGCACCGCGCGCAGACCGTCCGACAGCGCGGCGATCGGCAGCACCTCCAGCGCGCCCTGCACGGCCCCCGGGAACTTCTCCAGCGGAACGACGACGCCGCCGCCGACCAGCAGCAGGATGAAGACGAGGTTCGCCGCGGCGAGGGTGGCCTCCGCCCGTACCGTCCCCGCCAGCAGCAGCCCCAGGCCGCTGAACGCGGCGGTGCCCAGGAGCAGCAGCAGTGCCACGGCCGCCGGGTTGCCGCGCGGCGACCATCCGAGCATCAGGGCGACCGCGGTCAGCAGCGCCACCTGCAGCAGCTCGATCGCCAGCACGGAGACCGTCTTCGCCGCCATCAGCCCCCAGCGCGGAAGAGGCGACACGCCCAGGCGCTTGAGCACCCCGTAGCGGCGCTCGAAACCGGTGGAGATGGCCTGCCCGGTGAAGGCGGTGGAGAGCACGGCCAGCGCGAGGATGCCGGGAGTGAGGAAGGCGACGCGCTCGCCGCCGCCCAGCCGGACGATGTCGACGGAGCTGAAGAGGACCAGCAGCAGCGTCGGGATGAACACGGTCAGCAGCAGCTGCTCGCCGTGGCGCAGGAGCATCCGCGTCTCCAGGGCGGCCTGCGCGCCGATCATGCGCATCAGCGGCGCTGCCCCGGGTGCGGGGGTGAAGGTGCCGACGCTCAAGACCGAAGCTCCTTGCCGGTGAGTTCCAGGAAGACGTCCTCCAGGGTGCGGCGCTCCACCGATATGCGGTCGGGCATGACACCGTTCTGCGCGCACCAGGAGGTGACGGTGGCCAGCAGCTGCGGATCGACGGTGCCGGTGACGCGGTAGCCGCCAGGGACGAGCTCCGCCGCGGCGGTGTTGTCCGGCAGCGCCTTGAGCAGCGAGGCCAGATCGAGGCCGGGGCGTCCGGTGAAGCGCAGCGAGTTCTCCGCTCCGCCGCGGCACAGCGCTTCCGGGCTGCCCTGGGCGACGATCCTGCCGCCGTCGACGATGACGACGTCGTCGGCCAGCTCCTCGGCCTCGTCCATGTGGTGGGTGGTCAGTACGACGGTCACGCCGTCGTTGCGCAGCTCCCGTACGAGGTCCCAGGTCGCCCGTCGTCCCTGCGGGTCCAGGCCCGCGCTCGGCTCGTCCAGGAAGACCAGCTCAGGGCGTCCGACGACGGCCATGGCCAGTGCGAGCCGCTGCTGCTGCCCGCCCGAGAGCCGCCGGTAGGGGGTGCGGCCGCAGCTGTCCAGGCCGAGCGCGTCGACGAGCGCTTCCACTTCGAGCGGGTGCGCGTACAGGGCGGCCATGTGACGCAGCATCTCCTCGGCCCGCGCACCCGGATAGACGCCGCCGCTCTGCAGCATGACGCCGAGGCGGGGGCGCAGGAGCGCGGCCTGTGCCACGGGGTCGAGCCCCAGGACGCGTACGGTGCCGCCGTCCGGGCTGCGGTAGCCCTCGCAGGTCTCGACGGTGGTCGTCTTGCCCGCGCCGTTGGGGCCCAGGACGGCGGTCACGGTGCCGTACGGGACGGACAGGTCGAGACCGTCCACCGCCGTCCTCGCGCCGTACCGCTTCACCAGTCCGGTGACCTCGACCGCCCCTCCGCTTCCCATACGGGGGAGTCTAAGGAGGGCCGGGTGCCTCACGACGCGGGGGCCGGGAAACGCGGACCGGGCCGCCCGGGGCCCCTGCCCGCACCGCTCACAAGCGGTAAGTAAGGCTCCCCTTACGTGACACAGCCCATTCCGGCAGGTCAGGATGCGGCTTGCCGCAGCCCGAAGAATTACGCAACAATGACGTTGTGAAAAAGACGGCTGAAGGACATGAGACGCGAACGGCGGCCGCACGGGCCACCGGCGGTTCGTCCGTGCCCGCGGCCGCCGGAGCCGCCGGCCCGCAGGAGGAGCAGCACGGCACGCGGAACAGGGTGGCGCGTTCCATCCTCGACCACGGTCCGTCCACCGCCGCCGAGCTGGCGCTGCGACTCCAGCTGACCCAGGCGGCGGTCCGCCGCCACCTCGACTCGCTCGTGGGTGAGGGAGTCGTCGAGCCCCGCGAGAAGCGCGTGTACGGCTCACGGGGCAGGGGCCGGCCCGCAAAGGTGTTCGCCCTGACGGACTGCGGCAGGGACGCCTTCGACCAGGACTACGACAGACTGGCCGCGGACGCGCTGCGCTGGATAGCGCAGACCGCCGGGGGCGGTGAGCGCGGTGACGCCGCGGTCGCCGACTTCGCCCGCGCCCGCGTGGCCGAACAGGCCGAGCAGTACCGGCGCGCCCTGGAGGGCGTGCCGCCCGAAGAGCGCACACGGGCGCTGGCCGAGGCCCTGACACGGGACGGGTACGCTGCCACTGCGCGCAGCGCCCCCCCGTCCGCCGGGGGCAACTCCGGCGGGGAGCAGCTCTGCCAGCACCACTGCCCGGTGGCTCACACGGCCGAGCAGTTCCCGCAGCTGTGCGAGGCGGAGACGGAGGTCTTCTCCCGCCTGCTCGGCACCCATGTCCAGCGGCTCGCGACGATCGCCCACGGTGACGGGGTGTGCACCACCTTCGTCCCGCAGACGCGCCAGGGCGGTTCCGTGCCGCCCGTCGCGACCGGCACCACCCGCAAGACCAGCAACGCAAGCAAAGCCAGCAACGCCACCACAGCACCAGCGAACACCGCCGGGAGGAACCCCGCATGACCTCTCCTACGGAGACTGCTCACCCGGAGCTCGAGGGACTGGGCAAGTACGAGTACGGCTGGGCCGACTCCGACACGGCCGGTGCCACCGCGAAGCGTGGCCTCTCCGAGGAGGTCGTGCGCGACATCTCGGAGAAGAAGAACGAGCCGGAGTGGATGCTCAAGCTCCGGATGAAGGGCCACAAGCTCTTCGAGAAGAAGCCCATGCCCAACTGGGGTTCGGACCTGTCGGGCATCCACTTCGACAACATCAAGTACTTCGTGCGGTCCACCGAGAAGCAGGCCCAGACCTGGGAGGACCTGCCGGAGGACATCAAGAACACCTACGACAAGCTCGGCATCCCGGAGGCGGAGAAGCAGCGCCTGGTCGCCGGTGTCGCCGCGCAGTACGAGTCGGAGGTCGTCTACCACCAGATCCGTGAGGACCTGGAGCAGCAGGGCGTCCTCTTCCTGGACACCGACACGGCGCTGCGTGAGCACCCGGAGATCTTCAAGGAGCACTTCGGCACCGTCATCCCGCCCGGCGACAACAAGTTCGCCGCGCTCAACACGGCGGTGTGGTCCGGCGGTTCCTTCATCTACGTCCCGCCGGGCGTGCACGTCGACATCCCGCTGCAGGCCTACTTCCGGATCAACACCGAGAACATGGGCCAGTTCGAGCGGACGCTGATCATCGTCGACGAGAACGCCTACGTGCACTACGTCGAGGGCTGCACGGCTCCGATCTACGACTCGGACTCCCTGCACTCCGCCGTGGTGGAGATCATCGTGAAGAAGGGCGGCCGCTGCCGCTACACCACGATCCAGAACTGGTCGAACAACGTCTACAACCTGGTGACCAAGCGTGCCGTCGCCTACGAGGGCGCGACCATGGAGTGGGTCGACGGCAACCTCGGCTCCAAGGTCACCATGAAGTACCCCGCCGTCTACCTCATGGGCGAGCACGCCAAGGGCGAGACCCTCTCGGTCGCCTTCGCGGGCGAGGGCCAGCACCAGGACGCCGGCGCGAAGATGGTGCACATGGCGCCGCGCACCTCCTCCAACATCGTGTCCAAGTCGGTGGCCCGCAGCGGTGGCCGTACGTCCTACCGCGGTCTGATCGAGATCGCCGAGGGCGCCGAGGGTTCGAAGTCCAACGTGCTGTGCGACGCGCTGCTGGTGGACACCGTCTCCCGCTCGGACACCTACCCCTACGTCGACGTCCGCGAGGACGACGTGACGATGGGCCACGAGGCGACCGTCTCCAAGGTCAGCGACGACCAGCTCTTCTACCTGATGAGCCGGGGCCTGTCCGAGGACGAGGCGATGGCCATGATCGTCCGCGGCTTCGTCGAGCCCATCGCGAAGGAGCTCCCGATGGAGTACGCGCTGGAGCTCAACAGGCTCATCGAGCTGCAGATGGAGGGCGCGGTCGGCTGACGCCCGTACCGTGCGCCAGACAGTCCGCCCGCAAGCGACTTGACCCCGGGCACCTTCACCCGGGGTTCCGATTCCAGAGAGTGAGCAACACGAGCGCCATGGCTGAGGCTCAGAACTCCCCCGAGGACGCCGTCCAGGGAGGACCCCCACCGGTCGGTTCGAACACCACCGGGTCGATCGCGGTGGCAGCCGAGTCCACCGTCGCCACGCGGATGAGTGCGCCGCCCTCCTTCGACGTGGCGGACTTCCCGGTCCCGCACGGCCGGGAGGAGGAGTGGCGCTTCACTCCGCTCGAGCGGCTCAAGGGGCTGCACGACGGGTCGGCCGAGGCGTCGGGCTCTCTCAAGGTCGAGGTCGACGCGCCCGAGGGTGTGACGGTCGAGACCGTGGGACGTGACGACTCCCGCGTCGGCCGTGCCGGGAAGCCGGTCGACCGGGTCGCCGCGCAGGCTTTCTCCTCCTTCGAGAAGGCGTCGGTTGTCACGGTCCCCAGGGAGGCCGTGCTGGAGGAGCCGGTGCGCGTCGCGCTGCACGGCGAGGGCGGCGTCAGCTACGGGCACACCGTCTTCGAGGTCGAGGAGTTCGCCGAAGCGGTCATCGTCATCGACCACACCGGCGACGCCGTACGGGCCGCCAACGTCGAGTTCGTCGTCGGCGACGGCGCGAAGCTGACCGTGGTCTCCGTGCAGGACTGGGACGACACGGCCGTCCACTGCTCGCAGCACAACGCGCTGGTGGGCCGGGACGCCACGTTCAAGTCCGTGGTCGTCACCTTCGGCGGTGACCTCGTGCGGCTCCACCCCCGTGTGCGCTACGCCGGTCCCGGCGGAGAGGCCGAGTTCTACGGCCTGTACTTCACCGACGACGGCCAGCACCAGGAGCACCGTCTCTTCGTCGACCACGACACGCCCAACTGCCGCAGCAACGTGGTCTACAAGGGCGCGCTGCAGGGCGAGGAGGCGCGTGCGGTGTGGATCGGCGACGTGCTGATCCGTGCCGCCGCCACCGGCACCGACACCTACGAGCTGAACCGCAACCTCGTCCTCACCGACGGGGCGCGGGTCGACTCGGTGCCCAATCTGGAGATCGAGACCGGCGAGATCGTCGGGGCCGGGCACGCCTCGGCCACCGGCCGGTTCGACGACGAGCAGCTGTTCTACCTCCAGGCGAGGGGCATCCCGGAGAAGGAGGCGCGGCGGCTCGTCGTGCGCGGCTTCTTCGCCGAGCTCGTCCAGCAGATCGGCCTGCCGGACCTGGAGAAGCGTCTCATCGAGAAGATCGAGACCGAGCTGGAGTCGTCCGTATGAGCGGCGGCGAAGGCTTTGTGCGGGTGGCGGCGCTCAGCGAGCTGGAGGAGGACACCCCCAAGCGGGTGGAGCTCGACGGTGTGCCGGTCGCTCTCGTCCGTACGGAGGGAGAGGTGTTCGCGGTCAACGACATCTGCTCGCACGCGAACGTCTCGCTCTCCGAGGGAGAGGTCGAAGACTGTCAGATCGAGTGCTGGCTGCACGGCTCCAGCTTCGATCTGCGCACCGGCAAGCCCTCCGGCCTGCCGGCGACCCGACCCGTGCCCGTGTACCCCGTAAGAATCGAAGGCGAAGGCCCCGATGCGGCCGTACTCGTCTCCGTCACCCAGGAGTCCTGAAGTCCCCATGGCAACGCTTGAGATCAACGACCTGCACGTCTCCGTCGAAACCGAGAACGGTCCGAACGAGATCCTGCGCGGCGTCGACCTGACCGTGAAGCAGGGCGAGACGCACGCGATCATGGGGCCGAACGGCTCCGGCAAGTCCACCCTCGCCTATTCCCTGGCCGGCCACCCCAAGTACTCGATCACCGGTGGCTCGGTGCTCCTCGACGGCGAGGACGTCCTGGAGATGACCCCGGACGAGCGCGCCCGCGCGGGCGTCTTCCTGGCGATGCAGTACCCGGTCGAGGTCCCCGGCGTCTCCGTCTCCAACTTCCTGCGCACCTCGGCCACGGCCCTGCGCGGCGAGGCGCCCAAGCTGCGTACCTGGGTGAAGGAGGTCAAGGAGGCCATGGCGCGCCTCAACATCGACCCGTCCTTCGCCGAGCGCAACGTCAACGAGGGCTTCTCCGGCGGCGAGAAGAAGCGCCACGAGATCCTCCAGCTGGAGCTGCTCAAGCCGAAGATCGCGATCCTCGACGAGACCGACTCCGGCCTCGACGTGGACGCACTGCGGGTGGTCTCCGAGGGCGTCAACCGCGTCCGTGAGAGCGGCGAGATCGGCACCCTGCTGATCACCCACTACACGCGCATCCTGCGCTACATCAAGCCCGACCACGTTCACGTCTTCGCCAAGGGACGGATCGCCGAGTCCGGCGGCCCGGAGCTGGCGGACAAGCTGGAGGAAGAGGGCTACGAGGCGTACGTGAAGGGAGGCGCCGGTTCGTGAGCGAAGAGACGCTGCCGGGTCTGCTCGACACCGAGGCGATCCGGAAGGACTTCCCGATCCTGGACCGCACGGTCCATGACGGGCACAAGCTCGTCTACCTGGACAACGCGGCGACCTCGCAGAAGCCGCGCCAGGTGCTCGACGCGATGAGCGACTACAACGAGCGGCACAACGCCAACGTCCACCGCGGCGTGCACGTGCTCGCCGAGGAGGCCACGGCGCTCTACGAGGGCGCGCGTGACAAGGTCGCCGCCTTCATCAACGCGCCGAGCCGTGACGAGGTGGTCTTCACCAAGAACGCCTCCGAGTCGCTCAACCTCGTGGCGAACATGCTGGGCTGGGCCGACGAGCCGTACCAGGTGGGCCGCGAGACCGAGATCGTCATCACGGAGATGGAGCACCACTCCAACATCGTCCCCTGGCAGCTTCTTTCGCAGCGCACGGGCGCGAAGCTGAAGTGGTTCGGCCTGACCGACGACGGACGGCTCGACCTGTCGGACATCGAGCAGGTCATCACCGAGAAGACCAAGGTCGTCTCCTTCACCCTGGTCTCCAACATCATGGGCACCGTCAACCCGGTCGAGGCCATCGTCCGGCGTGCCCAGGAGGTCGGTGCCCTCGTCGTGCTCGACGCCTCGCAGGCGGCTCCGCACATGGTGCTGGACGTGCAGGCGCTCCAGGCCGACTTCGTCGCCTTCACCGGGCACAAGATGTGCGGTCCCACGGGCATCGGCGTGCTGTGGGGACGGCAGGAGCTGCTCGATGACCTTCCGCCGTTCCTGGGCGGCGGCGAGATGATCGAGACGGTGACGATGAACTCGTCCACCTACGCGCCCGCGCCGCACAAGTTCGAGGCGGGCACGCCGCCGATCGCGCAGGCGGTCGGGCTCGGTGCCGCCGTGGACTATCTGTCGGCCGTCGGCATGGACAGGATCCAGAAGCACGAGCACGCGCTGACCGCGTACGCCGTCAGCAAGCTGAGGGAGATCCCCGACCTGCGCTTCATCGGCCCCACCACGGCCGAGGACCGGGGCGCGACGATCTCCTTCACCCTCGGGGACATCCACCCGCACGACGTGGGCCAGGTGCTGGACGAACAGGGCATCGCGGTCCGGGTCGGCCACCACTGCGCGCGGCCGGTATGTCTGCGGTACGGAATTCCTGCGACGACACGGGCGTCGTTCTATCTGTACTCCACTCCGGCCGAGGTGGACGCCCTGGCCGAAGGGCTGGAGCACGTACGGAATTTCTTCGGATAGCGACGACTGCGGCGCAGGACGACGGACGGACTGACTCGTGAAGCTGGACTCCATGTACCAGGAAGTGATCCTGGACCACTACAAGCATCCGCACGGCCGCGGCCTGCGTGACGGTGACGCCGAGGTGCACCACACCAATCCGACCTGCGGGGACGAGATCACACTGCGTGTCCGCTACGACGGCGACACCGTCCGCGACGTCAGCTACGAGGGCCAGGGCTGCTCCATCAGCCAGGCCAGCGCCTCCGTGCTGAACGAGCTGCTGGTCGGCAAGGACCTCCCCCGGGCGAGGAAGATCCAGGAGACCTTCCTGGAACTGATGCAGTCCAAGGGGAAGATCGAGCCGGACGATGCCATGGAGGAGGTTCTGGAGGACGCCGTCGCCTTCGCCGGGGTCTCGAAGTACCCGGCACGTGTGAAGTGTGCTCTGCTGAGCTGGATGGCATGGAAGGACGCCACCGCCCAGGCGCTGGGCGAGGACTCGGTAAAGGAGAAGACCGTATGACCGAGACCACTGCGAAGCCCGCGAGTGAGGAAGAGGTCCGTGAGGCCCTTCTCGATGTGGTCGACCCCGAGCTGGGCATCGACGTCGTCAATCTGGGCCTGATCTACGGAGTCCATGTCGACGAGGCGAACATCGCCACGATCGACATGACGCTCACCTCGGCGGCGTGTCCGCTGACGGACGTGATCGAGGACCAGGCCAAGTCCGCGACGGAGGGCCTCGTCCAGGAACTCAAGATCAACTGGGTCTGGATGCCGCCGTGGGGTCCGGACAAGATCACCGACGACGGCCGTGAGCAGCTGAGGGCGCTGGGCTTCAACGTCTGAGCGGGGTGCTCCCGGCGCTCTGCCGGCGGAGCGCGTCAACGGTCATGTCTCGTGCACTGCCGAGGCATGGCCGTTCTTCGCGTCCGGAACCGGGAGGGCCGAAGGGCGCCCTGTTTGTGTACGGGCGTACGCATGAGTGTGTACGCTCGTACACATGGTGTACGTGACGCTCGTGGGAGCGATTCTGGCGGAGGTCCTGGGCACCACCGCGATGAAGTACAGCGACGGCTTCAGCAAGCTCTGGCCCTCGCTGATCACCGGTTTCAGCTACGCCGTGGCCTTCGCGCTCCTCGCGCAGACGCTCAAGACGATGTCTGTCGGCACCACCTACGCGATCTGGTCAGGCGTCGGCACCGCGGCGATCGCCGTCATCGGCATCGTCTTCATCGGCGAGTCGGTCTCCGCGGCGAAGATCATGGGCATCCTGCTGGTGATCTTCGGGGTCATACTGCTCAACGTGGGCGGTGCCCACTGATGCCCCGCCGGTACGACCCCGACCGCCCCCGGCGCATCATCGACGCCGCCATCCGGATCGTCGAGCACAAGGGCATCGACGCGCTGAGCCACCGGACCGTGGCCGCGGAGGCGGACGTTCCGCTGGGTTCGACCACCTACCACTTCGCCAGCCTCGACGACCTGCTCGTCGCCGCCCTCCAGCAGATCACCGGCGAGCCCAGCACCGCCATGACGGACTGGGAGGACGTCCTCGCCGAAGTGGGGCACGCCTCCCCGGGCACGGCCGCCGAGGGCGCCGCCGCGACGGCCGAGGACGCCACCGCGGGAATCCCGCTCGCCGACGCGCTCACACGCCTCCTGGAGGAGTACGCGCACGGAGGCCGCGGCCGCATCCGTCTGGAGTACGAGCTCTACCTCGCCGCCCTGCGCCGCCCCGCCCTGCAGCCGGTCGCCGCCGCCTGGCTCGACGAGATGACCCGAGTACTCGCCCGGCACACCTCCGACCCGGCCACCGCGCGCGTCCTGGTGGCCCTCATCGACGGTCTGCTGCTCCAGCTCCTGCTCACCGACCGCCCGTTCGACCGCGGAGCGGTACGGGCGGCGCTCGCCCGCGTCACGGGCGAGCCGTGAGCGCGGGTGCGGGATCACCTCGGCAGAGGAGGAGTCGAGCGCCCTCCGCCTGGTGGGACCGGTTGGCCCTCGCCCGACCGTGGCGGATAGCGTGCGATACATGACCCAAGCAGCCACCACCACCCGTACCACCGGCGCCGTCGCCACCGGACTCGCCACCGTCACTCTCGCGGGCCCGGACGGCTCCGGCGCGGGCACCGTTCTGGACACCTGGTTCCCCGCGCCCGAGCTCGTCGCCGAGCCCGGCGCGCCCGCCGGGAGCGAGCGCCTGAGCCCGGAGCGCGCAGCCGAGGCCCTCGGGGAGGCCGCGCCCCAGGCGCTCGGGGCCGACCCGGTGCGCGGGGTCGAGACCGTGGCGGTGCGGACGGTCATCGGTTCCCTGGAGGACAAGCCGCTGGACGCCCACGACGCGTACCTGCGGCTGCACCTGCTCAGCCACCGGCTCGTCCAGCCGCACGGACAGAACCTGGACGGCCTGTTCGGGCTGCTGGCCAACGTCGCCTGGACCAGCCTCGGTCCCGTCGCCGTCGACCGGCTGGAGCAGGTGCGGCTCGCCGCCCGCGCCGCGGGCAGGCACCTGAGCGTCACCAGCGTCGACAAGTTCCCCCGCATGACGGACTACGTCGCGCCGAAGGGCGTACGCATCGCAGACGCCGACCGCGCCCGCCTCGGAGCGCACCTGGCGGAGGGCACCACCGTCATGCACGAGGGCTTCGTGAACTTCAACGCGGGCACCCTCGGCACCTCCATGGTGGAGGGCCGCATCAGCGCCGGAGTCGTCGTCGGCGACGGCTCCGACATCGGCGGCGGCGCCTCGATCATGGGCACCCTCTCGGGCGGCGGCAAGCAGCGGATCTCCATCGGCGAGCGCTGCCTGCTGGGCGCCGAGGCCGGTATCGGCATCTCGCTGGGCGACGACTGCATCGTCGAGGCGGGCCTGTACGTGACAGCCGGCACGCGGGTCGCGCTGCCCGACGGGAAGATCGTCAAGGCAATGGAGCTGTCCGGGGCCGACAACCTCCTCTTCCGCCGCAATTCGACCACCGGCTCGGTCGAGATCCTGCAGCGCACCGGCTCGTGGGGCGGTCTGAACGAGGCGCTGCACAGCAACAACTGACGCTGCGCGGGAGCCGATTGCCGTTCGCATGCCCGTAGGCCATAGGCTTACGGGCATGCGTGATCTTACGGCGGGAGCACGGTACTTGGCGCGTGGCCAGCGATGGGCCGCAGGCCACGGGCGCTGGTTCGGTTTCGGGATGCTGCCCGCCCTGGTGACCTTCGTGCTGTACGCGGCGGCGCTCACCGCGCTCGCGTTCCTCACCGACGACGCCGCGGCCTGGGCCACGCCCTTCGCCGACGACTGGGACGAGCTGTGGCGGAACGCCCTGCGCACCGTCTTCGCGGTGCTGCTCTGGCTCGCCGGACTGTTCGTCTCCGTGGTCACCTTCACCGCCGTCACGCTGCTGGTGGGCGACCCCTTCTACGAGAAACTCTCCGAGCAGGTCGAGGAGTCCGAGGGGCACTGCCCCGAGGGCCCGGACCGGCCGCTGCCGTTGGAGCTGTGGATCTCCCTGTGCGACAGCCTGTTCGTGCTGTGGCGCATGCTGCTGCTGACCGTGCCGCTGTTCTTCCTGGGGTTCCTGCCCGTCCTCGGGCAGACGTTCATCCCCGCGCTCAGCTTCTGCGTCGCCGGATTCTTCCTCACGCTGGAACTGTCGTCGGTCGCCATGCAGCGGCGCGGCATCCCCGTACGCGAGAGGCTGCGCATCCTGCGCAGGCACAGGGCGTTGGCGCTCGGCTTCGGCGTGCCGCTGGTGCTGGCGTTCCTCGTCCCGTTCGTGGCCGTGGTGCTGATGCCGGGTGCGGTCGCGGGTGCGGCGCTGCTCGTGCGGGACCTCATGGGGGACGGCGAGGCCGAAGGGGCCGGAGAGCGGGAGGACGCGGCGCAGCCGGGGCCCGAACCGGGCCCGCGGACCCCGGAATCCGGCGTCAGCGGCCCGTCCGCTCCTCACGCGGGAAGTCCGTGGTAGCCAGTGTCATGCCGAGCAGTGTGGTGGTGAGGTCGACGGGGCTGCCGAAGTCGACGGTCAGTTCACTCGCGTAGTCCGCCGGGTCCTTCGGCTGGGTGTAGAGGTGACAGCGGCCCACGTAGGGGTCGGCGATCAGGTAGACGGGTACTCCTGCGGCCGCGTACGCCCGCAGTTTCGGACCGTAGTCATTCGCCCCTGTGCCTTTCGAGATGACTTCGGCGATGAACTCGATGTCCTCGTAGCGCCAGCGGCCCTGTTCGTTCGGCCGTGCTCCGTCGGCGAGCTTCGCCACGTCGGGCGCGAAACCGTTCTTGTGGCCGGGGAAGTCGATACGTACGTCCGAATTGACCTTCACGCCCATACCGAATCTGTCCTCGAGGGCGCGGACGATTCTGCGGATGATCTCCCAGTGAGCGTCCCACTGCGGCGACACATGGACCGTACCCTCCACGACTTCGGCCTTGTAGCCTTCGGGGACGGGCATGCGCTCCAGCAGCTCGAACAGTTCGTCCAGGCTGAGTTCGCTGCTGTCGGCCATCTCGGTCCTGTCGGTCAGCTCGACGGTCATCGTGCCGCTCCCTCCCCGGCGCGCCGTGCGGAGCAGCCGCTTCTCCAACGATACGGCCGGGAAGCAGGTCACGCGTCGAGCGCCGGCGGGCGCCTTCCCTCAAGGGCGCCCGCCGGCGGGTCCGTGTGCGGCCTTTCGCGCGCTTCCCCGCGCTTCCCCGCGCTTCCCCGCGTCAGGGCCGCAGACGCAGCACCGACGGGTCGTGGTCGCTGGCCTGGTCGTGGAACTCGGCGTTGATGTGCACGATGTCGTACTCCACGGGGCCCGCGCCCGGGCTGGTCAGGGCGTGGTCGAGCACCTGCGAGTTGCCGTTGAAGACGTAGCCGTAGTGCTCGTCCTCGGGCAGCTGCTCCATCGGGCTGGTGAGGGCGCCGCCGGCGCGCATCGCGTCGAGGCTGGGGGAGAAGGGGAAGTCGTTGAGGTCGCCGGCCGCTATGACGGCCGCGTCCGGGTCGACGGACTGCACGTCCCTGACGAAGGAGTTGACCAGCTTCGCCTGCTCGACGCGCTGCGGCTCGGAGTACCGTACGGGCGGCTGGATGCGGCCCTCCAGCGGCTGGTCGCCCTCCAGGTCGCCCCCGCCCTTCGAGCTGAAGTGGTTGGCCACGACGAAGACCTGGCGCCCCCGGAAGGTGAACTCCCCGGCGAGCGACTTGCGGCTCGCCTCCCACGCCGCGTCCTCCGGCTCGATACGGCCCGGGTTGGCGGACAGCTGCGGCGTGCCGTCGGCGTCCTTCACCTCCACCGCGGTGGTCGCGTCACCGCCCTCGCGGTCGGTGAAGGAGACCCGCTCCGGGTCGTAGAGGAAGGCGACGCGGATGTTGCCGCCGGGCTGCCCGCCGTCGGCCTTGTCCTCGGGGCTGATCTGCCGCCACTCGTAGGCCGGGCCGCCCGCCTCCTCGATGGCGGCGGTCAGCCGGTCGAGGGTCTTGTCGGCGGCGACTGTGCCGTCGTCCTCGGGTCCGGTGTTGTCCTGCACCTCTTCCACGGCGACTATGTCGGGGGAGGCGAGGTTCTTCACCAGCGCGCCGGCGAGGCGGGTGAACTTCTCCGGTTCGGACTCGGGCGAGAGGTTCTCCACGTTGTAGGTGGCGACGGAGAGCTGGCCCTTGTGCTGCTTGCGGGTCTTCTCGCGCTTGAGCTTGTTGTCCTTCAACTCGCCCATCGTGGTGGCCCGTACGGTGTAGCCGCCGAAGTTGTCGTAGTCGAGCGGCCCGGCCGTCCTGCCGCGCAGCGCGTCCCCGACGTTCGCCTGCGGGAAGGGGTGCTCGTCGAGGGGGAGCAGTGAACTGACCTTGAGGCGGGCGCCGTTCTGCTGGTCGTATCCGCCGTAGAGGGTGCCGCCGCGGGGGGTGGGATTCTGCTCGGGGTCGGCGGTGACCCACAGTTCGTCGTACTGCGTCGTCGGCCCCGTCACCGGAGCGTTCCGCAGTTCGGTGCGCATGCCCTCCAGCGACTCGTAGAGGTCGAGGGCGTACTCGTCGGGGCGCAGCGGCAGCGGCTCGATGTTCCCGCCGCCCTCCGCCCGGGGCGCGTAGGTGCCGGGGACGCGCTCGGCGTCGATGCGTACGGCCCGGGGCAGACGCTCGCCCCGGGCCCCCACCGTCCACTCCGCGCCGGTCAGTTGGGTGACGGACTGGCCGCCGGCTCCTTCGCCGCCGGGGTAGTACTCGGTGACGTCACCGGAGACGCGCACGCGGTCGCCGGTCTTCACACCGGGGGTCTCCTCGCCGGTGAAGACGAAGACGCCCTCGCTGGTGGCCGGGTCGCGGTCCGGCTCCGGGTCCTGCATCCAGAAGCCGCGCGCCTTGCCGAAGCCGCGAACGGCGGTGACGACGCCGGGCACATCGGTGACGTGCTCGCCCGCGTAGGGGGATATCCGGGTGCTGCCCTGGATGTCGTGCAGCCGCGGCGCCTTGGCCGGCTTCTCTGCGGCTGAGGACGCGGGCAGCACGAGCAGTGTGGAGCACAGCGCCGCGACGGTGAGCGCCGAGGTGCGGGCGAGACGGGACGACAACGGTGCCTCCGGTGGGGGGTGGCGGGCGGTGGTCCGGGTGTGAGTCACGGTCCGGCCATTCTCTACGCGCGTAAAGTCTGGCCCGGAAACCCCAGTTGTCAAGGAGATGACGGGCCGCTTCGCACAAGCGCGACACAACTGCGGCCCGTCCGCCGTCCGGTGACACGCGGCGCTTCCGCGCGGTGACGGACGGACACGGTCCCGCGGGCGCGCGCTGCGGGCAGCGGGGGGCGCATCCCGTCTACTCTGGGGGCCGCAGCTTTCGGCAACGCACGTACCCCGTAGGAGATGAACGCGCTGATGACCGGTGACGACCACCGAGCCGTGCCGCCCGTGCGGCTGCCTTCCGAAGCCGAGCTGGCACGGGACGCGCTCGCCGCACCGCTCTTCGCCCGGGCCGTCCGGCTGGCGACCTGGGCCGGGGGAGATCCGGGCGCCACGGGCGAGGGCACGGCCGGGCCGGGCGCGGCGGCCGGGGTACCGGTCGGCGCAGGCGGTGAACTGCTCGTCGAGCAGCTCAAGGAGGCGGTCGCGCACCTGGAACTCTCCGCGGACGAGGACGGGCCGGTACATGTCTCGCAGGCATGGCATCTGGCCGTCGACACCGGCATGTTGGAGGTCGAGGAGGACGAGGAGGATCCGGACGCCGCACTGTCCCTGACGGACGAGCCGGTGGGCACCGCCCGTCCCGGACCGGAACTGGCCCAACTCCGCGGCGAGGGCGGCCCCGGCGACGTGCTGGAGATCTGGCAGGAGGGGCTGGAGAGCGTCCTCGCCGACGCCGCCACCCCCAGCTTCGAGGATCTCGTCGGCGACCTCGACGGAGTCACGGGTGAGGACGGGGAGATCGACCCGGCCGCCATCGACCTCGACGCGCTGGACTGGAACCCGGAGGAGGAGGTCGACTTCCTCGACGGCGCCCTGGCCAACCTCTACGTCCTCACGGCCACCGATCAGGCCGTCTCCGCCGGTGCCATGGTGCCGCTGCCGGTGCTGGCCGCCTCGATGATCGTCCCCGACGACATGGAGGAGCCCACCGACGCGGTCCTCGAAGAGGTGTCGGCGGCGATGATGAAGCTCGACGAGCAGTTCCGCATGCTCGCCCCGACCGGACTCGTCGAATACCGCCCGGTCGACGAGGCGTTGACCGAGGAGACGGACGAGGACGCCGAACTCCCCGAGCAGCTGGACGACGAGGACGTCTCCCGCTACGGCATGGTGCGGCTGACCCCGCTGGGCCTCCACGGCGTGCGGGAACGCCTGCGCGAGGCCGGTGTCGAGGCCCCCGCGGTCGGTGACCTCGTGGGAGCGGACGCGGTGAAGCTGCTCGATGCGCTTCCCTCCTTCACCGAGGAGAACGCGCAGGCGGAGATCGGGCTGTGGCTCGCCGCACGTACGCCCCTGGACGCGGCACGCGAACTGCTCGCGGCGGCACGCGGGACGGACGAGAACGCCCCGGCCCGCCGTCTCTCCTGTCAGCAGGCCCTCTCCCTCATCGGACAGGACGCCGAACCGGCCCTGCGCGACGTGCTGGAGGACCGCCAGCTCGGCGGCCTGGCGCGGGTCTGGCTCGTCGAGCACGGGGCGCAGGACGTCCCGCAGCCGGACGAGGAGATGGTCTTCTGGCTGACCGTCGACACGATCGCGGCGCAGCTCGCCACGGCGGGTGAGGCGGCCGAACTCCGGGGACTCGTACAGGGACTCGTCGACCAGCACGCCGGATTCTTCGACAAGGCATGGAAGGTGGCCCACCCGGCGACCGGCGACGTACTGGAGGCGATGGGGCGCGTGCACCCCGACAGGCAGACGGCGAAGGATGCCCGCAAGGCGGCCTTCAAAGCACGCAGCCGGATGGACTGAGACGGGCCGGACGGCGCACCCACCGGCCGGCTGAGCGCGGGCGCCGGCACGCGGCGAACCGCGCCGGGCCCGGCGCAGTTCGCCGGAGTGGCCCTGGCGTGCCGCGCCCGTCAGTGCGCATCGAAGTCCCCGTGCCTGCCCGAGCCCGCGGCGAACCGGGCCGCGCCCTCGGACGCCTCCGCCAGCGAGACCCGGCCGTGGCGCAGTTCGCGTGCCAGGGCCTCCTCCTCGGGCAGCCCCTCCTGCTCGTGCACGGAGGCCAGGTCACCGCGCAGACAGGTCTGGGGGAAGCGGGCCAGTCCGGCGGCGAGTTCCTCGGCCGCGCCGCGGGAGCCGCCGGGCGGCACGAGCCGGTTGGCGAGTCCCATGTCGTACGCCTCGGCAGCGGGGACCGGACGGCCTGTGAGGATCATGTCGAGGGCGCGGCCGGTGCCGATGAGGCGGGGGAGGCGTACCGTTCCGCCGTCGATCAGGGGGACGCCCCAGCGCCGGCAGAAGACGCCGAAGACCGCGTCCTCCTCGGCCACCCGCAGATCGCACCACAGCGCGAGCTCCAGCCCCCCGGCGACGGCGTGGCCGCTGACCGCGGCGATGACCGGCTTGGACAGGCGCATCCGGGTGGGGCCCATCGGGCCGTCTCCACCGGGAGCCACGCGGTTGGCACGGTCGGTGCCGATGGCCTTGAGGTCGGCGCCCGCGCAGAAGGTGCCGCCCTCTCCCCACAGGACCGCGGCCAGCGCCCCGGGGTCGCTCTCGAAGTCGCGGAAGGCGTCGGCGAGGGCGGTGGCGGTCTCGCCGTCGACGGCGTTGCGCGCGTCGGGGCGGGAGAGGACGACCGTGGTGACCGGGCCCTGCTTCTCGGTGCGTACGGCCATGAAGGGGTGACCTCCGGTCGGGCGGGACGGGACGGGACGGGACGGCGGTGCGGTGCGGCGGTGCGGCGGCGCGGGCGTGATCGTGTCTCTGTGCGGCGGTGGAGACCCTACCGCCGGGGACCGCGGCGGACGTCCTGGACGGCTGTCTCGGATTCCGGGACGGTTTTCCGTCATGTGGATGGCTTGAACTACTGTGCCGTTCATGTCCGGTACCGCGCGCCAACTGGCACTCGCACTCTTCGCGGCCACGGCGTGGAGCGTCGACGACGCGCTCTGTCCGCGCTGACTCCCTCGCGCCGCCCTTCCGCCCGGCTCCTCGCGCGTCCTCCCTCCGCCTGTTCCCCCGCATGGTCCCGGGCTGCTCCCGGGCGTACGGGCGGGACGTACGCCGGGGCGCCTCCCGGCTTCCGAAGGGCGGCCCGGATCCGACACGGCCGGCAGGGGGCGGCAGGACGCACCCGTGCGGCCGTGCCCCGGTGCCCGATGCGGCCGGGCCCCGCCGGTGAACCCCGCCGGTGAACCCTGCCGGTGAACCGCCGGTGATCCCCGCCCGTGAACCCTTGCCGCTCCTCATACCTCTGCGGAGTCCCCACGTGACCACAGCACCGCCCTCCGGGGCGCCTCCCCGGCCCGCCCGTCCGATCTCCAGGCTCACCCGGCCCCAGCCCTCGCCCACCCGTGTGCCCGCCCCGGAAGCCGCCCCCGCCCCGCCGGTGCGCCGCGCACCGCTCGTCGTCGCCGGGCTGCTCGGCGCCGCGCTCACCGCCTACGTGTGGGCGGTGCACGGCACCAAGCCCGGCGTGCTGCTCCTGCTCGGAGCGGGCCTGGGTGTGGGGCTCTTCCACTCGCGGTTCGGCTTCACCTCCGCCTGGCGCCAACTGGTGGCCGTCGGCAACGGAACAGGACTGCGCGCGCACGCCCTGCTGCTGGGCACCACGGCGACCCTGTTCGCCCTGATCATCGGCACCGGCACCGGACTGTTCGGTACGGCGCCCGCGCCCAGCAGCGCCCCGCTCGGCGTCGGACTCCTCGTCGGCGCGTTCCTCTTCGCCCTCGGCATGCAGATCGGCGGCGCGTGCGCCTCCGGCACGCTCTTCGCGGTCGGCTCCGGTCAGAGCACGATCGTGCTCACGCTGGGGGGCTTCGTCGCGGGTTCCACGCTCGCCGCCTGGCAGTTCGGGCTCTGGCGCGACCTGCCGGCCCTCGAACCGGTCGTCTTCGCCGACGGGCTGGGCTGGCCGGGGTCGCTTGCGGTGACCCTCGCGCTGCTCGGGCTGGTGGTGCTCGTCACCCGCCGCGTACAGGCGCGCCGCAACCCGCCGCCGGTCTCCCCGCCGCCGTCGGCCGGGAGCGCGCTCGCCCGTACGGTGCGCGGCTCATGGCCACTGGCTGCCGGGGCGGTCGCGCTCGCCGTGCTGGGCGGGCTCGTGCTGCTGGTCTCGGGCGGGGCCTGGGGCGTCACGAGTGCCTTCGCCCTGTGGGGTTCGGAACTGGTCGGTGCGCTGGGCGGCTCGCCGGAGACGTGGGCGTACTGGCAGCAGGACAACGCGTCGCAGCTCGCCGGTCCCGTGCTGGCGGACAAGACCACCCTCACCGACATCGGCATCATGATCGGCGCCGCGCTGGCCGCCGCGGCGGGAGGCGTGTGGAAGCTGCACCGCCAAGTCCCCTGGCGCCGTGCCCTGGGAGCCGTCCTCGGCGGTGTCCTGATGGGGGTCGGCGCCCGCATCGCCGGCGGCTGCAACATCGGCGCATACCTGGCCGGAATCGCCTCCGGCAGTCTTCACGGCTGGATCTGGGGCGCCGCCGCGATGCTCGGCACCTTCGCCGGGCTGAAGCTGCGGCCTCTGTTCAAGCTGGGCAACCCCGCTCCCCGTGACGGGGCGTGCTGAGCGGGACGTCCCGCGCTCGCTCCCGCGTCCTTGCGTGAGCAGAGACAGAGACAGAGGCAGAGACAGAGGCCCGTCGGGGGACCGCGGTCCCCCGACGGGCCTCGCTCACCCCTCCGGGCCGAACCACACCGTGGTGGCGTTGCAGAACTCGCGGATTCCGTGCCCGGCCAGCTCACGCCCGTACCCGGACCGCTTGACACCGCCGAAGGGAAGGCCGGGGTGCGAAGCCGTCATGCCGTTGAAGAAGACACCGCCGGCCTGCAGATCGCGGGTCAGCACCTCCTGCTCCGCGGCGTCACGCGTCCACGCGTTGGAGCTGAGGCCGAACGGGGTGTCGTTGGCGATCTCCACGGCCTCCTCCAGGTCGGTCGCACGGTAGAGGGACGCGACCGGACCGAAGGCCTCCTCACGGTGAATCCTCATCTCCTCCGTGATGCCCGTGAGCACCGTCGGCTCGTAGAACCAGCCCTCCGGGAGGTGCGCGGGGCGGCCGCCGCCGCACAGTGCCGTGGCGCCGCGCCTGGTGGCGTCGTCGACCAGCTCCTCCAGGTCGGAGCGGCCCTGCGCGCTGGAGAGCGGCCCCACGTCGGTGCCCTCCGCCATGGGGTCGCCGACCTTCAGGGCGGCCATGCGCTCCACGAACCCGGAGGCGAAGCGCTCGAAGACGTCGGCGTGCACGATGAAGCGCTTGGCGGCGATGCAGGACTGGCCGGCGTTCTGCACCCGCGCGGTGACGGCCGTACGAACGGCCTTGTCCAGGTCGGCCGAGGGCATCACCAGATAAGGGTCGCTGCCGCCCAGCTCCAGCACCGTCTTCTTGATCTCGTCACCCGCGATCGAGGCGACCGAGCGGCCCGCGGGCTCGCTCCCGGTGAGGGTGGCCGCCACGATCCGCTCGTCGCGCAGCAGGTCCGCGATGGCGTCGGAACCGACCAGCAGGGTCTGGAAGACGCCCTCGGGGAATCCGGCCCTGCGGAAGAGCTCCTCGATGTACAGCGCGGTCTGGGGGACGTTGGAGGCGTGCTTGAGCAGCGCCGTGTTTCCGGCCATGAGGGCGGGGGCGGCGAAGCGGACGACCTGCCAGAGCGGGAAGTTCCACGGCATGACCGCCAGGACGGGGCCCAGCGGGCGGTAGCGCACGTACGCGCGCGCCGCACCGGAGTCCTCGACGTCGGCCGGCGAGGGGTGTTCGTCGGCGAGCTGCGCCTCCGCATGCTCGGCGTACCAGCGCATCGCCTTCACGCACTTGGCCGTCTCGGCGCGGGCCGAGACGAGCGTCTTGCCCATCTCGGTCGTCATGGTGCGGGCGATGTTGTCGGCCTCGGCCTCCAGCAGGTCCGCCGCCCTGTGCATGCGCCCGGCCCGCTCGGCGAAGTCGGTGAGGCGGTAGGTGCGGAAGGCGCGGTCCGCCCTGATGAGCCGCTCCTCGATCTCGCCGACGTTCAGCGCGTCGAATGTCTTGAGGGTCTCGCCCGTGGCCGGGTTCACGGTGGCGATGGCCATGTGAAGCGCCTCCTTCTGCGTGCTTCCGTGCCTGTGCGGGTGGTGGCCGAGCCGCGTGCCGGACGCGGGGCCGGGGGCGCACGTCCTCGCGCGTCCTCGGCCCTGGTGCGTACCCGTGCCGCACGGCTTCGTGGTGCCGTCCACCCGCGGTACCCGGGAATCGCCGCTCTATGGCTGCGGGAGCTCGGCACGGGATGTTCGCGCCCCGCCCCGTGCCGCCCCTCCCGTGCCGGGCGGCGCGTGGCGGTGGCCCCTACAGCGCGGCGCCGCCCGGTTTGACCATGCCGCGGACCGTACGGGAGTCGACGTACTCGCCCAGGGCCGTCATGTCCCACTCGCCGGAGAACTGGCGCACGAGCTTGCACATCAGCACCCCCGTGCGGGGCTCGGCGTTGCTGAGGTCGAAGCGGACGAGTTCCTGGTCGGTGGAGGCGTCGATGAGGCGGCAGTAGGCCTTGGCCACCTCGGTGAACTTCTGCCCCGAGAAGGAGTTGACGGTGAAGACCAGACCGCTGACCTGCGGCGGGAGATCTCCGAGATGGACGGTGATGACCTCGTCGTCGCCCCCGCCCTCACCCGTGAGGTTGTCACCGGAGTGCTGCACGACACCGTTGAGGATGACGAGCTTGCCGAAGTAGCAGGCGTCCACCTTCTTGCGGTTGGCGTCGTAGGCGATGACGGAGGCGTCCAGGTCGATCTCCTGGGCGCGGCGTCCGGCACGGTAAGCCGGCTCCCAGCCGAGGCCCATCTTGACGCCGGTCAGGACCGGGGCGCCGCCCTTGGTGAGCGAGACCGTCTGGTTCTTCTGGAGGCTGACCCTGCCCTTGTCGAGGTTGATCTTGCCGGAGGATGCGGCCGCCGGAGCGGCCTGGGCCGGTGCGGCCTGGGGGGCGGCCGGCGCTGTCCGGGGCGCGGCCGGGGGAGACGGGGGCGCCTGGGGTGCGGAGGCAGGGGCGGGGGAGACGGCCGGTGCAGCGGGCTCCTGCACGTCGACACCGAAGTCCGACGCGATGCCGCCGAGCCCGTTCGCGTATCCCTGCCCCACCGCGCGCACCTTCCAGGCGTTGCCGCGGCGGTAGACCTCGACCACGACGAGCGCCGTCTCGGTGCCCAGCCGCGGGGGTGTGAAGGTGGCGATGACTCCTCCGGTGGCCGCGTCGCGGACGGTGGCGGTCGGCTCCGTACCGGCGAAGGAGGCACCCGGCGCGTCGAGACTCGCGGTCACCACGATCTTGTGCACATCCGCCGGCACCGAGCCCGTCTCGACGGTGATCGTGTCAGCGGCACCGCTGCTGTGCTTGACGCCCGGCGCGGCCGGCTGGTTGTAGAAGACGAAGTCGTCGTCGGAGCGCACCTTTCCCTGCTCGCCGAGGAGGAGTCCCGACACGTCGAGCCGGGTCGGAGCGGTCACTTCCACAGCCACCTGTGTCGCGGTCAGCGGAAGGTTCGAACCAGGAGTCATTGCCGTCATGACGGTCGTAACGAGCGGCCCCGCTTTGCGGTTCCTTTGCCGAGGGCGGCGCGCCCGGCGCGGTGCCCGTACGGGGCCGGGGGGAGCGTACGGCCCAGGACACTCCCAGCACGGCGACGGCAAGGCCCACCAGGGCGAGCGGGCCGGGCCGTTCGCCGAACATGGCGTACGCCCACACCATCGTGGTCGGCGGTGTCAGATAGATCAGCGCGCTGGTGCGGGTGACTCCGCTGCGCCGCACGCTCAGCCAGTAGAAGCCGTAGCCGCCGGCAGTGGAGAGCAGCACCACCCAGGCCACCGCCAGCCAGAACGCCCCCGTGGCGGGCGGCAGCAGATGCTCCCGCCCGGCCAGCGCCGCGACGGCGGTGAAGAGCAGGGCGCTGACCGCGCAGTGCAGGGGCAGCGCGTCGGCCGCGGCGACCCGGTGGCGGGCCTTGCGCTCCAGGAAGCTGGCGGCCAGCAGGCCCGCCATCGCCGCGAAGGGGAGCAGGTACGCGGCCGGCGCCGCGGCGGACGGCGAGGCGAGGTCGTCCCGCACGACCAGGACGACCCCCGCCAGCCCCAGCAGGAGCCCCGCCCACTGGCCGCGGGTGACCGTCTCACCGAGCAGCCGTCCCGCGAGGGCTCCGGCGGCGAGCGGCTGCAGCGCGGCGATCAGGGCGGCGGTTCCGGCCGGTACGCCCAGGCCGACGGCCCAGTAGATCGCACCGAGGTAGACGCCCTGGGAGAGCAGTCCGACGGCGGACTGCTCCAGCAGCGCACGCGGGGGAAGCCGCCACCCGCCGGGTGTCCGCACGACAGGTTTCCCCCGCCGGGAGGAGCGGCGCCGCACCAGCAGAGCGACGCTCCCCAGCAGTGCGGCTGAGGCCAGGAACCGCCACGTCAGAAGAGTGCCGGCGCCGGTCTGGCGGGTGCCGAGCTCGGCGCCGACGAAGCCGGAGCTCCACATCACGACGAGGCCGGCCGCGATCAGCGGCGGGGGAAGGGTCGGCACTGGGGGCTCCTCCGGGTCTGCTGCGCGCGGCGAGTAAACCGATCTGTTTACTCCACTGGCCGTTACAGTGAACTAAACCGATCGGTTTACGCAAGGGGAGGAGGAGCGGCGATGACGCAGGAGGGTCTGCTCACCCCGGGTGCGCGGAAGGTCCTGGACGCGGCGGCGCGGCTGTTCTACGAGCGCGGCATCACCGCGGTGGGCGTCGACCTGATCGCCGGTGAGGCCGGCGTCACCAAGAAGACGCTCTACGACCGCTTCGGCTCCAAGGAGGCGCTCGTCGCGGCGTATCTGCGCGAGCGCGACGCGCGCTGGCGCCTCTGGCTGACCGGAGAGACGGCGGCGGACGGCACGGCGAGCGCGTACGAACGGCTGATCGGCACCTTCGACGCGCTGGACGTGTGGATGCGCCGGGAGTCCCCGCGCGGCTGCGGTTTCGTCAACGCGGCGGCGGAGCTCCCCGACCCGCAGCATCCCGGACGCGAGGTGATCTCCGGTCAGAAGCGGTGGCTGCGCGGCCATCTGCGCGAGCTGTGCGCCGAGGCCGGAGCGGACGACGCGGACCGCCTCGCCGGCGAACTCCTGCTGCTGCACGAGGGGGCGACGGTCCTCTGCGGGCTGGGCGTCGTCGCCGACCCGGTGGCCGCGGCCCGCTCCCTCGCACAGTGCGCCCTGGAGCGCGCGGGCTGCCGCCGGTGAGGCGTGCTGTCCGCGCCGGCCGGTCCGTCCGCGGACGGACCGGCCGCAGGCCCGTCCGCAGGGGCCGGACGCCCGCGCGGGGCCGGTTCAGCGCCGCTTCTCGCGCGAGTGGCCGAAGAAGATCCGGTAGGCGATCAGCAGCACCAGCGAACCCGCGATGGCCGAGATCCACATCTTCGGGTCCACGAAGTCACGCTCCACCGAGCTGTCCAGGAACGTCGAGGACAGCCATCCGCCGATGAAGGCGCCGGCGATGCCTATGAGGATGGTGCCCAGCAGGCCGCCCGGGTCGCGCCCCGGGAGCAGCACCTTGGCGATGGTGCCCGCGACCAGTCCCAGGAGCACCCAGCTGAGCAGCCCCGACTCCATGAGGCTGGAGAAGGCCGACTCCGGGTCGGTGTCTGCGAAGAAGTACATGGTGGCGGGCCCCTCCCCGTGATTGAGCGATCCCTGTGATCGGTCCGGGGTCCATCATGCCCGTTGACGTGCCTTTCAGTGCGGCCAGATGGGCGGCTGCGTGCAGAACTGCCCGCCGATATGGGCCTGATCGGGCTCACGGGGGTCCAGTTCCCCCTGTTCTGCGATGAGTTGGGGCGCGTAGGGCTCCGAGTCGTCCTGCGGCTCGTAGCCGAGCGCGCGGGCGGGGGCCAGGTCCCACCACAGGCGGGTGTTGGCCGAGGAGCCGTAGACGACCGTGTGCCGCACGTCCTCTGCGGTCAGTGCGGCGTGGACGAGGCGGGCGCCGTCGGCGGGGCTGAGCCAGATGGACAGCATCCGCACGGTGGTCGGCCGGGGGAAGCAGGAGCCGATGCGCACGGAGACGGTCTCGATGCCGTGCAGGTCCCAGTAGAGCTGGGCGAGGTCCTCGCCGAAGGACTTGGACAGCCCGTAGAAGGTGTCGGGGCGGTGCGGTGTCCCGACGGGGACGGGCGGTGCGCCGGGTGGGGGGACGGGCGTGAAACCGACCGCGTGGTTGGAGGAGGCGAAGACCACGCGGCGTACGCCCTCCTCCCGGGCGGCCTCGTAGAGCCGGTGGGTGCCTTCGATGTTGGAGTGCAGGATCTTCTCGAACGGGGCTTCCAGCGAGATGCCCGCGAGATGGATGATCGCGTCGACGCCCCGTACCGCCTCGCGCAGCGCGGCGGCGTCGGTGAGGTCGGCCGTGACGGCGTCCGCTTCGCCCTCGACGGGGCGCAGGTCGAGCAGGCGCAGCGCGTATCCGTACTGCGGGAGCAGTCGGCGCATCAGGGTGCCGAGGCCGCCGGCGGCGCCGGTGAGCAGGACCGTGCGGGGGGCGGGCATCGGCGAGTCTCCGTCCACATAGACATGATTCATATATGGGGACAAGCTTGGGAGGTGCCGCCCGCGGCGTCAAGTGCCGCCGCGGGCGCCGGAATGGGTGCTCTCCGGTGCTCCGGCGGCGGCTGCCGCGCTTGACCGGCGCGGGCGGGCTGACTTACGGTGCCGATGTTCAGAAATATAGACGCAGATCAGAAACGTGTCCGAGTAGCCGGGCTGCGGAAGCGCACGCCGAGCGGGGCGCGCCCCGCGGCGCACCCCGCGCCCGTCCCGGTCCCGTACCTGCCCGGACCAGGGAGCGACATGACCTCACCGACCTCTCCCTCTCCGTCCGCACCGCTACCGGGGGCGGGGGCGCGCCCGCTCGCCGCACGCCTCGGCGGCCTGCTCTTCTTCCCCGTCACCGCCTTCGGGCCGGACGGCGCACTCGACCTCGACGTCTTCCGTACGCACGTGCGCCAGGGCATCGAGGCGGGTGCCGGCGCGGTCTTCGCCTGCTGCGGAACGGGGGAGTTCCACGCGCTGACGCCCGGTGAGTTCCGCGAGTGCGTGGCCGCGGCGGTGGAGGAGGCGGACGGCCGGGTGCCGGTCGTCGCCGGCGCGGGCTACGGCACGGCGCTCGCCCGCCAGTTCGCTCAGCTCGCCGAGGAGGCGGGAGCGGACGGACTGCTGGCGATGCCGCCGTATCTGGTCGTCCCCTCGCAGGACGGCCTGCTGCGGCACTACACCGCGCTGGCCCGGGCCACCCGCCTCGAAGTCGTCGTCTACCAGCGCGACAACGCCGTCCTCACCCCGGACACCGTCACCCGGCTCGCCGCCACCCCGGGCATCGCCGGCCTGAAGGACGGCCACGGAGACCTGGACCTGATGCAGCGCATCATCAGCGCCGTGCGCACCGGGCTACCCGGCGAAACGGCCGCCTCCTTCCGCTACTTCAACGGGCTGCCCACCGCCGAGCAGACCGGCCTCGCCTACCGGGCCCTGGGCGTGACCCTGTACTCCTCCGCGGTCTTCTGCTTCGCCCCCGAGGTCGCCCTCGCCTTCCACCGCGCCCTGACCACCGGGGACGACGCGACGGTGCGCCTGCTGCTCGACGGTTTCTTCCACCCCCTGGTCGAACTGCGCGACCAGGGCCGGGGATACGCCGTCTCGCTCGTCAAGGCAGGTGTACGGCTGCGGGGTACGGATGTGGGCGAGGTGCGTCCGCCGCTGACCGAGCCCGCACCGGCGCACGTGGATCGGCTGGCCGAACTGATCGAGCGGGGACTGGCGTTGGTGAGCGACGGAGGGGGCGCAGGCGAGGGTGGGCCCGGCGAGGACGGCCCCGGCGGGGGCGGCGAGTGATGCGCGCCTCCGCGTTCGTCTACCCCTGGGACGTCGTCGGCGACCCGGACGCCCCGCGCCGTCTGGCGGACCTCGGCATCCAGCAGGTCACCCTCGCCTCCGCCTACCACTCCACCCGCGCCCTGACCCCCCGCCATCCGCGCCACCGCATCGTGACCGCGCAGCACTCCGCCGTGCTCTATCCGCCCGACCCGCTGCGCTGGAGCGGGCGTGAACTGCGCCCCTACGAGCAGCGCTGGGTGACCAGCGACGACCCCGGAGGCCCCTACGCCGAGGCGGCAGGCGCGCTGAGCGCGGCGGGCCTGGAAGTGCACTCGTGGGTGGTCCTGGCCCACAACTCCCGCCTGGGTGAGGACTTCGGGCACGTCACCGTCCGCAACGCCCACGGCGACCGCTACCCCTGGGCGCCCTGCATCGCCCGCCCGCAGGTGCGCGAGTACGCGGTCACCCTCGCGGCCGAGGCGGCGGTGCGCCCGTACACGCGCGGCACCGAACTGGAGTCCTGCGGCTGGTACGGCTTCGCGCATCTGCACGCGCACGACAAGACCGCCGGCGTACCGCTCGGCGGCGCGGCCGGGTATCTGATGTCGCTGTGCTTCTGCGAGACCTGCGAGGACGGCTACGCCACGCTCGGCGCCGATCCGCAGGAGCTGCGGGAAACGGTGCGGCGGGCCATGCGGCCGGTGTGGAGCGGCGGGACGCTCACAGGCTCTGCGGGGGCGCCGGGCGGCGCCCCGGGGCGGGACGCCGAGTGGGAGGAGGTGTGCGGGCTGCTGGGGGAGGAGACGGCCGGAGTGTTCGCGGCCTGGCGCGGGTCAGCGGCGCGCCGGCTGCGCCGGGAGGCCGTGGCGGCCGTACGCGCGGAGGCGGCCCGGAACGGGCAGGACGCCGGCGGGACCGGCACCGGAAGCGGTGCGGCCGCCGGCGCAGCCAGGGGTTTCCGGGTGCTGCTGCACGCCGATCCGGCACCTCACCGCGTGGGCGCCAACGCGGGCGCGGACCCGTCCGAGGCCGTCGAGGACGCCGACGGAGTGGTGCTCTCCTGCGCGGGAGGAACGGCTGAACGCGCCGATGTGCTCGGCCCGTTCAGCCGTCGCACCGACCGCCGTCCCGGCCCGTTCACCGTCGCGGCGAACCTGCCAGTCGTCCGGGGCATGGGCGGCTCCCCGCGGACTCTGGCCACCGACGCCGGGCACGCCCGCGAGCTGGGCGCCGACGAGCTGCGGCTGTACCACGCGGGACTGGCCTCCGACAGCGACCTCGCGGCGGTGCGGGAGGGCCTGCGGGTGCTCGGCAGCCGCCCGCCCGGCTGATTCCTTCCCCGGCGGTTACTTCCCCGGGCTCTCTTCGGGCGGTCCTTCGGGCCGGCCCGGCCTCGTATGTCACATCGCGGCGGTGCGTCCCGTCGTTGTTGATGCCGGCCGGAAAACCCGGCACGGACACGTCCGTACGCACGCTGCGAAGGAGCCCCGCCATGGCCCGCATCTCGCTCGATCCGCCGCGCACCGTCGTCCTGCGCCTCGCCGAGTGGTACTCCCGACGAAAGTACGGCAAGGTCCTCGACCCGCTCCTGGCCGCCGGACACAACCCCCGGGTGCTGCGCGCCGTGGCCGGCTACGAGCAGCGCGTCGCGAAGTGGCGCGACCTGGACCCCGCCCTCAAGCACCTCGCCGAGATGGTCTCGGCGGCCCGTATCGGCTGCTCATGGTGTGTGGACTTCGGGCACTGGCTGGCCGAGGACCTGGGCATGCCGATGGAGAAGGTGCAGTACGTCCCGCAGTGGCGGGACCACCGGGAGCGCTTCGGCGAACTGGAGCTGCTCGTCATGGAGTTCGCCGAGGCGATGACCGAGACCGAGCCGACCGTCACGGACGGGATGGTGGCGGCGCTGACCGGCAGGCTGGGGGAGCGGGCGTTCGTCGAGCTGACGGCGATCGTGGCCGTCGAGAACCACCGCTCCCGCATCAACGCCGCGCTCGGCCTCGTCGGCCAGGGCTTCTCCGACCGGTGCGCGGTGCCGTTGCGCAGGCCGGGGGCCGCCCCGTCCTGAGCGGAACGGCCCGAGTGTCCCGTCCGTCCCGTCCGTCCCGAGCGTCCCGTCCGGGCCCTACGGCACCGTGCCGGGGGTGCCGCCGCTCCACGCCTCCTCGGCGATCACGGCGCTCACCGGCAACGGGCCGTAGATGTGGGGGAATTCCTCCCCGGCCCCCGGGAACGGCGGCTCGTACCGCAGGGGTGAGGAGATCCGTTCGCTGTCGATGACGAGCACCACGAGGCGGTCCGGATCGGTGTCGCTGTACAGCAGCTCCGCCACCTGCGGGAGTTGGTGCCGCAGGGAGCAGTGAATGAAGCCCACCTCCCGCAGGGTCTGCCCGCGTGTGGACATCTCGTACGTACCGGACGCGCGGGCGGCCTCCCATACGGACCGCTCCGTGATGTGCAGCAGTTCAGTCATCGTGAGTCCTCCCGGACGGGCAGTCGGTCACGAAGCGGAAACCCTCAACGGAGCGAGCCGTGGGAATCCCCCTCCGCCGGAGGGGGAGAAGCCACGAGGCGACGCTGGTGCCCCGCCCCTCCCGGCAGGGTCTGCCCCGTCGCGACGCCCGGCACTCCCATTGCCGTCCCCGCGCCCCGCCCGCGCGCCCTCAGAGCCGTCGGGTGGCCAGCGTGAGCCGGTCGCGGGCGTCGAAGAGCGCGTCCTTGATCAGCTGCTCGTGCGCGGGGGTCAGCCTGGCGACCGGCACCGAGCAGCTGATGGCGTCCCGTGCGGGCGTGCGGTAGGGGATGGCGACGCCGAAGCAGCGCAGCCCCAGCGTGTTCTCCTCACGGTCGACCGCGTAGCCCTGCTCCCGTACCAGCGCCAGCTCCTCGATCAGCTTCTCGCGGTCGGTGAGGGTGTGGTCGGTCAGGGCGGGCAGAGTCTCGGGGAGCATCTTGCGCACCTGCTCGTCGTCGTACGTGGCCAGCAGCGCCTTGCCCAGCGAGGTGGAGTGCGCCGGCAGGCGGCGTCCGACGCGGGTGAAGGGGCGCAGGTAGTGCTGCGACTGGCGGGTGGCGAGGTAGACGACGTTCGTGCCGTCGAGCCGTGCGAGGTGGATGGTCTCGGTCGTGTCGTCGGAGAGCCTGTCGAGAGTCGGCCTGGCGGCGGCGACCGCCTCGTCGCCGTCGATGTAGGACGTGCCGACCAGCAGTGCCCGTACGCCGATGCCGTACCGTGTGCCGGTGGCATCGGTCTCGACCCAGCCCAGGTCGACGAGGGTGCGCAGCAGCATGTAGAGGCTTGACTTGGGGTAGCCCACGGACTCCTGGACGGCGGCGAGGGAGTGCATCCCGGGACGTCCCGCGAAGAACTCCAGCAGCTCCACCGTGCGCACAGCGGACTTGACCTGCGAAGCTCCCGTCTCGCCAGCTGACATCGTCCTTGACCCCTCCGTGACGGCGCTCATAAAGTCCCCGGCAGTGATTCACCGACAGAGACGGCGTTCAGCATATCGAACGACGGCTCTGCGGAGACAAGCACGCGGCAGGAGGAATCGCGGTGACAGCAACACCAGTGTGGAGCGTCGACCCCCGGACCGGAAAGCAGCGCGAACAGGTCGGCGCGGAGGCGACGGCCGCCGACGTCGACGCGGCTGTACGGGCGGCCCACGCATCCCGTGAGCCCCTCGCCGACCGCGACGTGCGCGCCGCCCTCCTGCGTGCCGCCGCGGACCAACTGGGGGCGGCGAGCGAGGAGATCATCACCACGGCGGACGCGGAGACCGCCCTCGGGCGGCCCCGGCTGACCGGGGAGCTGGCCCGTACGCAGGCCCAGCTGCGCGCCTTCGCCGAGGAGATCGAGGACGGCGCGTACCTGGGCATCACCATCGACCACACCGACCCGGACGCGACGCCGCCCTGCCCCGACCTGCGCCGCTACAAGATCCCGCTGGGTGTCGTGGCCGTCTACGCCGCGTCCAACTTCCCCCTCGCCTTCTCCGTGCCCGGCGGCGACACCGCGAGCGCGCTCGCCTCGGGCTGCCCCGTCGTCGTCAAGGCGCACCCCGACCACCCCGCGACCTCGCAGCTGACGGGCGCCGCGCTGCGCCGTGCGGCGGCCCAGGCCGGCCTGCCCGAGGACGTGCTGAGCGTGGTGCACGGCTTCGAGGCCGGCATCGAGCTCGTCAAGCACCCGCTCGTCGCCGCCGCGGGCTTCACCGGCTCCGTGCGCGGCGGCCGTGCCCTCTTCGACGCCGCTGCCTCGCGCCCCACACCGATCCCCTTCCACGGCGAACTCGGCTCCCTCAACCCGGTCGTCGTCACCGGGGCCGCGGCGGCCGAGCGGGCAGAGGAGATCGGTACGGGCCTGGCGGGGTCGATGACGATGGGCACGGGCCAGTTCTGCACCAAGCCCGGCCTCGTCCTGGCCCCCGAGGGTGAGGCGGGCGAGAGGCTGCTGGGCGCTCTGGGGGACGCGGTGGCCAAGGCCGCGCAGGGACCGCTGCTGGACAGCAGGATGAGGGAGGCGTTCCTCTCCGGGGTCGCCGCCCGTACGGAACTGGAGGGCGTGGAGGCACCCGTGCCCGCCGGTGCGGGCGAGGACGGCCACACGGTCAGCGCCGGCTGTCTGACCGTCCCCGCGGAGAAGGTCGGACAGCCGGAGTACGAACTGCTGCTGGAGGAGTGCTTCGGTCCGGTCACGGTCGTCGCCCGCTACGGCCGGGACGAGGAGATCACGGCGGTGCTCTCCCGGCTGCAGGGCAACCTCACCGCCACCGTGCACCTCAGCGAGGGCGAGGCAGCGGGCGACGGCGGGCTGGGCGCACAGCTGCTGGCGCGGCTGACGCCGCTGGCGGGCCGGGTCCTGGTCAACGGCTGGCCCACCGGCGTGGCGGTGGCGCCCGCGCAGCACCACGGCGGCCCGTACCCCGCCACCACCTCCACCTCGACCTCCGTCGGCGCCACCGCCATCGAGCGCTGGCTGCGCCCCGTGGCCTACCAGGACGCGCCGGAGGCGCTGCTGCCGCCCGAGCTCCACGACGCCAACCCGCTGGGGCTGCCGCGCCGCGTGGACGGCCGCAGGGAGAACTGACGGGCGGAAGGCCGCGGCGGGGTGAACTGACGGGCCGGCGGTGCCGTTCGGCCCGGTCAGCCGGATCGAGCGGAAGGCCGTTCGGGGCGGGTCATGCCGTGCAGGTTGCTGTACGCGGCCCGCTCCGGCGGCGTCCAGCCGCTCAGCAATGCGGGGTCGGGACGGTAGATCTCGACACCGATCGGACGGCAGACGGCGAGGGCGTCGTCGGGGGATGCCCCCGGCCCCCACATCGGTACGGACAGATCGCCGCCCGGGCACGTCGACAGCGCGCACAGCAGGTCCAGTTCGGCGAAGAACTCCAGGTGGTCGCCGGGCCGGGCCGGGCAGTCCTTCATGAAGTACTGGTCGTCCTCGTTCAGTCCCGTGCACTGGAAGACGTTCAGCACGTCGTGCACGTCGAACTCCGTGAGGCCGTACGGAAGCACCGCCCGCACCAGGTTCGAATGGCAGTGGAAGTCGAAGTCCTCACCCGTCAGCATGCGGTTGACGTACGGGTCGCAGCGTGTCCCCAGCAGATCGTGGACCCTTCCGCCCTCGGCGTCCGTGCCGTAACCGGCCAGGGTGTCGCGGGTGATGGTCACCAGGGGCCGCAGGAAGGGCAGTGTGGACCACAGCCGGTCGTAGGTGCTGACGTGTGCGCGCTGCAACTGCCGTGTGCGCGAGGCCCACAGCCGCTCGCGCGGGTCGTGCCGGTTCCACACGTTGAGGTCGCCCACCTGCGGCCCCTCCAACGTCACCAGGCGGCACAGATGTCCGGCCGGTACCTCCCAGGCGCGGCCGGAGCGGATCGGGACGGTGAAGCTCTCGAGGAGCTCCCGGCCGTCGGCGGATGCCGCCCGGTCGTAGAAGGCCCGGTCGACGTCGAGCGGGCCGCCCTCGGCGGCCCGGTATGCGGCGGCGGTGCTGGCCATGCGTGTGAGCTCTCCCTCGCGGTCGTCTGCTGCCGGCCGGTGGCCGTCATGTGCGCGGTCAGGGGCACGGCGTGGAAAGGGGGGAGGCCGCGGTGCGGCCTCCCCCCTTCATGCGGCGGGTCGTTCGCGGAACGCGCCCCGCGTCACCTCACCGGGGTGAAGTCGCGCGCCCCGATGAAAGGGGGGCGGCGGACAGGTGCCGCGAAGGGCTCGACGGCCTCGTTCTCCACACTGTTGAAGACGATGAACACGTTGCTCCGCGGGTACGGGGCGATGTTGTCACCACTCCCGTGCATGCAGTTGCAGTCGAACCACGTCGCCGAACCGGCCTCGCCCGTGAAGAGCTTGATGCCGTGGGCGTCGGCGAACTTGGCCAGGGACTCGTCGGAGGGTGTTCCCGCGTTCTGCATCTGCAGGGACTTCTTGTAGTTGTCCTTCGGTGTCTCGCCCGCGCAGCCGAGGAAGGTCCTGTGCGACCCCGGCATGATCATCAGGCCACCGTTGGTTTCGTAGTTCTTGGTCAGAGCGATCGAGACCGACACCGTACGCATCTTCGGCAGACCGTCCTCCGCGTGCCAGGTCTCGAAATCGGAGTGCCAGTAGAAGCCTGTGGCGCCGAATCCCGGCTTGACGTTGATCCGGGACTGGTGGACGTAGACGTCCGAGCCCAGGATCTGCCGCGCCCGGCCCACCACTCGGGGGTCTCGCACCAGTCCGGCGAAGACCTCGCTGATCTTGTGCACCTCGAACACGGTCCGGATCTCGTCCGACTTGGGCTCCACGATCGAGCGCTCGTCGGCACGGATCTCCGGGTCCGTGGTGAGCCTTTCCAGTTCCCTGCGGTACGTCTCCACCTCATCGGGGGTGATGAGCTGGTCGACCGTGAGGAACCCGTCCCGCTCGTAGTCCGCCAGAACCGCGGGCTCGATCGGCCCTGGTGTACCCGGCTCGGACCACACGACGGGGTCCATCCTCGGTGTCGCCACCTCGGTGGCTCCGCGGGTCGGGTACAGGTCGGCGGTGCGCTCGGGTGCGGTGGTCATGGTGTTGCCTTCCTCTCCTCTCGTGCGGCCCTGTGGGTGGGCGAGTGGCCGGATCGGCCGGAACCAATCAGTTCCGGCCGCGGCAATTCGAACGAGTGAGCCTGGAGGGCTCAGCCCTCGTCGGGCTCGGTGAGAAGCGGGTAGACACCGTTCTCGTCGTGATCCTCCCGGCCCGTGACGGGCGGGTTGAAGACACAGACGCACCGGAAGTCGGACTTGGGGCGCATGGTGTGCTTCTCGTGCCCGTCGAGCAGATACATGGTTCCGGGGGTGATCAGGTGCTTCTCACCGGTTTCGTCGTTGGTGAGTTCGGCTTCGCCCTCTACGCAGAGTACGGCTTCGATGTGATTTGCGTACCACATCGACGTTTCCGTACCCGCATACAGCACCGTCTCGTGCAGCGAGAAGCCGGCGCGCTCCTTGGCCAGCACGATCCGCTTGCTTTCCCAGGTGCCGGATGCGCTCTTGATGTGGCGGTCGGTGTTCTCGATGTCCTTGAAGGAGCGAACAATCACGTGTCGTCGGGCCTTTCTCTTCTCATTACGGGGTCGGCCCGCCCCGGACGCAACCGGGGCGGGCCGTGAGCGGTGGAACTAGGCTGTCTCGCGGACTGCCCGGGCCAGCACGCGCAGGCCCTCGTCCAGCTCCTCGGGGGTGATGGTCAGCGACGGCAGCAGCTTGACGACCTCGCTCTGCGGGCCCGAGGTCTCGATGAGCAGACCCAGGTCGAAGCAGCGCTTGGCCACGGCGTCGGCGCGGTCCTTGTCGTGGAACTCCAGGCCCCACACGAGCCCGCGGCCGCGGAAGTCCGCCACGTCCTCGGTGTGCTCCTCCGAGATGGCGCGCAGGACGGCTTCGACCTGCTCGCCGCGCGAGAGCGTCTGCTTCTCGGTCTGGCTGTCCCTCCAGTACGTCTCGATCGCGGCGGTGGCCGTCACGAAGGCCGGGTTGTTGCCGCGGAAGGTGCCGTTGTGCTCGCCCGGCTCCCAGATGTCCAACTCGGGCTTGAACAGGGTCAGGGCGAGCGGCAGACCGTAGCCGCCGATCGACTTCGACAGGGTGATGATGTCCGGCTTGATGCCCGCCTCCTCGAAGGAGAAGAAGGCACCGGTACGGCCGCAGCCCATCTGGATGTCGTCGACGATAAGCAGCATGTCGTGACGGTCGCACAGATCGGACAGATCGCGCAGCCACTCGGCGCGTGCGACGTTGATGCCGCCCTCGCCCTGGACGGTCTCCACGATGACGGCCGCGGGCTTGTTCAGACCGGAGCCCTGGTCCTCCAGCAGCCGCTCGAACCACACGAAGTCCTCGGTGGTGCCGCCCAGATAGTCGTCGAAGGGCATCGGCGTGCCGTGCACGAGCGGGA
The DNA here is from genome assembly GCF_000424965.1 of Streptomyces sp. TAA204. Lineage (NCBI taxonomy): Bacteria > Bacillati > Actinomycetota > Actinomycetes > Kitasatosporales > Streptomycetaceae > Streptomyces > Streptomyces sp. TAA204. The sequence continues at coordinate 378,277 of NZ_AUKW01000005.1, forward strand.
TGCCCGCGCCGGCCCGCTTGAAGGCGTTGCCGGTGACGGCGAGCGAGCCGAGGGACATGCCGTGGAATGCGTTGGTGAAGGAGACGATGGACTCGCGGCCCTTGACCTTGCGCGCCAGCTTCAGCGCCGCCTCGACGGAGTTGGTGCCGGTCGGGCCGGGGAACATCACCTTGTGGTTCATGCCGCGCGGCTTGAGGATCTTCTCGTTGAAGGCCTCCAGGAACGCGCGCTTGGCGCTGGTGCTCATGTCCAGTCCGTGCACGACGCCGTCGCGCTCGATGTAGTCGAGCAGCGCGCGTTTGAGTACGGGGTTGTTGTGGCCGTAGTTGAGCGTCCCGGCTCCGGCGAAGAAGTCGAGGTAGGTATGGCCGTCCTCGTCGTACATGTGCGAGCCCTGGGCGCGGTCGAAGACCGTGGGCCAGCCGCGGCAGTAGCTGCGGACCTCCGACTCCACGGTCTCGAAGACGCTCAGGTCCGGCTGGGTGATCGTCACAGCATGCTCCTGGGAGTGAGTTGCGTGCGGTAGTCGTGCGATTGCGGGAATTGCAGGGGTGGTTCGAAGATCGGAGTGTGAAGCGGCACCGGACGCGCGTAGCTTCAGCGCCCGGCCGGTGGCCCGGCGTCCGCCGGGGGCGCCACCGGGCCGATCCGGTACAGCACTTCGGGTTCGTGACCGCTCTCGGGGAACACGTCGGCGTCGAAGAGCACCTCCTTCTCCACCGCCGCGCCGTGGCGCTCCGCGAAGGAGGTGAAGAGGCGGTTCGAAGGGGTGTTGCCGGGGGTGACGGTGGTCTCGACCACGTCGACCCCCGCCTCCCGTGCCACCCGCGCGGTGAGCCCGTCCAGCATCGCGGCCGCGAGTCCGCGGCCGCGGGCCGACTCGTCGACGGCCACCTGCCAGACGAGCAGTGTGCGTGGGTGCCGTGGGCGCACGTAGCCAGTGATGAATCCGACGGGCTCGCCGCGTTCGTCCCGTGCCACGACAGACGTGTCGGCGAAGTCGCGGCACCACAGGAGATAGCTGTACGAGGAGTTGAGGTCGAGCGTCCGGGAGTCGCGGGCGATACGCCACAGGGCCGCTCCGTCCTCGAGCCGCGGAGCGTCGAGTATCAGCCCTTCCGGCATTCCCTGGAAATCGCTGTGGGCACGTGCAGGTACTGCTTGTGCGGCGGTCATGGGTACTAAATTTACCCAGTAGATTCCGAAAACGCACGGCGAGGCAGGGTTACGCGGCAGGGTGGTCGTATGTTATCGCCAGCAGATCCAAGTCTCCCGGAAGGGGCGCGTTTCGCCCCGAAGTATCCGCATTTTCCCTGCAATGAAGGCGCCCTGTGGAGTCTGTCACAGTGCCATAACAACCTGGAGATCGGCTCGAAATGGGCCAGCAGCAGGCGTGAGAAATCACGGCGTTTAAGCCGGTGGAAATTGGGCAGAAGAAAGGCGGGAAGTGCGTTCCGCATAAAGTCTGGAATGGATTCTCCGCCGGGTGCTCCAAGGTCGCATCTTTTGTCCCCCGAACGCAATAAGATCGCCACGTTGTGTACTCGCGCGGTGATCCGGCCGCTCCGCCGGGTATGAGTGCCCCCAAACGCCTCGTAGGCTGCGGACATGAGTGACCGCGGCTGTCTGCACATCAAAGGGCGCGTACTTGCCGGGCCCGAGGACGTACGGGACGAACTGTGGGTGGTCCAGGGGCGGATCACCTACGAACGCCCCGCTCACACCGGGCAGGACCCCGACGTCATCGAGGGCTGGGCGCTCCCCGGCCTCGTCGACGCGCACTGCCACGTCGGTCTCGACGCCCACGGAGCCGTGGACGATTCCACCTCGGAGAAGCAGGCGCTGACCGAACGCGAAGCCGGCACGCTGCTGCTCCGGGACGCCGGTTCACCCGCGGACACCCGGTGGATCGACGACCGGGAGGACCTGCCGCGGATCGTGCGCGCGGGCCGGCACATCGCCCGCACCAAGCGCTACATCCGCAACTACGCGCACGAGATCGAGCCCGGCGACCTGGCGGCCTACACGCGGCGCGAGGCGAGGCGGGGCGACGGCTGGGTCAAGCTCGTCGGCGACTGGATCGACCGTGAAGAGGGCGACCTGGCGCCGTGCTGGCCGCGCTGGGCGCTGGAGGAGGCGATCGCCGCCGCGCACGAGGAGGGCGCCCGGGTCACCGCGCACTGCTTCGCCGAGAACTCCCTGCGAGATCTCGTCGAGGCGGGCATCGACTGCGTCGAGCACGCGACAGGGCTCACCGAGGAGACGGTTCCGCTCTTCGCGGAGCGCGGCGTGGCCATCGTCCCCACGCTCGTCAACACCGCCACCTTCCCCCAGCTCGCCGCGGGCGGCCTGAAGTACCCGCGCTGGTCGGCACACATGAGGCGGCTCTACGAGAACCGCTACGAGACGGTCCGCGCCGCCCACGACGCGGGCATCCCCGTCTTCGTCGGCACGGACGCCGGAGGCTCGCTGCCGCACGGCCTGGTCTCGGCGGAGGTCGGCGAACTGGTCAAGGCCGGCCTCCCGGCGGCCGACGCCCTCTCCGCGGCGGTCTGGGGGGCCCGGCGGTGGCTGGGCCGGCCCGGGCTCGAAGAGGGCGCTCCGGCGGACCTCGTGGTCTACGGGGAGGACCCGCGGGAGGACGTGCGGGTGCTGGGCACGCCCCGACGGGTGCTGCTGCGGGGGAAGGTGGTGCGGTAGGCCCCCGGGCCGCCCGCACCACGCCGCCCGCCCGCAAACCGCCAGCCTGCGAACCGCCCGCCGCTGCCGCCACGAAGGAGTCCCACCGTGCAGGAGATCGTCTCGTGGGACGCGAGGTGCCTCTCGCAGGCCATCACGAGCCGTCAGGTCTCGTGCGTCGAGGTCATGGAGGCCTATCTGGACCACATGACGGGCCTCGACCCCCACGTCGGCGCGATCGTCGGGATGCAGGACCCGGAGATGTCGCTGCGGCAGGCGCACGAGAGGGACGTGCAGCTCGAACGGGGCGAACACCTGGGCTGGATGCACGGGTTCCCGCACGCGGTGAAGGACCTCGCCGAAGCCGAGGGGCTGCCGTGGACCGAGGGATCGCCGCTCCACCGGGACCGTGTCGCCGCGCGGGACGCGCTGTTCGTGCGACGCCTCAAGGACGCCGGGGCGCTGGTGATCGGAAAGACCAACACACCCGAGTTCGGGCTGGGTTCGCAGACCTACAACAAGGTGTGGGGGACCACGGGCAACGCCTACGACCCCGCGCTGACGGCCGGCGGCAGCAGTGGGGGAGCGGCGGCGGCGCTGGCGCTGCGAATGCTGCCGGTCGCCGACGGCAGCGACTACATGGGCTCGCTGCGCAATCCCGCCGCCTTCAACAACGTACTGGGCATGCGTCCCAGCCGCGGACGCGTCCCGGCGCCGGGGTTCACGGAGCAGCCGTCCGTGACGGGGCCCATGGCACGCACGGCGGCTGACCTGGCGTGGCTGCTCTCCGTCATGGCCGGGCCGCACGAGAGCGCCGCGTCCGCCCTCACCGAGGGAGGGGAGCGCTTCAGGGAGAGCCTCGAGAGGGACTTCCGCGGCGCCCGTATCGCCTGGGTCGGCGACTGGAACGGCTACCTGCCCACCGAGCCCGGTGTGCTGGAGCTGTGCCGCTCCTCCTTCGCCGCCTTCGAGACCCTCGGGTGTGAAATCGCCTACGCGCTGCCCGACTTCGCGCCGGAGGAGCTGTGGGAGACCTTCCTGACCTGGCGCTGGTGGGCGAACCTCGAAAGGCACGGCCTCTACGCCGACCCCGGCTCGCGTGAGCGGATGAAGCCGGAGGCGGTGTGGGAGGTCGAGCACGGCCTGCCGCTCAGCGCCCTCGACCTCCGCGTCGCCGCGGCCTCCCGCGAGCGCTGGTACGCCGCTCTGACGTCGTTCCTCTCCGAGTACGACTACGTACTCGCCCCGTCCGCCCAGGTCTTCCCGTTCGACAAGCGGGTGCACTGGCCCGGGCGGATAGGCGGGCAGGAGATGGACACCTACCACCGCTGGATGGAGACGGTCGTGCCCTGGTCGCTGGGCGGGCTGCCGGCGATCGGGATGCCCGCGGGGTTCGGCGAGAGCGGGCTGCCCATGGGCGTCCAGCTGGTCGGCAGGCACGGGGACGACTTCGGGCTGCTCCAACTGGCCCACGCCTACGAACAGCTGACCGGATGGGTGGAGCGGGTGAAGCCACCGCTGCTCGGCTGACCGGACCGGCTCCCGGGCGTTCACCTTCCCCGCGAGTCCTCCGTCCGTCAGCTTCCCGGCTTGCCGTCCTCGCCGGGACGGTCCTCCTTCTCGTCCGGGTTCCACTCCAGCAGCCGGACCTTGGCGACCGTGCGCACGTGGCTGCGCATGGCTGCCGCGGCGGCGTCGGGGTCGCCGGCCTGGACGGCGTCCAGGATGCGCATGTGCTGGTCGAGTGAGCGCGTGGGCCGGCCGGGCTGACGCAGCGACTCGTTGCGGCTCTCGGCGACGGCATCGGAGATCGAGCGCATGAACTGCGCGAGCAGCGTGCTGTGTCCGGCCGCCGTGACGGCCGCGTGGAAGCGGCGGTCCCCCTCGGCTCCGTGCCCGCCTGCCACGATGTCGGACTCCATCTCGCCGAGGGCGGCGCGCATCGCGGCCAGGTCCTCCTCCGTGCGGCGTTCCGCGGCGAGTTCGGCGAGCTTCGTCTCCATCGCCTCGCGGGCCTCCAGCACGTCGGGGAGGCGCCGCTGCCGTTCGACGAGCCGGTCGACGGGTTCGGCGTCGAGGGTGTCGCGCACGAGGTACGTGCCGCCGCCGTGCCGCGTCTCGACGAGTCCCTGGACCTCGAGGACGACCACGGCCTGCTTCACCGAGGCCCGGCTGACGCCGAGCCGCTGGGCCAGTTCGCGCTCCGGGGGCAGCCGGTCGCCCGCCCTGAGTTCGTGCTCGACGGCATAGGCGCGCAGGCGGTCAAGCACCTGTTCGTAGAGGCGGGGCCGTGTCATGGGTCGCAGCGAGTCGTCCGTCATGCGGGCCCCCTTGATCGCCGATGCCCCGTGGCCGGGAGCCTAACACCGTGGCTCAAAGGCTCACTGGTTTGGTGGTCAAGTGGATGAACCAATTGCGTCCGAGGCATTGACACCGCAAAACCCGTGGGCACAACGTGGTTCAGCCACTTGGCCATTTGACCATTTGGTGACCATGCCGGTCCGCGAGCCGCGATCCGGCCCATCCGCCCCCTGGGAGCCGAAGGACGGGAGCCCCATGTCCGCCGAACTCATATCGATCCTGGTGCTGGCGGTGATCTTCGTCATCGCCACCACACGCTCGGTCAACATCGGCGCGCTCGCCTTCGCGGCCGCCTTCGGGGTGGGAACGCTGGCCGCCGGTTTCGACGCCGACAAGGTCTTCGCCGGATTCCCCGGCGACCTCTTCGTGGTGCTGGTCGGCGTCACCTACTTCTTCGCCATCGCCCGCGCCAACGGCACCACGGACTGGCTCGTGCACGCGGGCATCCGCATGGTGCGGGGGCGGGTGGTGCTCATCCCGTGGGTGATGTTCGCGGTCACCGGCCTGCTGACGGCCATCGGCGCCGTCTCTCCCGCGGCGGTCGCCATCATCGCGCCGATCGCGATGGGCTTCGCGGCCAAGTACCGCATCCATCCTCTGCTCATGGGCGCGCTCGTGGTGCACGGTGCGCAGGCCGGCGGCTTCTCTCCCATCAGCATCTACGGTTCGACGGTCAACAGCATCGTGGCCAGGGAGGGGCTGCCGGGCAACGAACTCGCACTGTTCGGCGCGAGCCTGGTCGTGAACCTCGTCATCGCGGTGGTCATCTTCGTCGCCTGCGGCGGTATGAGGCTGCGAGGTGCCGGCGTGGACACAGCCACCGCCGGCGGGGTGGACTCCGCCGGCGGCGAAGCCGCGGGGACGGGCGCCGGCACGGGTTCCGGCACGGTGACCGGAGCGGCAGCGGCAGCGGCAACCGGAAGCGGCAGCGGCAGCGGAACCAGCACCGGCCCCGGTGCGGCCACCGCGACAGCCACCGGCTCCCCCGCCGGCACACGGAAGCCGGGGGACGGTCCGCGGGAGGCGGCGCTGCCCGCGGGGACCGAGCGCCTCACCCCGGCCCGCACCGCGACACTCGTCGGCCTGCTCCTCCTCGTCACCGCCGTGCTCGGGTTCGACCTCGACGCGGGCCTGACCGCCATCGCCCTCGCCGTCGTCCTCGCCGTCATCTGGCCGCAGGACAGCAAGGCGGCCGTGAACGGCATCACCTGGCCGACGGTCCTTCTGGTGTGCGGCATGCTCACCTACGTCAACGTCCTGGACGAGATGGGCACGATCGAATGGGCCGGCGAAGGCGTCGCCGCCATCGGCGTCCCGCTGCTCGCCGCGCTGCTCTTCTGCTACATCGGCGGATTCGTCTCCGCCTTCGCCTCCTCCGTCGGCATCATCGGCGCCCTCATCCCGCTCGTCGTCCCCTTCCTGGAGAAGGGCGAGATCGGCGTCGTCGGCATGGTCGCCGCCCTCTCGGTCTCCTCCACCGTCGTCGACGTCAGCCCGTTCTCCACCAACGGCGCACTCGTCCTGGCCAGCGCCGAGGAGGTCGACAGGGACCGCTTCTTCCGCCAGCTCATGGTCTACGGCGGTGCCGTGACGGCGCTGGTCCCCGCACTGATCTGGCTGGCCGTCGTCGTACCCGGCTTCGGGTGATCCGCGGCCGCCGTCCCCGACGGCCGCCGCCCGGAGGCCGCGCACACCCGTACCGCCCACGCCCGTACCGCCCACGCCCACCGGCACGACTGCGAGGGAGACCCCGTGTCCGCCATCATCCCCGCGCTGCACAACCCGCCCGCCAAGACCGCGCTGCGCTTCGGCGACGCGGCACTGACCTACGCGGAACTCGCCGCGACGGCCGGAGCGCTGGCCCGGCGGCTCACCCCCGGGCAGCGCGTCGCCGTGTGGGCCACCCCCACCATGGAGACGAGCGTGGCGGTCGTCGCCGCGCTGCTGGCGGGTGCACCCGCCGTGCCGCTCAACCCGAAGGTGGGCGAGCGCGAACTGGCGCACATCGTCGGTGACAGCGAGCCCGCCCTCGTCCTCGCGGAACCCGGCGTCCCCCTGCCCGGGGTGCTCGGCGCGCTGCCCCGTACGGACATCGTCACCGCGCCGCCGGAGACCGTCCCCACGCCGCCCGACGACGTGGACGAGGAAGCACCCGCGCTGATCGTCTACACCTCGGGGACCACGGGCCCGCCCAAGGGGGCCGTCCTCCCGCGCCGGGCCGTCACCTGCACCCTCGACGCGCTGCGGGACGCCTGGCAGTGGAGCGCCGAGGACGTGCTCGTGCACGGGCTTCCGCTCTTCCATGTGCACGGGCTGATCCTGGGCGTCCTCGGCCCGCTGCGCCGCGCCGGAACCGTGCACCACCTCGGGCGCTTCTCCACCGACGGGGTCAGGGAGGCGCTCGACGCGGGGGGAACGATGCTCTTCGGGGTACCGACGATGTACCACCGGATCGCCGAGGAGGTCGGTGACGATGCGCGACTGGCCCGGTCCCTCTCCAACGCCCGCCTGCTCGTGTCCGGTTCGGCCGCGCTGCCTGTGCACGACCACGAGCGGATCGCAGCCGGGACCGGCCGGCGGGTCATCGAGCGGTACGGCATGACCGAGACGCTGATGAACACCAGCGTCCGCACGGACGGCGAGCCCCGCCCCGGCACCGTGGGCGTTCCCCTGCCGGGTGTCGAGGTGCGGCTCGTCGACGAGGACGGGACGGCTCTCGGCGTCCGCGACGGCGAGAGCGTCGGCGAGATCCAGGTGCGGGGACGCAACCTGTTCACGGAGTACCTCAACAGGCCCGACGCCACGGCCGAGGCGTTCGACGGCGGCTGGTTCCGCACCGGTGACATGGCCGTCCGCGAGGACGACGGCTGCCTGCGGATCGTCGGGCGGAAGGCGACCGACCTCATCAAGAGCGGGGGCTACAAGATCGGCGCGGGGGAGATCGAGAACGCGCTGCTGGAGCACCCCGGAGTCGTGGAGGCCGCGGTGACGGGCGAGCCCGACGACGACCTCGGCGAACGCGTCGTCGCCTGGATCGTTCCCGGCACCGGCCGGCGCCCCGGGGAGAAGGAACTCGCCGACCATGTGGCCGCTCAACTCGCCCCGCACAAGCGCCCACGCGCTGTCCGCTTCCGTGAATCCCTGCCCCGCAATGACATGGGCAAGCTGCTGAAGAGGGCGCTCCATGAGTGACCGTGCCCCTGCCGGCGGACGGCTCTCCGCGCGCGGGATCATCCGCGCCGTCTCCAGCGGCTTCGCCGAACTGGCGCCTTCCGCACGGGAGTACGGCGCTTCGCCGGGCACGGAAGGACACGGGGCGAAGGGCGCGGACGTCACCGGGGGCATGGATGTCACGGACGTCACCGGAACGTCTCCCTGCGACCCGCCGGACGGGCCGATCAACTGGCGGGGCTACGGCGCCGCCCGCGAACGGGCGCGGACCGCCACGGGAGAGAGCGAGTCGGCCGTGTGCGGCACGGCCCGCATCGGCGGGGCCGAAGTGGTCCTGGTCTCCTTCGAGTTCGGGTATCTCGGCGGCTCGCTCGGCGTCCGCACGGGCGAACTCCTCGCAGCGGCGCACGCGCACGCCCGTACGCACCGGCTGCCGCTGGTGTCACTGATCGCCACCGGCGGCAGCCGCATGCAGGAAGGCATGATCGCACTGACCCAACTGCAGCGGGTGGCACGGGAGTCGGCACTGGCGCGGCGTGCCGGTGTTCCGCAGCTCGCGGTGCTCCGCGACCCCTCTACCGGCGGCGGCTGGGCCACCCTCGGCGCAGGGGCGGACGTGGTGCTGGCACTGCCGGGCGCGCAGGTCGCCTTCGCGGGCTCCCGGGTGCGTCCCGAGGGTGCCGAGCCGGCGGCCTACACGGCGGAGGGGCAGTACGCGGCCGGGCACATCGACCAGATCGTCTCCGGGGAGGACCTGGGCGAGGCACTTCAGCGGTGGGTCGCCCTGCTGGCCGGACGCTCGCACCGCCCGCCCGGCCCTCCCCGGGCCCTGTCCGCCGGACCCGCCGCCTCCGTCCCCTCCGGCGGGCAGGAGGCGGTGGCGCGCGCCCGGTCGTCCCGACGGCCGCGCGCCACCGCCTACTTGGACGACTACTTCGACTGGCGTGAGGAGCTGCGCGGCGACCGGTGCGGCGGCGTGGACGAGGGGATGCTCTGCGGCTTCGGGCATGCCGGGGGCCGTACCGTCGCCTATGCGGCCCAGACCGGCACGGCCACGCGCCCCGCGGGATTCCGCACGGCCGCGCGGCTGATCCGCACCGCCGGCCGGCTCGGCATTCCCGTCCTGACGCTCATCGACACACCCGGAGCGGCGAACGACGCCGAGGCGGAGAGCGCGGGCGCGGGCCCGGCCATCGCGGAAGTCTTCGCCGCGGTCGCCGAGGCGGAGGTGCCCGTGACCTCTCTGCTCATCGGCGAGGGCGGATCGGGCGGGGCGCTGGCCCTGGCCGCTCCCGGCAGGCTGTGGGTCACGCCCGACAGCTACTTCTCCGTGATCGCCCCCGAACTCGCCGCGGCGATCCTCAAACGCCCACCGGAGGAAGCCGCCGCCACCGCGGAGGAGTTGTGGCTGCGGCCGCAGGACGTGGTGCGGCTGGGCATCGCCCGGGCGGTCGTGGACGCGCATCCGCCGCGGTCGGGCAGCGAAGGCGCCGCGCGGTGACCGCCGGGTCCGGGGGCGGAAACATCCGGCGTCCGTCACCGGCCCCGCGCGGGCGGGACGGAGCGGACGGAGCCGGCCGGCCCTCAGACGCCCGGAGCGGAGGCAACAGGCCCGGCTCCGCCCGCCGTTGTCAGGCGATGCCGAGCACTTTGGCGAGAGCCGCGGCCAGTTGGTCGCTGGTCTCCCTGTCCCGTACGGCGATCCGCAGCCATTCGCGGTCCAGCCCGGGGAAGGTGTCGCCACGGCGCACCGCGAACCCCAGCGTGCGCAACTCCTCACGCAGCGAGGCGGCCTCCGGGTGCCGCACCAGTACGAACGGTCCCTCCGGACGGCCCTGCACACGCAGGCCCGCCGAGGCGAACTCGCCCAGCCGGGAGACCAGATGGGCGCGGTCGGCGACGCCCCGGCGCGCGGCCAGTCCGGCCTCGGCCAGCGCCTCCGGCTCGCAGCAGGCTTCGGCGGCCGTCAGAGCGGGCGTCGAGACGGGCCACAGCGGCTGGTGACGGGCGAGGCCCGCGACCGTGTCCGGATCGGCCAGCACGTAGCCCACACGCAGCCCGGCGAGCCCCCAGGTCTTGGTGAGGCTGCGCAGCACCACGAGGCGGCCGGGGAGTGCGGTCCCGGCCGTTCCCGCCGGCGGCTCCGTCAGGAACGGCTCTGCCGCCAGGAGCGGCGCCAGCGACTCCCTCTCGCCCGGCACCGCGTCGATGAACGCCTCGTCCACGACGAGGGTCCGGCCCTCGCGGGCGAGCGCGGCGAGCGTACGGGCGGGGTGCAGGACGGACGTCGGGTTCGTGGGGTTTCCGACGACGACCAGATCGGCGCTGTCGGGTACCGCCGCCGGATCGAGGCGGAAGCCGTCGGCGGGGCTCAGCAGCACCCGACCCACGGTGTGTCCCGCGTCCGCCAGCGCGGCCTCCGGTTCGGTGAACTGCGGGTGCACCACGACCGGTTGACGTGCCGGCAGTGCGCGGGCGAGCAGCACGAACGCCTCCGCGGCGCCCGCCGTGAGCAGCACGCGGTCCTCGTCGAGACCGTGCCGGGCCGCCACCGCGCGGCGCGCGGCCCTTCCGTCCGGGTAGGCGGCGAGGGTGCCGAGCGAGGCGGCCAGGCGCGCTGTGAGCCACGGCGGGGGAGTACCCGTACGGACGTTGACGGCGAGGTCGGTCAACTCCGGTCCGGCGTCACGCACTTCGGCGTCCCCGTGGTGCCGCAGACCGGAGTCGTCCGGTGTGCTCTCAGTGTGTTGAGGCATGATCCGCTCCGTGAGGCCGGGAGCCCGGCGCGCGGAACGCCCCGCCCCCGACGGCCGCCCGGTAGCGTTCCAGGACGGCCTCCGCCAGCTCCTCCGTCACGCCGAGGACGTCCGCGTTGCGCACCTCCACCTCGCGGTTCGCCGCTGCCCAGCCCGACGACTGCTGGCGTACGCGCGCCGAGAGGGCACCGTCGAAGAGGAAGTAGGGCAGGACCACCACTGTCGTCGCGCCCAGCCTGCGGCACCGGTCCAGCCCCGAGGCCACGTCCGGGGCGGCCAGCGAGACGAACGCGGGTTCCACGCCCGCGTAGCCGCGGCCTTCCCACAGCAGCCGTGCCGCCCGGTGCACTTCGGCGTTGGCGTACGGGTCGGTCGAGCCGCGTCCGACGAGCAGCACGGTCGTGCGGAAGCGGTCAAGGGGGGTGCGCGGCGTACGCGCCTCCTGCGCGGCGGAGGCGGTGGAGGCGGCGGGTTCACCGGACGCGGTCCCCTCGGCAGTCACGGCGGCACCGGCAGTCCCGGCGTCGCCGCTCAGCGCCTCCTCCAGGCGGCGCTCCAGTACGGACAGCAGCGCGGGATGCGGTCCCACGGCGGCGCCGGTGACGAAGGAGGCGTCCGGATGCCGCTCCTCCTCGGCCGCCAGCGCCGCCCGTACGCCGTCTTCGGCGTGACCGCCGGGCACCAGCGTCAGCGGGACGGCCGTGAACCGCGTCGTCCCCTCGGCCACGAGAGCGGCCACGGTGTCGCTCAGCGCGGGCCGCGCATGACCGGGGAAGCCGCCCGCGACGGGGAACCCCGGGTCGCGTCCGGCCAGTTCGCCGACGAAGGAACGGAAGGCTTCGGCACTGTCGTCGTCACGGGTGCCGTCGCCGACGAGGAGGAGGGCGGGCGGGGTCGTCACTGGTTCTCCTTGATGTCCGTCCGTGCGTGATGACGTCCATCGTGCCCTCCGCCGCGCCGCACCTCACCTGCGGCCTCCCCCCGAAGGCGCCGACTGCTCAGCGCCACGGCCGCGGTGGCCCTCGCGGCGGCCCGCACGCCGGCCGGCACCGACGCGGTCTTGCGTACGAGCAGCCGTGCACCGGTCCCGGAGGCGGCCAGCGCGGCGGCCTCCGCCACGGACGGCGTGGCCACGGTCGCACGCACTCCCTCCGAGGGCGTGGGCACTTCGACGCCGCACAGCACCTCGGCCGGAAACGTGCGCAGCGGCACCTCCAGCAGGTCGGCCACGCGAAGGAGGCCCGGTTCGGCGGCCTTGGCGTCCACCGTCGCCAACTGCGCGACCTCGCACACCGAATGACCCGCTTCGTCGAGCACCCGCCGGACCAGGACCAGCACCTCCCGCGCGTCCACGCCGCGGCCCGCACCGAGTCCGACCGTCAACGCCCGGACCGGCGGGGCGAGTCCGGACGCGGGGAAGGCGGCGTCCGGACGGAGAGGCCCCGGCGGTCCCGGCGGCGGCGCGCTGCCCGTCACGTTGCCGGCCCCGTACGGGTCTCCCGCGCGGCGCACGAGTCCACGAACCTGCGCGCCAGCTGCGGAACGGCCGCCCAGTGCACGTGCAGGTACGAGGCATGGACGCTGCCCCGCACTCCGGCCACGAAGCCTTCCCCGCGCCGCTCGGGCCGCACGAGTCCCCAGGCGGGCTCGGCCCCCGCCCCGGGTGTGACGGCGGTGCGGTGGAACTCGTGGCCGTGCACCCGGGTACCGGCCGCCGCCAGACAGCTCTCGCCCACAGCGACGGCCTCGCGGTAGCCGAGGGTCAGCCGTTCGGTCATGCGTGCCGAGGCGTCCAGCACGCCGCACATCTTCTGTCCGTCCAGCTCCCGTGCGAGATAGAGCAGTCCGGCACACTCCGCGGCCACGGGCCCGCCGTCGGCGGCGAGTTGCGTGACGTCCTCGCGCAGCGCGGCGTTCTCGGACAGCTCCGGCGCGTACACCTCGGGGAAGCCGCCGCCCACGACGACACCCTGCGTGCCCTCCGGCAGCTTCTCGTCGTGCAGCGGGTCGAAGAGGCGCACCCGGGCGCCGGCGGCCCTCAGAAGTTCCTCCTGCTCCGCGTAGGAGAAGGTGAACGCCGCGCCCCCCGCGACGGCCACCACGGGAGCGGCCGCGGAGGACCGGGAGGCGGGAGGGGGCGCCGCCGCGGTCTCCCGCATCTCCGCCTCGGCGTCCCAGGGCACGACCGGCAGCGGCGGGGCGCTGCGCGCCAGGGCGAGCAGCGCGTCCAGGTCGCAGCCCTGCCGGACCTGCGCGGCCGCACGGGCGACGGACTCGACGGCCTCGGCGCGGCGTTCGGCGACGGGCACCAGCCCGAGGTGCCTGGAGGGCGTTCCCAGTGCGGGCATGCGCCGGAGCACACCGAGCACCGGCACCCCCGAGGCGCCCATCGCGTCGCGGAGCAGCTCCTCGTGGCGGTCCGAGGCGACCTTGTTGAGCAGCACGCCGGCGACCCGTACCTCCGGGTCCCAGGACGCGAAGCCGTGCACGAGCGCCGCGACCGAACGGGACTGCGAGGAGGCGTCGACCACCAGCACGACAGGGGCGCGCAGAAGCTTCGCCACGTGCGCGGTCGACGCCAGTTCGCCGGCGCCTCCTGCACCGTCGAACAGGCCCATCACGCCCTCGACGACGGCCAGTTCGGCACCCGCCGAGCCGTGTGCGAAGAGCGGTGCGATCCGCTGCGGACCGCACAGGTAGGCGTCTAGGTTGCGTCCGTGCCGTCCGGTGGCCAGGGCGTGGTAGCCCGGGTCGATGTAGTCGGGCCCGACCTTGTGCGGGGAGACACGCAGCCCCGCCTCGGCGAAGGCCGCCATCAGGCCGGTGGCGACGGTCGTCTTGCCACTGCCGGAGGAGGGCGCGGCGAGGACGAGACGGGGGACGTCCAGACCGCTCATGTGGCCGCCCTGCCCGGTGCGTTAGGGTCCGGAGCCGCCGCGTCCGCCGGGCCGCCGGTACCCGCCGTGCCGTGGCCGCCGGTACCCGCCGTGCCGTCGGCACCCGCAGCGCCGTGCGCGACCGCAGTGCCGTCCACGCGCTTCGTGCTCCTCGCGCCCGCCGTCCTCACCACTCGATGCCCCGCTGCCCCTTCTGCCCCGCGTCCATCGGGTGTTTGACCTTGGACATGTCGGTGACGAGGTCGGCGGCGTCGATCAGCTCCTGCGGCGCGTTGCGGCCGGTGATGACCACGTGCTGCGTGCCGGGCCTCGTGCGCAGCACCTCGACCACCTCGCGAGCGTCCACCCATCCCCAGTGCATCGGATACGCGAACTCGTCCAGCACGTACAGCCGGTACGTCTCGGCCGCCAGGTCCCGCTTGACCTGCTCCCAGCCCTCGCGCGCCGCCTCCTCGCTGCCCAGCTCGCCGTCGCGCTGGATCCACGACCAGCCCTCGCCCATCTTGTGCCAGGCCACCGAGCCGCCCTCACCGCTCGCGCCCAGCACGCGCAGGGCCCGCTCCTCGCCGACCTTCCACTTCGCCGACTTCACGAACTGGAACACCCCGACCGGCCAGCCCTGGTTCCACGCCCGCAGCGCGAGCCCGAAGGCCGCCGTCGATTTGCCCTTGCCCACTCCCGTGTGCACCGCCACCAGCGGACGGTTGCGGCGCTGGCGTGTCGTCAGCCCGTCCCCGGGCACGGTGCTCGGCTGTCCCTTCGGCATTACGCGGCCCTCCCTGTACGTGCGTTCGCAGATGATCCTGTGGGCGCGGACGACGGTGGCCCGCCCGCCGGCGCCGTCCCCGTGGCGTGCCGGACGAGGTCGGTGACAGCGTCCGCGCGCAGTTCCTCCAGCGTCACGGCGGTGCCGCCCAGCTCCCGTGCCAGCTCCGCGGCGAGTCCCAGCCGTACCGGCCCGGCCTCGCAGTCGAGCACCACCGAGGCGGTTCCCTCGGCCGCCAGCAGCCGTGCCGCACGCCGAGCGTCCTGTGTGGAGCCGGATCCGCCGGTCGCGCGCCCGTCGGTCACCACGACCAGCAGCGGCCGGCGTGCGGGGTCCCGCATGCGCTCCACCCTGAGCACTTCGCGCGCTCTGAGCAGCCCGGCCGCCAGCGGTGTACGCCCGCCGGTGGGCAGCGACTCCAGACGGGAGGCAGCCGCCTCGACGGATGACGTGGGCGGCAGGGCGACCTCCGCGCCCGAGCGGCGGAAGGTGACCATGCCGACCTTGTCTCGCCGCTGGTAGGCGTCCAGCAGCAGCGACAGCACGGCACCCTTGACCGCGCTCATCCGCTGCCGGGCCGCCATGGAGCCGGAGGCGTCCACGGCGAAGAGGACGAGGTTGCCCTCCCTGCCCTCCCGCACGGCCTCGCGCAGGTCGTCGCGGCGCAGGAGCAGACCCCGCCCGTCGCGGCCGCGGGCGTGCTGGTGCGGTGCGGCGGCCTGAACGGTCGCCGCCACGTGCAGCCTGCCCAGCGCGCCGCGCGGCCTGCGGGCTCCGGTGGTGCGGCCGTGCGCGGTACGGGCGCGGGAGCGGCGGCCCGCCGCGCCCTCGCCGAGCCCGGGCACGGACAGTGCGCGGGCCCGGAAGGGCTCGGCTGCCTGCGCGGGGGACTTCTCCCCGCTCTGCCCGGACGGTGCGCCGGTCTCGTCCTCTCCGGTCTGCTCCTGGCCGCTTCCGGCCGGGCCGCCGGGCGGTGGAGGCGAGGGCTGCTCGCGCGGCTCGCCCTGCGCCTGTTCGGGCAGTGCCGGCTCCTGCGCCGCGTCCTGTGACGTCTCCGGTTCGGGCGGAGGGCCCTCCTGCGGAGGCCGGCCCCCGCCGTCGTCCGGCCCTTCCGGTCCCTCCGGTCCTTCTTGAGGCCCGTCGGGTCCGGGGCCGTCCGGGTCGGTGTCGTCGCCGTCGGAGCCTCCGTGCTCCTGGAGCACCTCGTCGAGCTTGTCCTCGTCCAGCCCCGGCGCGTCGAACGGATTCCGCCTGCGCCGGTGGGGGAGTGCCAGCAGCGCCGCCTGCCGTACGTCCTCCTCCTGGACGTCCCGGCGCCCCGCCCAGGCGGCCAGCGCCGTGGCCGTACGCGCCATCACCAGATCGGCGCGCATCCCGTCCACCTCGAACGCGGCGCACGTCGCCGCGATCTGGCGCAGCGCCGCGTCACCGAGCCGCACCCGGGGCAGCAACTCCCGCGCCGCCGCGATGCGTTCGCGCAGCGTCTGCTCCTCCTCGGCCCAGCTGGCCGCGAAACCGGCCGGGTCGGCCTCGTAGGCGAGCCTGCGCCGCACCACGTCCACCCGCTCGCCGGTCTCACGGGAGGCGGTCACCTCGACGGTCAGGCCGAACCGGTCCAGCAACTGGGGCCGCAGTTCGCCCTCTTCGGGGTTCATCGTGCCGACGAGCAGGAACCGTGCCGCGTGCCGGACGGAGACGCCCTCGCGCTCCACGTAGGAGGCGCCCATGGCGGCGGCGTCGAGCAGCAGGTCGACGAGATGGTCGTGGAGCAGGTTGACCTCGTCCACGTACAGCACCCCGCGGTGGGCGTCGGCCAGCAGACCGGGCTGGTACGCCTTCACGCCCTCCGCCAGCGCCCGTTCGATGTCGAGCGCTCCCACCAGCCGGTCCTCCGAGGCGCCGACGGGCAGTTCGACCATGGCGGCGGGCCGTACGCGGCCGCCGCCCGTCTCGTGCGGCCCGTCGGGGCAGTCGGGGTCCGGGGCGGCCGGGTCGCAGGAGAAGCGGCAGCCGTGCACGACCTCCACGGGGGGCATCAGCGCCGCCAGCGCCCGGACGGCCGTCGACTTGGCGGTGCCCTTCTCCCCGCGTACGAGGACACCGCCCACCGCGGGCGAGACCGCGTTGAGCAGCAGCGCCAGCCGCAGGTCGGACATGCCCACGATCGCGGAGAAGGGGTAGGGGCTCCGTGCGGTGCTCATGCTGCTCCTGACGTGTCGGCTTCCGGAACTTCCGGTGTCGTCCGGCCGGTGGCCGGCAGCGGTCGTGCGTCCTGTGCTCCGGCGGTCGCGGGCGCTCCCGGCGGTTCGGTCCGTGCGGACGGTGCGGACTGTGCGGTCGGCTCGGGGGGCCCGGGCGTCCCGGACGGCCCGGCTGGATCGGACGGGCCGGCTGGATCGGAGGGGCCGGACGGTCCGGGTGTTCGGGGCGCTCCGGGCGCGACGAACGGCAGACCGGCGGGAGGGCCCGACTCGATCAGCCGCAACAGCGCGTCGGTGTCGGCGTGTTCCTCGACGAGGTCTCCGAGACGGTCCAGCTGCTCCTCCCGCAGCGCGGCGAAACCGGTGCCGGGCGCCGGCACGAACCCGGTGCGTCCGGCGTCGGCCGCCACCCGGCGCAGAAAGGCCCGCCGGAAGCCGTCGCTCTCCAGCGCACCGTGCCAGTGCGTCCCCCACACCGGCCCCGACCTGCAGCCGTCCACGCCCTCTCCGTCCGCACCGGTGAAGACGGCTTCCCCGCCCAGCACTTCGGCGACCCCGTGGTGGATCTCGTAGCCCTCCGCGTACTCGCCCAGCGCCGAACCCGCCGGCCGCGCAAGGGTCTTCTCCTCGGCGAAGCGGACCCGCACGGGCAGCAGCCCCAGCCCCTCGACCGTGCCCGCGCGCGACTCGACGTCGTCCTCGATCCGCTGCGAGAGCATCTGGTACCCGCCGCAGATACCCAGCACGGGCCGCTCCTCGGCCGCCCGCCGCCGCACCGCCTCCGCGATGCCACGCTCGCGCAGCCACCGCAGCGCCCGCACGGTTCCGCGGGTGCCCGGCAGCACCACCAGGTCGGCGTCGGCCAACTCCTCGGGACGGTCGGTGAAGCGGACGACGACGCCCGGCTCGGCCGCGAGCGCGTCGACGTCCGTGAAGTTCGACATCAGCGGCACGGGCACGACCGCGACCCGCAGGACGTCGGTGCCGTGGGGCGCCGCCGGGTGCTCGCCGGCGCCGCCCGCCGAGTGCCCCGCGAAGGAGTACGCGGACACCCGCAGCCCGTCCTCCTCGTCGATGCCCAGGCCGTGCCGGAAGGGCAGCACGCCCAGTACGGGCCTGCCCGTCAGGCCCCGGAGCATCTCCAGGCCGGGCTCCAGAAGCGTCACGTCACCACGGAACTTGTTCACCACGTAGCCCGCGAGGAGTGACTGGTCCCCGGCGGACAGCAGCGCAGTCGTGCCGAAGAGGGAAGCGAAGACGCCTCCGCGGTCGATGTCGCCGACGACCACCACCGGCAGCCGCGCGCTGCGCGCCAGGCCCATGTTGACGATGTCGGTGTGCCGCAGATTGATCTCGGCGGGGCTGCCCGCCCCTTCGCAGATCACCGCGTCGTGTGTGCGCCGCAGCCGCGTCAGGCAGTCGGTGACCGTGCCGAGAAGCTGCTCCTGCCGCCCCGAGTGGTAGCCGCGGGCGCTCAGTTCACCGACCGCCCTGCCCATCAGCACCACCTGGCTGCTGCGGTCGCCGCCCGGCTTGAGCAGCACCGGGTTCATCAGCGCGGTCGGCTCGGTGCGCGCGGCGGCCGCCTGCATCGCCTGTGCGCGGCCGATCTCGGCGCCCTCCCGCGTCACGAACGAATTCAGCGACATGTTCTGGGCCTTGAAGGGCGCGACCTTGAGCCCTTTGCGCGCCAGCCAGCGGCAGATACCGGCCGTCACGACGGTCTTGCCCGCGTCCGAGGTGGTGCCCGCCACGAGCAGCCCTCCTCCGAGGCCGGTACCGCCGCGCCGCCCGTCCGTCGCGTCCCCGGTCATCGCCTCCCCCTTCCGGCCCGCACGCGGGCCACAGCGAGCCGTCCGGCGACGCCGGCGGCGGTGGTCGTCAGCTGTGCGAGCAGGCCGACTCTCCGCGAGAGGCGCACGGCCCGCGCGATGTCCGCACACCGCACGGTGCGCCCGGGGGAGTTGAGCACCGGCCGGTGCTCCGTACGCCCCCCGTAGCTGAGGACGCCGCCCAGCCGTACACCCAGCGCCCCCGCGAAGGACGCCTCGACCGGACCGGCGTTGGGACTGGGATGCCCGCCGGCGTCGGCCCGCCAGGCGCGCAGGGCTCCGCCCGGACACGGGCCCGCCAGAGCGGCGAGCAGCGCGGTCAGCCTCGAACCCGGCCACCCGGCCAGGTCGTCCAGCCTCGCCGCCGCCCATCCGAAGTGCCGGTGGCGCGGGGAGCGGTGACCGACCATCGCGTCGAGGGTGTTCACCGCGCGGAAGGCCGCCGCGCCGGGCGCTCCGGCTGCGGCACCCCACACCAGGGCGCCGACCACGGCGTCGGAGGTGTTCTCCGCGACCGACTCCACGACGGCCCGCGCGATGCCCTCCGCGTCCAGCGTCTGCGGGTCACGGCCGCACAGATGCGGCAACAGCCGTCGTGCGCCGTCCACATCGCCCCGGTGCAGGGCCGCGCCGACGGCCAGTGCCTCGCGGCCCAGTCCGCTGCCGCCCAGCACGGTCCAGGTCACCGCCCCTGTGAACGCCGTGCCCGCCGCCGCGCCGCCGGCGCCCCGCACCGCTCGGGAGAGGGCAGCCGTTGCTGCGGCCGCACCCGCCACGCACAGCGCGGTGTACGCCGCGCCCGCCGCACGGTGGTCCCGCCACAGGGCGCGCTCCGCCGCGGCGGCGGCCCGTCCGAAGGCGGCGACGGGATGTCCGCGTCGCGGGTCTCCCAGCAGGAGGTCACCCAGATGACCGAGGGCGGCGCCGAAGGCGTAGGAGTAGGCGTGCTGAGCCCGCATCCGTCAGCGGGCCGTCATGCCTCGGAGACACGGTGCGCCCGCCTGACACGGCGGCGCGGGTGCCCGCCCGTGAGCGTACGGGGACGGGGACGGGGATGCGGCCGGGAAGCCACGCATGGCGGAGTCCTCACTCAGGGTCCTCGCCCTGGCTCGACGTACCGGCGGCGAGAGTCTCCTGGCTCCCGGATCGCAGCGCCCCCCGGCCTTCCAGCCCGTCGATCGGGTGGGCCGTGGCCAGTGGTGGGAGTGCGCTCCCCGGTGACAGTGGCGGGACCGCGCCGGATTCGCACCGGCTTCCTCTCCAGCCGCCGTTGGGCAACGGGCAGTCCACCACGTACGGGGAGGGGCGTCAACTCGCCGCTGACCTGCGGCGGGAGAGTGTGAGCAGGCACACGGAGCAGGGGCGGCCCATCAGTTGGGAGTGACGCGCTCGGCGACACGGAAGGGGTACGGGAGTGTCCCGTACCCCTTCGGGGCGCACGTGCGCGCCGGGTGAGGAGGCCGCCGCGGCGGCGTTCAGCCCGCGGTGATGATGTAGATGCCGTAGGCCACTGCCGCGGCGCACAGCGTGAAGCAGGCGTACGCGCCCGTGCGGGCGAGCACCGACGGTCCGCCCGTACGGCCGGCGGAGGTGCCGACGATGCCGAGCGTGAACACGCCGACCAGTCCGACCGTCGCCACGAGGCTGATGCCGAATACCTGGCCGAGCGCTGCCCAGTCGATTTCCATAGCGCTTCCCTGTCTGCTGTCCGGTCTTGTCGGTTCCGGTCTGTCTGCTCCGCGGCCGCTGTCCGGCCGCTGTCCGGACGGTGCACGGTCGGTGCACCGTCCGGGCCGTGCGGACCCGCCCCGGGGCGCTAGCCGAGGCTGGAGCCCGCCCACTGCCGTTCGGACTCGGTGTGGCTCCCGGAGCGCTCCCCGGGAGCGGCGACCGCCGCCGGACCGTCCGGTTCGGCCTCCTGCACAGCGGAGGGGATGACGGGCTCGGCCGCATTCCCCGCGTCGTCCATCTGGTCCCGTACTGCCGCATTGTGCGCGGCGGCGGTGGGCGGCGGTGCGAGTGCCTGCATCGCCGCGTCCACGACCCCGGTGTCCTTCTGCGCCGGCTCGTCCGCGGCGATGGGCGGCGCGTCGTTGACGTTCGTGTGGTCGACGGGCTGGCTGCGCGAGGCGAGCCAGATACCGCCGCTGATGACCACCGCGAGCACCGCGACCGTGGCGACGCCCCAGTCGCCCTGCTGGGCCAGTACGGCCGCACCGGCGGCGATCAGTCCGGCGGCCGGGAGCGTCAGGCCCCAGCCCATGACCATCCGCGCCGCCGTCGACCAGCGCACTACGCCGCCCTTGCGGCCGACGCCGGAGCCCATGATGGCGCCGGAGCACACGTGCGTGGTGGAGAGGGAGAAGCCGATGTGGGAGGAGGCGAGGATCGTGACGGCGGCGCTGGTCTGTGCCGCGAACCCCTGGGGAGGCCTGATGTCGGTGATGCCCCTGCCCATGGTGCGGATGATCCGCCAGCCGCCGAGGTAGGTGCCCAGCGCGATGGCCAGGCCCGCGGAGACGATCACCCAGGTGGGCGGGTCCGCCTGGGGTGCAAGTACGCCGCCGGTGATCAGGGCCAGGGTGATGACGCCCATGGTCTTCTGCGCGTCGTTGGTGCCGTGCGCGAGGGAGACGAGCGCGGCGGAGGTGATCTGTCCTGCCCGGTAGCCCTTGGCCGTGTGCTCCTCGTCGGCGTTGCGGGCGGCGCGGTACGTCAGCCGCGTCGCGAAGAGCGCGGCGAGTCCGGCGACGAGCGGAGCGGCGAGAGCGGGGATGAGCACCTTCATCACCACGGTTCCGCCGTTGATCGAGCCGAAGCCGACGGCGGCGATCGAGGCGCCCATCAGCCCGCCCATCAGAGCGTGCGAGGAGCTGGAGGGGAGCCCGGCGAGCCAGGTCAGCAGGTTCCACAGGATCGCACCGACCAGGCCGGCGAAGATCACTTCAGGCTGTATGCCGGAACCTTCGTTGATGATTCCCGAAGAGATGGTCTTGGCGACCTCCACGGACAGGAACGCGCCGATCAAGTTGAGGACCGCCGACATCGCCACCGCGGTCTTGGGCTTGAGTGCCCCGGTGGAGATGGTGGTGGCCATGGCGTTGGCCGTGTCGTGAAAGCCGTTCGTAAAGTCGAACACCAAGGCCGTGACGATCACGATCCCGATGAGAAGCGTGATGTGTTCCATTCACCCAGGCACAATCAGTCGAAGGTCAAGGACTCGTTGAACGTAGGGACGGTGGGTGAACGGGAGGTGAACTGCGGCAGGCTTCGGCGTGTCGCTCCCCGCTGTCTGTTGTGAGCGGTACCACACCCCGTCACCTCGCCCCCTTCAGCCCCCGCAGCAAGCCGTCCCGCGGCGTGAGCTGACCGCCGCGGCCACCCGGAGGGAGCCGGATGCACAGTGCCTGGCAGGAGTTGGTGGACACCGCCCGCCGTACGGCTGCCGAGGGGCTCGTCGTGGGCACCTCGGGCAACGTCTCCGTACGCGTGGGGGACACGGTGCTCGTCACCCCGAGCGGCGTCCCCTACGACCGGCTCGGGCCCGGCGACCTGTGCGCCGTCGACCTCGAAGGACGCCGCACCGCGGGAAGTCTGCGTCCCACCAGCGAACTCCCCGTGCATCTCGCGGTCTACCGGCACACGGCCGCCCGTGCCGTCGTGCACACCCACGCCGTGCACGCCACCGCCGTCTCCGCCCTCGTGGACGAACTCCCCGCCGTCCACTACATGACGGCCGCGCTGGGCGGCCCCGTCCGGGTCGCCCCCTACGCCACCTACGGCAGCGAGGAACTCGCCGCCCGCATGCTCGACGCCCTCGACGGCCGCAGCGCCTGCCTGCTCCAGAACCACGGCACGGTCGCCTACGGCGACGACCTCGGCCAGGCGTACGAGCGGACCGCGCAGCTGGAGTGGATGTGCCGCCTGTGGCTCACCGCCTCCTCCCTCCCCGGCCGCGAGCCCAGCCTGATCCCTCCGGCCGAACTGCGCCGTGTGGCGGAGAAGCTGAGTGGCTACGGGCAGCCCCGGCCGGAGTGAGCCCGGCCCACGGCCGTCCGCGTGGGCGCCCCGGGTGGCGGATGCCGGGCGGGGATACGAAAATCACCCGGCCGACGCCGCCCACTGGCCCCTGGCGCACTCCAGGCCCGACACTGACGGGATGCGTCTGCGTACGGCGGCCGTCGCCGCCACCTCCGTGCTGGGCGTCGGAGCGGCAGCGGTCGCCGCGGGACGGTACGCCGCCGACGCCGCGCTGCGGCCCGCCCGGTCCGGAGCCTCACCACGCGGCAGGCTCCCGGCGGGATTCGGCGGCCCCGCGCTGACCGTGCACGAGGCCGGTGACGGCTTCATCTCCCTCACCCGCTCCCTCACCTCGCTGCTCCCGGGCACCTACGGGCTCACCGGACGCGACTGCCATGCCGTTGTCGGCCCGGTCCTGGAGCCCGGGGCGGACGGCCGGGAGCCGGTGGCGGTGACAGCCGACACCGTCGTACGCCGCCTGGAGCGGGTCACCCGCGGCGAGCCGGTCCCCGGCAGCAAGGTGTGGCTCACCCCGCAGGTGTGCACGGGAGGTCCGGGGGACGCCGTCGGGGCCGACCGCGACGTCGTCGAGGTGCCGGGCGAACTCGGGCCGCTGCCCGCCTGGTTCGTACCCGGCCGGCGGGATCTGTGGGTCATCACGCTGCACGGCCTCGGGACCGGCCCCGAGCAGGCCCTCCCCCTGCTTCCCCTCTACGCCGGACTGCAGCTCCCAGTGCTCGGCCTGTCCTACCGCGGCGACCCCGGCGCCCCCGCGCCCCCCGACGGCGTGCGTCACCTCGGGGACACCGAGTGGCACGACGTCGAGGCCGCCGTGCGCTACGCGGTGCGGCACGGGGCGGAGAGGGTCGTCCTGCACGGCTGGTCCAGCGGCGCCTCCATGGCCCTGCGGGCCGCCGACGAACTGCGGCTCCGCCCCGGAGCCGCCCCCGGCGAGGGCAGTGCCGCGGGCAGGATCAGCGGACTCGTCCTGGACTCGCCCGTGCTGGACTGGCCGGCCGCTCTGCGCTCCCTGGCCTCCGCCCGGCACATCCCGCGCCCGCTCCTGCCGCTGGCCGTACGGGCAGCACAGGGGCGCGCCCACGTCGACGCGGACCGGCTCGGCGGGGCGATGGACCCGGCCGACCTGACCGTTCCCGCTCTGCTGCTGCACGGGCCGGACGACACCGTCGCCTCATGGCAGACCTCCAGGGAGTTCGCCGAGGCGCGCGAGGACCTCGTCAGCCTCTTCAGCCTGCCGGACGCGCCGCACGCCGCGATGTGGAACGCCGGCCCCCTCCAGTACGAGGAGAAGCTCCGGCATTTCCTGCGGCCCCTTCTGTGAGCCGGATGACCGGACACGCGGGCGCCCCTCGCCCTCCTCGGGCCG
The DNA here is from genome assembly GCF_000424965.1 of Streptomyces sp. TAA204. NCBI lineage: Bacteria > Bacillati > Actinomycetota > Actinomycetes > Kitasatosporales > Streptomycetaceae > Streptomyces > Streptomyces sp. TAA204. The sequence continues at coordinate 402,347 of NZ_AUKW01000005.1, forward strand.
GCGGGCGCTGCGAAAGGCCTTCCGGGCGGCGTTTTCGCTCCTCAACTGCCTTTCGCAAGGCGGAGGTTCACTCCCCGTCAAACAAGCGGAGTAGGCCATTCCGGGGTCCCGTTTGGGGTTTGCGCCGCTGACCGTGAAGACTGCCCCTGTGACGCCGTCCCGTACCCCGCGAGACAACCCGCTCCGCCTCGTCCCCACGCGGCCCATCGCCGCTGCCCGGCGCACGGTGACCGCCCGGCGCGCGCGCCCGTCCCCGCCGCCGCCGGAGGGCCTGCCGCCCCGCGAGCAGCTGGCCCGGCACGCACGGTCCGCACTCGCGGACGCGGTGCTGCTCGCACGCTGGGCAGAGCGCAACGGAGCCCTTCCCGGCAGCGGACCGGAGGCCGAGCGCGCCGCCGACGCCCTGCGTATGCCCGTGAGGCACGTACGCACCCACTGGGACCGAGCGCGCCTCGCCGGACTCATCGAGCTGCACGGCGAGACGGCGCGGCCCGGCTGGCGGCTGCGCGCGTGGGAGCGTGACGACGGCGCCGTACTGCGCGGCTGGGTCGCGCTGTTCGACGCGTGGTCCCTGGCCTATCCCGCGCCCACCCCGGCCGATCCCGGGCTGGTCGCCGAAGTGGTGGAGGCCGCACCGCAGTTGCTGTCGGTGATGCACCTGACGGCCGGACCGCTGACCTTCTCCGCACTGCACGACCTCCTCGTCCAGCGCGTCACGGAACTGCGCGCGGAGCGGGACGGTGCCGAGCGGGACAGTGCCGAGCGTGAGGGCTCCGAGCGTGAGGGCGGCCCCGAGTCCGTTTCCGAGCCCGCCCCCGGCCCCGTCCCCGAGCCGGCCGCCGGGACGGGCGGCGGGACGGGCGGCGCCCCCGCGCACGCAACCGCGGCCCGCACACCCGCGGACGTCTCCCTCCCGGGCCTGCTCGACTGGGCGCTCGACGGCTTCGCCGCCGTCGGCGCGCTGACCCGCTGCCCCGATGTGGAGGCGCCTGCCGCGCCGCAGGGCTTCGAGGAGGATGCGGGAGTGCGCCACGGCTCGGCCGTGCTCACCCCCCTGGGCAACTGGGCGGTGTGGACCAAACTCGAACAGATCTGCGTCGCCGCTCAGAGCCCCGCCGGCAACATCGAGCAGCCCGCTCCGGACATGCTGCGCGGCTGCGCGCGGCTGACGCCGGGGCCCGCCCGTGACGAGTACCGCGCCTGGCTCGCCGCCCGCTCCACCGGCACGGCCATCACCGAACTCCTCGCCGCCGCCCGGGGCGAGGACGCCCTCATCCGCGGGCTGGCCTTCGAGGCGCTGCGCGTCGTCGGCGCCCCGGCCGAGCCGGCCGTACGGGAAGTCTCGCAGGAGCCCACCCTGCGCCCGTACGCGCTGCTGTGGCTCGCCGAGCACGACGGGGCCGACCCCGAGGACCTCGCGGGCGGCGCCCCGGGCGTGCTGACCCGGCAGGAGGCGACCTGGCTCTGGGTGGACACCGCGGCGGCCGTCACCGACCACGGTGAACAGCGCCTGCTGGTGGATCACTTGGAGACGGCCGTGCAGGGCACAGTTCCCCGCCTGCTGGAGGAGGTGCGCGCCACCGGCCACCCCCGCACCGTGCAGGTCCTGGTCGCTCTCGCCGCCGCGCACCCCGATCCGGCTCTCGCCAAGGCGGTTCGCCGGGCGGCCTTCCAGGTGCACACGGGGGGCCGCTGAGCGGCGCGGGTGCGGCGTTCCCGGGCCCGCCGGGCGGAGGGAAATCCGGTTGCGGAGCGCCGCTAGACTGGGCGGCATGGCTACTCCTCTCACGCATTAGCTCCGTACGTCCGCCCCCGCCTCCCGTACGTACGTCCTCACGCCCCTGCCTGGAGTAGTCCGTGATCACCGCCTCCGGCCTCGAGCTGCGCGCCGGCGCCCGCATCCTGATCGAGTCCGCCACCTTCCGCGTCGCCAAGGGTGACCGCATCGGTCTCGTCGGCCGCAACGGCGCCGGCAAGACCACCCTCACCAAGTGCCTCGCCGGAGAGGGCACACCCGCCGCGGGCACCATCACGCGCGGCGGCGAGGTGGGCTATCTCCCGCAGGACCCGCGCACCGGCGACCTCGACGTCTGCGCCCGCGACCGCATCCTCTCCGCCCGCGGACTGGACGTCGTCATCCGCAGGATGCGCGAGAACGAGGACCGCATCGCGCACGGCCAGGGCGCCACCCGGGAGCGGGCGCTGAAGAAGTACGAGCGCCTGGAGACGGAGTTCCTCACCAAGGGCGGTTACGCCGCCGAGGCCGAGGCCGCCACGATCGCCGCCAGCCTGGGCCTGCCCGACCGGGTGATGGGACAGCCCCTGCACACGCTCTCCGGCGGGCAGCGCCGGCGCGTCGAGCTGGCCCGCATCCTCTTCTCCGACGCCGACACCCTGCTCCTGGACGAGCCCACCAACCACCTGGACGCCGACTCCGTGGTCTGGCTGCGGGACTTCCTGCGCACCTACCGCGGCGGCCTGATCGTGATCTCCCACGACCTGGCGCTGATCGAGACGGTCGTCAACAAGGTCTTCTACCTGGACGCCAACCGCGCGGCCATCGACATCTACAACATGGGCTGGAAGCAGTACGTCGTCCAGCGCGAGGACGACGAGAAGCGCCGCAAGCGCGAGCGGGCCAACGCCGAGAAGAAGGCGTCCGCCCTCAATTCCCAGGCCGACAAGATGCGTGCCAAGGCCACCAAGGCCGTCGCCGCCAAGAACATGGCGCGGCGGGCGGAGAAGCTGCTGTCCGGACTGGAGGCGGAGCGGCAGTCCGACAAGGTCGCCAAGCTGCGCTTCCCGGACCCGGCACCGTGCGGCAGGACACCCCTGATGGCCGAGGACCTCTCCAAGTCCTACGGCTCGCTGGAGATCTTCACCGGTGTGGACCTGGCCGTCGACAAGGGCTCACGGGTGGTCATCCTGGGGCTCAACGGCGCGGGCAAGACGACGCTGCTGCGGCTGCTCTCCGGCGTCGAGGAGCCCGACACCGGCAAGGTCGTCCCGGGTCACGGGCTCAAGCTGGGCTACTACGCGCAGGAGCACGAGACCCTCGACCCGGAGCGCACCGTGCTGGAGAACATGCGGTCGGCGGCGCCCGAGATGGATCTGGTCGCGATCCGCAAGACGCTGGGCTCCTTCCTCTTCTCCGGCGACGACGTCGACAAGCCGGCGTCCGTCCTCTCGGGCGGCGAGAAGACCCGTCTGGCGCTGGCGACGCTGGTGGTCTCCTCCGCGAACGTGCTGCTGCTGGACGAGCCCACCAACAACCTCGATCCGGCCAGCCGTGAGGAGATCCTGGGCGCCCTGCACACCTTCACCGGCGCGGTCGTCCTCGTCACCCACGACGAGGGCGCCGTACAGGCCCTGGAGCCCGAGCGCATCATCATGCTCCCGGACGGGGTCGAGGACCTGTGGAGCGAGGAGTACGCGGACCTCGTCGCGCTGGCCTGACCCCGGCTGCACGGCTCCTTGATCAATCCTCGATGGATCATTCGGCCGACCGTTGATCCTTCATCTGAGTGAGTGCGGCTCGTATCGCCGGTGTGCCCCCGGCGCTGTGCCGCGCGGATGTGGCACGGGCCGGGTGTGCTGGTGTACGGCCCTGTGGGAGCGTCGCTGACCAGGCGATTCGCGATTCCCCGGCCGCGGACCGGCTCGTTCCGGTCCGTGCGGCTCCGTCCTGCGGGGAAAACGGACAGTAGCCCTCCGGTCACGGCGGTTCGACGGACCTTGCCGAATGGGTGGCCAGAAGCTGAGGGAGGGGTGATCATGAGAGTCACAAAGCGCACTTCCCATGAGGAGGCACGGGTGGCCGAGACTCTGAAGAAGGGCAGCCGGGTGACCGGCACCGCGCGCGAGAAGCTCGCGGCAGACCTCAAGAAGAAGTACGACGGCGGCGCGAGCATCCGTGCGCTGGCCGAAGAGACGGGCCGTTCCTACGGTTTCGTGCACCGGATGCTCAGCGAGTCCGGTGTGGCCCTGCGGGGTCGCGGCGGAGCCACACGAGGAAAGAAGTCCACCTCGGCCTGACAGGGCTTCCTGGCATCCGTCCCGGTGGTTACTCTTCGGTTAACTTAGTCGCGGAGTGACCACCGGAGGATGCGATGACCCTGCTGGACAAGGACGGCGTACGTCTCGCCGTGGACGGCGTCGTGGCCACGGTCACGCTCGCCAACGCGGCCAAGCGGAACGTGCAGTCGCCCGCCCTGTGGCGTGCGCTGGCCGAATGCGGCCGCACGCTTCCCGGCGACGTCCGCGTCGTGGTGCTGCGCGCGGAGGGTCAGTCCTTCTCCGCGGGCCTGGACAGACAGGCCTTCAGCCCCGAGGGGATCGACGGCGAGCTGTCCTTCGTCGATCTGGCGCGCGCGTCCGACGAGGCGGTCGACGAGGCCATCGCCACCTTCCAGGAGGCTTTCACCTGGTGGCGGCGTCCCGACCTGATCAGCATCGCCGCAGTGCAGGGGCATGCCATCGGAGCGGGATTCCAGCTCGCGCTGGCCACCGACATAAGGGTGTGCGCCGACGACGTGCAGTTCGCCATGCGTGAGACCAGCCTCGGCCTCGTCCCCGACCTGACCGGCACGCACCCGCTGGTGGCGCTGCTCGGCTACGCCCGTGCGCTGGAGGTCTGCGCCACCGGCCGCTTCGTCCACGCGGACGAGGCCTCACGGACCGGGCTGGTCAACCTCGTCGTGCCCCCCGCCGAACTCGACGGTGCCGTGGCCGACCTCTCGGCCGCCCTCCTGACCGCGCCCCGCAGCGCCGTCATCGAGACCAAGGCGCTGCTGTCCGGAGCGCTCTCACGGACGTACGACGAGCAGCGCGCGGCCGAACGGGCCGCGCAGACCCGGCGGCTCCGCGACCTCGCGGGACTGAGCGACTGAGCGGACCTCCCGGGCAGCCCGACGGGCAACCCACGCGGGGGAACGCCGGGCCTCCGGGCCGGGGCGCAGGCCGGCGGGCCGGGGCACAGCGCGCCCTCACACCCTGCGCCCTCACTCCCTGCGCTCGCCGCCGGGGCCGGGCGCCGGGTCGATCGCGCTCACCAGCACCGCGACGGTGACCGGCGCAGCCGACTCCGGCGCGTCCCAGGCGGCCGCCCTCGCCGCCGCCCGCCGTACGGCCCGCGCCACATCCAGTGCGCGGACGCCCTCGGCGACGGCGATCTGAATCTGCAGGTGCCGCCCCGGACGCGGGACATCGCGGTCCATGACGCCCACACCTTCGCCAGGCACCCCGCCGAGCGCCGAGCCCAGCACCGGCGCCAGCCGGGTCACGCCCGGAACGGCGATCACGGCCTCCGCCGCCGCTGTGGCGTGCGGGCGGTCCGCCGGTGCCGGGGGGTGCTCCTCGGTACCGGGGGAGACCGCCGTGCCGACCGCTTCCGTGGTCTCCCCCGGGCGGGGTGAGTGCCCGTCCCCGTCCGCACCGGGGGCCGCGAAGCCGGACCCGCCGTGGACCACGCCGCCCGCCACGGGAGGGGCTTCCTCCTCGTCCGTGCCGTCCAGCAGGTCCGTCACCCGGAGATCCACTTCGCTCACACGCAGCCCCAACTCCGCTCCGGCGGCCGAGAGAAGGGCGGTGCGCAGCTGCTCCCCGGCGCTCGTCAGCGGCGCGTCCGCCGTGGCCGCGAATTCGGCCTCGATGCGCAGCGGCCCCGGCGGCAGGGCCGAGGGGGGAGCCGGGACGGCGGGCGTGCCGGCCTCGTCGGGAGCGGCCAGAGCGAGCCGCAGGCCGCTGAGCCGTACGTTCGGCACCGTCCGTGACGCGGCGGCGCGCAGCGCGCCCACCGCGGCCCTCTCCACCAGCCACGCCCCGTCCGGCGTATCTCCCAGGGGCAACAGCCGGCCGAGGCCGAGCTGATGCCGTACGGCCTGTGCCAGCCGGTCGGCGACCATGTGTGCCACTCCCTGTTCCTGTTCGGTTCCGCTCGGTTCCGCTCGTTCCGCGGGCCTCCGCGCGGCTTCTCCCCGGCTCGGCCGCGCGACTGCGCACGTCGTCCGCCTGACCGTCCACGCACAGGGCGAATCGGTGCAAGCTCGCCTAATGTGACATAAGAGCAGCATTTTGGGCTGCTTCCTCTCGGAAAGGGGTGAAGGCGATGACTGAGACCAAGCCCGGGAACCGTTTCGAGGCCGGACAGGGCTCACGCACCCAGTCGGGCAACGGCGCGGTGGAGAGCCGCGGGGCCAAGGCCGACCAGGGCAGCCGCGGACGTACCACCATCGCCGACGGCGTCGTGGAGAAGATCGCGGGCATGGCGGCGCGCGACGTGGTCGGTGTGAACGCGCTGGGCGGGAGCCTCTCGCGTACGTTCGGCGCCGTTCGCGACAGGGTCCCCGGCGGCGGCAGGTCCGCCTCGCGGGGTGTGAGCGCCGAGGTCGGCGACATCCAGACCGCGCTGGACCTGGAGATCGTCGTGGACTACGGGGTCTCCATCGTCGATGTCGCGCGCTCCGTGCGCGAGAACGTCATCACCGGCGTCGAGCGGATGACCGGCCTCGAGGTCGTCGAGGTCAACATCGCGGTCAGCGACGTCAAGCTGCCCGACGAGACGGAGGACGAGGGCGAGGACCAGAGCGGCCGGACACGCCTGCAGTAGCGGGCGGGTGCGGCTTACGGCGCAAGCGGCACACATGTGCACGGAGCGAAGGAGCGCACGATGAGCATGGCCGTGATCGGCTTGATCGTAGGGATGGCACTGGGCTTCGCCGGATACTTCGGCGGGTTCGCGGCCTTCCTGCTGGTGGCGGCGCTGGGCGGCTTCGGCTTCGTCGCGGGCCGCTTCCTGGACGGGGACCTGCGGGCGGAGGACTTCTTCCGCATCCGCGACGAAGGCCGGCGCAGGTGAACGCGGGTGCATCGCGGGTGATCGCGGATGAGGTGGCTCGGTGACCGCGACGGAGGTGGCAGAACCCGAACGCGGTGAGACCACGATCGTCGAGCGGGTCGTGGCCAAGGTCGCGGCGCAGGCCGCCAGGGAAGCACTGCGCACCGTACCCGCTGCCTTCAAGCTGCCCCGCGGCCCTCTCCGTCCGCCCAGGGCGACCGCTGCGGTACAGGGGAGGTCCGCACGGGTGAGGGTCGTCCTCGAGCTGGGCTACCCTTCCGACATCGGTGCGCAGTGTGCCGCGGTGCGCCGGCAAGTCGCCGTCCGCGTGAAGGAGTTGGCCGGCATGGACGTGCCGGAGGTCGCCGTGGGCGTGGAGTGGCTGCACTCCGAGCAACTGGACCGCGAGAAATCCGGGAGGGCCCGGTGAGCCAAGAGCACACCCAGCGGATGCCGACGCTGGAGAAGGAAACCACCACGGGCACGGGCGCGGTCGTCTACGACATGGAGCAGGCCACCTCGGCGGCGGCGTACGACCCGCGCACCGGCACGGACGGGGGCGGCTCCGGCCACCGCGCCGGCCGCTTCTGGTCCCTTCGGCGCGTCCCCGCCGGGATCGTCGCGCTGGTGCTCCTGGCCGCGTCGGGGCTGCTGCTCTACGACGTCGCCGCCGTACGGGCCGGGAAGCCCGCGATGGCCTGGCGGCGCACTCTCGCCGACGAGATGGCGTCCACCGCGGTGGACGACCCCAAGGTGCTCGCGGCGGCCTGCGTCGTCACGCTCGTGGGGGTCTGGCTGATCGCGCTGGCGGTCACGCCCGGCCGGCGTGACCTGATGCCGATGCGCCGCGAGGCGGCGAGCGTACGGGCGGGACTGGAGCGCTCGGCCGTGGGGCTGGTGCTGAGAGACCGCGCGATGCAGGTCTCCGGGGTCCAGTCGGTGCGGGTCGCGGTGGGTCGGCGGAAGGTGCGGGCGTACGCCCGGGCGCACTTCAGGGATCTGCACGAGGTCCGCGGCGACCTCGACTCCGCCCTGGGGGACGGCATCCGGCAGCTCGGCCTGGCCCGCCGGCCGGGCCTTTCCGTGCACGTGCGACGTCCGAAGAAGCGGTGAGCGGTATGGGCGCGACTCTCAGAGCGGTCAACCGCGTTCTGCTGGCGCTGACGGGCGTACTGCTGCTCGCCCTCGGCCTCACGGCACTCTTCGGCGGCTTCGACCTTCCGCAGCGGCTGAACGTATCCATGCCTTCCGGCTGGCCGTGGACCACGCCGCAGGACGTGGTGCTCCCGGACGCGGACCGCACCCGCTGGCGCTCGGAGGGCTGGTGGTGGCCGACCGTTCTCGCGGTGCTCGGCGCGCTGGTGCTCCTGCTGCTGTGGTGGCTGCTGGCGCAGCTGCGCAGGCACAGACTCGGCGAGGTCCTCGTCGAGAGCGGGGACGGCGAGGGCGCGTTGCTGCGCGGCAAAGCGCTGGAGAACGTCATCGAGTCGGAGGCGGCATCCCTGCCCGGCGTCGACAGGGCGACCGTGCGGCTGGCCGGCCGGCGTACCGCACCGCGGGCGTCGGTGAGCCTGATGCTGTCGGCACACGCCGCTCCCGGGCCGGTGCTGGGGCGGCTCACCGACGAGGCGCTGGAGCACGCACGGGAGTCGGTGGCCCTGGAAGCGCTCCCGGCGGAGGTGCGGCTGCGCGCGACGAAGCACCGTCCGGAGCGCGTGCTGTGACGTACGGCGGCGGGCGGGTCGGGGCGTGAGGACCCGGGTCCTCACGCCCCGACCCGCCCGCACGGTGGCCTGCGGCCGCGAGTGCCGCCCCGGCCTCGGAAGCCGTGCCGCCCTCAGAAGCCGCGCCGCAAACCGCCGTCCACGGGGAGCATGACTCCGGTGAGGTAGGACGCGGCAGGCGACAGGACGAAGGCCGCGGCCCGTCCGAACTCCTCAGGAGTGCCGTACCTGCGCAGCGGGATCGCCGACTCGTTCTGCTCCCTGACGGTCTCCGCGTCGCCCGAGAGCGAGTCGAGGTAGTGCAGCCGCTCCGTGGCGATCCGGCCCGGGAGCAGTCCGAGCACCCGGATGCCCCGCGGCCCGGTCTCGTTGGCGAGGGTCTTGGCGAAGCCCGCCAGCCCCGGGCGCAGCCCGTTGGAGAGGGTGAGACCCGGGACCGGCTCGTGCACGGAGCCGGAGAGCACGAAGGCGATGACACCCGACTCGCCCAACTCACCGGCAGCCGTACGGGCCAGACGCACGGCGCCCAGGAAGACCGTCTCGAAGGCGGACTGCCACTGCTCGTCGGTGAGTGAGTCGGCCGGTACGCCGGCGGGCGGGCCGCCGACACTGATCATCACTCCGTCGAAGCGTCCGAAGCGTGACCGTGCCGTCTCCACGAGGCGGGCGGCGGTCTCCGGTGCGGCGTTGTCGGCGCCGAGGCCCACGGCCGACCCCGCGCCGAGCTGTGCGGCGGCTTCCGTGGCGGCCTCGTCGGTGCGTCCGGTGACGACGACCTTGGCCCCCTCGGCGACGAGTTGCTCCGCTGCTGCGAAGCCGAGCCCGCGGGTGGCTCCGGTGATGACGTATACGCGGTTCTTCAGCCCGAGATCCATGGCTCACAGTGTGCGCCACCGCGAGACGGGCGCGCATGCAGGGTCCGGTCAGCCCGGCGGGCGCGGGCTGCCGGCCGCGGCCGTGGAGGGCTCGGCAGCGGGCCGTTCCACGGCCGCGGCCGGGTGCGCGCGCCCGTCGGCCCGCGATGTGTCCTCCCCGGCCTGGGCGGTGTGCCCGCCGGTCTGCGCCGCCGCGAGACGGTCCCGGCGTTCGCGGCGGACCAGCACGACCCAGCCGACCGGCACCGCGGCCGCGAAGAGCCACCACTGGACGGCGTAGGCCATGTGCGCGCCGATGCTGCTGTGGTCGGGTTCGGGGACGACCTCCGGCTGGACGCCCCGCGGCTTCGGCGAGGTCTCCGTCAGCTGGAGATATCCGCTGTGCACCGGACGGTCCAGGACACCGGCCTGCTGACGGCTGTTGATCAGCATCACCTGGCGGGGCGGCAGCCCGGGCTTGTCCTTGATGCCGCTGGCTTCGCTGGTCTCGTCCAGCATGAACCGGCCGGTGACGGTGACCTCCCCGCGCGGCGGCTCGGGCACCTCGGGGAACTCGGTCAGATTGCCGTCCGCCTCGATCCAGCCCCGGTTGACGAGCACGACCGCGCCGTCGTCCCCGACCAGCGGCGTGAGGACGAAGTAACCGATGGACTGCTGGTCGGCACCCGTACGCTGGCGCACCACGACCTCGTGCTCGGTGTCGTAGGTCCCGGAAGCCCTGGCCGTACGGAACTGGTCCTCCTCCGCCGGCCCGCGTTCCCCGCCGCTGAGGCGCTCGAACGCCACGGGCGGAGCGTTCAGGCTGGAGGCGATCAGCTCGTTGTGCGCCACGCGCGCCTCGTGCCGGTGCAGCTGCCAGAAACCCAGCTCGATCATCACGGGGATGAGAGCGAGGCCGAGGAGGGTCAGCATCACCCACTGCCGGGACAACAGGAAGCGGTACACGCCTATTGACGGTACCCCTCACTCCCCGGAGCCCGGCGCGGGGGCCACGTCGAGCAGGAGCTGCCCGAACCCCGCCTCGTCCACGACGGGGGTGCCGTACGCCTGGGCCTTGACGACCTTGGAGGTGAGGGAGCCCGGGTCGTTGGTGACCAGGAGACTCGTCAGGCGCGAGACGCTCGAGGCGATGTGCAGGCCCGCCTCCACGGCGCGGTCCTCCAGCAGGTCGCGCTCGGTCGAGGTGTCACCCGAGATGGCGACGCGCATCCCCTGTACGAGCCTGCCGCCGGGCTCGTACCGCCCCGGGTTGGGGTAGGGGCAGGCGGGCCGCCTGCGAGAGGGGCGCCAGCTGTGGGCGTACGGACGCGGGCCGGGCGCCCCGGAACCACCACGGCCCCCGCCGCTGCCGGAGCCGGTGCCCCGGCCGGTCCGGCGGGTGCCCTCCGACCACTCCGAGATCGGCCGGCAGGCGAGCAGCGGAAGCCGCACCTCCTGCTGGACGGCGAGGTGGAGGCTGGGGCGGAACGCCTCGGCCAGTACGCGGGCGTCGTCCAGCGCGTGGTGGGCCCGCCTCCGCGAGACGCCGTAGTGCGCGGCGAGCGTCTCCAGTTTGTGGTTGGGCAGCGGGAGCGAGAGCTGTTTGGCGAGGGCGATCGTGCACAGCCGCTGGCGCACGGGCGGGGTGCGGTGCGCCCGTGCGTACTCCCGCGCGATCATCGACCAGTCGAAGACGGCGTTGTGCGCGACGAGGACGCGGTCGGTCAGCCGCGCGGCGAAGTCGTCGGCGATGTCCGTGAACAGCGGGGCGTCGGCGAGGACTTCGGAGGTGAGTCCGTGAATCCAGGTCGGGCCGGGGTCGCGCTGCGGATTGACCTTCGAGTACCAGTGGTCCTCGACGTCGCCCCTCTCGTCCAGACGGTAGACGGCGGCGGAGACGATGCGGTCGTCGTGGGCCAGCCCGGTCGTCTCGACGTCGACCACCGCGTACCCGCGGGGATACCCCTCGGGCCAGCCGGCCCGGGGCACCCGCCCCGCGGAGGGCTGTTGGGCGGGGATGCCACGAGCCGCGCTCCCGTCCGCCGGCTCGTCCGGGCGTGCCGTGTGGTCTTCGAGCATGGTCACAGAGAATACGGGCCGGCACTGACAGCCCTCGCATCGCGTGCGGCCGAGTGCCGATTCGGCGTCAATGTCCGTGCGGGCGAGTCTGGTTGACGCCGGTGGCGGCTTCCGGGCGCCGCGCGGGGGAGCCCGTACAGCCGGGCCGGAAGAGCCCTGCTCGGCGCGGGTGTGCGCCTTCCGGACGGCCGGGGCGGGGGCCGCCTGACGTCGACTCAGTTTGTACTTGTCGGTAACAACCCCTAGCCGGGCGCCCTGTCCGCGCTTACCTTGCTGACATGCCGTCTCAGTTGCCCGATGTCGTTCTCTGGTCGATACCCGCCTTCATCCTGCTGACGGTGGTGGAAATCGTCAGCTACCGCCTCCATCCGGACGAGGACGCCGCCGGATACGAGGCCAAGGACGCTGCCACGAGCATCGGAATGGGGCTCGGCAGCCTGGCGTTCGACGCCCTCTGGAAGATCCCGGTCGTGGCGATCTACGCGGGCGTCTACGAACTGACTCCGCTGCGTGTCCCCGTCCTGTGGTGGACGCTGCCGCTGATGCTGCTCGCGCAGGACTTCTTCTACTACTGGTCGCACCGCGGCCACCACGTCATCCGCATCCTGTGGGCCTGCCACGTGGTGCACCACTCCAGCCGGAAGTTCAACCTCAGCACCGCGCTGCGACAGCCGTGGACCTCGCTGACCGTCTGGCCGTTCTACGTGCCGCTGATCGCACTCGGCGTGCATCCGGCCGCGCTCGCCTTCTGCTCCTCGGCGAACCTCGTCTACCAGTTCTGGATCCACACGGAGCGGATCGGGAAGCTGCCGCGTCCCGTCGAGTTCGTCTTCAACACGCCCTCGCACCACCGCGTCCACCACGCTTCCCAAGGAAGCTACCTGGACCGGAACTTCGGTGGCATCCTGATCCTCTGGGACCGTCTCTTCGGCTCGTTCACACCGGAGACCGAACCCTGCGTCTACGGGCTCACCAAGAACATCGGGACGTACAACCCGCTGCGGGTGGCGACGCACGAATACGCCGCGATCGGACGCGATCTGCGGTCGGCACGCACCTGGCACGAGCGTGCCGGAAGGGTCTTCCGCGGGCCCGGCTGGCAGCCCGGGGAGGACAGCACGGAAGGGGCCGGGCCGCTTGCGCGGCCCGGCCCCTCAGTGGCTGACACGGCAACCGGCCCGGCTTCGGGCCCGGCCTCCGGCTCGGCGGCCGGTACGCCCGGCGAGCGCGTCGGTTCCTGACGTGCCGCCGGCCCGACCGGCCTGACCCGACCGGCCTGACCCGACCGGCCCGGCCCGAACCGCCCTCCGGCCGGCCGGTGCACGGCGTCGCCGCCGTGCACCGGCCTCCGTTCAGTTTCCTGCACCCGCTCCGCGGAGCGGCGTCACATCACTTCTTGACGGCCGAGAGGGCATCGACGATGCCGTGGCCGTAGAAGCTGTTGTTGCCCTTGAGGCCCGTGCACTCGGCCTCGTACGTGCCCTCGCCGTCCGGGTCGAACTCGTCCGGGCAGGCCACGCTCTTCGCCTGGGCCTTCAGCATCCACGCGAGCTCCTTGGCGCTCGCCTCGGGGTGCTTGCTCTTGATGAGCGCCGCGACGCCGGCGACCTGCGGTCCGGCCATCGAGGTGCCCTGCAGGTAGGCGTAGTCGCCGTCGGGCATGGTGGAGAGCACGCCGCCGTCCTTGGCCGGGTCGTCCGGCGTCTGGTAGCGGCGGTCACCGCCCGGTGCGGCGACGTCGATCTGGTCCAGGCCGTAGTTGGAGAAGTAGGACTTCCCGTTCTCGCCGCCGGTGGAGGAGACGGAGGTCACGCCGTCCAGCATGGTCGGCATGTCCGGGCACTCGGCCGGATCGACGGTGCGCTCGACGGGCTCGGTGTCGTTCGGGCTGGAGTCGTCCACGATCTCGCTGGCGGCGAGATCGTGCGAGGAGTTGCCCGAAGAGGTGACGTGGGCGGTGCCCTTGCCCGTCGCGTAGTTCATGGCCCGGCTCACCGCGTCGACGAGTGCCTTCTGGTCGTCGTCGTCCCGGCACGCGTACAGCCACGGGTCGATGTAGTAGCTGTTGTTGGTGACCTCGATGCCGTTGTCGGCAGCGAAGACCATGGCGCAGACCACCGCTTCGGTGTAGAAGAGCGAGGTGTCCGGCTCCGAGACCTTCAGGGAGGCGACCTTCACGCCCGGGGCGGCGCCGGCGATGCCGACCCCGTTGCGGGGTGAGGCGACGATGCCCGCGACGTGGGTGCCGTGGTAGTCGTTCGCGGGGTCGTAGGGACGCCAGGCGCCCGGCGAGGTGTCGGCCTTGCCGCCCACGCAGTTGGCGGACTGGCCGGCCGCGAAGTTGGGCTGGAGGTCGGGGTGCGTGTCGTCGACACCGGTGTCGATGACGCCGACAGTGACCTTCTTGCTGCCCTCGCTGATCTTGCTGGCCTTGTCGGCCCTGATGGCCCGCTTGTCCCACTGCAGGGACTCCAGCGGCTCCTTGTCCGCGGCCTTCGCCTTGGCTCTCGCCTCGGGACCGGTCGCCGACTTGGGCACCTTCAGGTACTTCGGCTTGCCGACGTCCGTGGTGCTCGCGGCCTTCAGGGGGGCGGTACGGGTCGCGCCCGCCGTGTCGACGCCCTCGACCGCGCGCATCGTGTCACCGAACTCCGCGTTCGTGGAGTGGGCGACGATGACGCCTATCTTCTTGTGCGTGGTGACGACTTCGCCGTCGGCCTTCGCGATCTCCTTCTTCACTCGCTTGATCGTGCCGGCGTCCGTCTCGGTGTTGACGACGTAGCTCAGCTTCTCTCCGTCCTTCGCGGAGGTGGCGGGTGCCTCTTCCTGGCCGCTTGCGACAGCGGCTCCCGCCAGCCCGAGGGAGGCGGTCAGAACCAGTCCGAGCGGCATCGCCAGGGTGCGCCACCGTCTGGAAGGTTGTGAATCCATGGGGTCTCCATGTTGTCCGAAATTGACCACAGAGCTGGGAACTTAGCGCTGTTCGGAGCCGCACAGCAACGGATTCGGAAAGATGAGATGCGGATGAGACGGTCTGCCGCACAACTCTCTCCGTGATTCAACGACTTACCCCTGTTGCTCAGAGCTGACGTGGATCTACGATGCGCCGCACCGGCCGCTGGCAAGTACATCCCGACCTGCTCATTTTCCTCACCGTGCACACACATCGACTGGAGTTCCCGTGGACTCAGCATCAGAGAAGGAGAGGTCCGGCCCGCCCGACGGCCCGGACTACACAGAGGTGCAGCAGAGCGCCGAGTTCGGCGAACTGCGCAGCACTTACCGTTCCTTCGCCTTCCCTCTGACCGTCGGCTTCGTCATCTGGTACCTGCTGTACGTGCTGTTGTCGATCTATGCCGGCGGGTTCATGGCGACCAAGCTGGTCGGCACCATCAACGTGGCCTTCGTTCTCGGTCTTGCCCAGTTCCTCACCACCTTCCTGATCGCCTGGTGGTACTCACGGGTCGCCGCCGCGCGGTTCGACCCCAAGGCCGAGGCCATCAAGACCCGACTGGAGGGTGAAGCACGATGAGCCTCACTCACTCACTCGCCGCCGCTCCGGCGCAGCTGCAGCTGCAGCTGCAGTTCGCGGCCGAGGACGCGAGCCAGCACCGCCCCCTGATCATCACACTGTTCACGGTCTTTGTCCTGCTCACGCTCGGTGTGACGGTGTGGGCCGGGCGCAAGACCAAGGACGCCACGGACTTCTACGCCGGCGGCCGCCAGTTCACCGGGTTCCAGAACGGGCTGGCCATCTCCGGCGACTACATGTCCGCCGCCTCGTTCCTGGGTATCGCCGGCGCGATCGCCCTGGCCGGGTACGACGGCTTCCTCTACTCCATCGGGTTCCTCGTCGCCTGGCTCGTCGCGCTGCTGCTCGTCGCCGAGCCGCTGCGCAACTCCGGCCGGTACACCATGGGTGACGTCCTGGCCTTCCGGATGCGGCAGCGCCCCATCCGTACCGCCGCGGGCATCTCCACGATCACCGTCTCGATCTTCTACCTGCTCGCCCAGATGGTCGGTGCGGGAGCGCTCGTCGCGCTGCTGCTGGGCATCACGAGCGACACGGGGAAGAACCTCATCGTCGTGCTCGTGGGCATCGTGATGGTGCTCTACGTGACGATCGGCGGCATGAAGGGCACCACCTGGGTGCAGATGATCAAGGCGTGCCTGCTCATCGGCGGAACGCTGATCGTCACCGTGCTGGTCTTCCACAAGTTCAACTACAACCTCTCCAGCCTGCTGGGTGCCGCGGCGGAGAACAGCGGCAAGGGAGCCGCCTTCCTGGAGCCCGGCCTGAAGTACGGGGTGAGCGCCACCTCGAGCATCGACTTCATCTCGCTGGGACTCGCGCTCGTGCTGGGAACCGCCGGGCTCCCGCACATCCTGATCCGCTTCTACACCGTCCCGACGGCTCAGGCCGCCCGCAAGTCGGTGATCTGGGCCATCGGCATCATCGGAGCCTTCTACCTGATGACGATCGCGCTGGGCTTCGGCGCCGCGGCGCTGCTCTCCCAGAAGACGATCACCGACTCCAACGCGGCGGGCAACACGGCCGCACCACTGCTCGCCCAGGAGATCGGCGGCGGCGCCGACTCGACCGGAGGTGCGGTACTGCTCGCGATGATCTCGGCCGTCGCCTTCGCCACCATCCTGGCGGTGGTCGCGGGGCTCACCCTCGCCTCGTCCTCGTCCTTCGCGCACGACCTGTACGCCAACGTCATCCGCAAGGGGAAGGCGACGGAGAAGGAGGAGGTCCGGGCGGCGCGCTACTCAGCGGTCCTCATCGGGGCCGTGGCGATCGCGCTGGGCATCTTCGCGGGCAAGCTCAACGTGGCCGGACTCGTCGCGCTCGCCTTCGCGGTCGCCGCGTCCGCGAACCTGCCGACGATCCTCTACAGCCTCTTCTGGAAGCGGTTCACCACCCGGGGCGCGACGTGGTCGATCTACGGCGGCCTCATCTCGTCCGTGACGCTGGTCTTCTTCTCGCCCGTCGTCACCAGCAAGCCGACCTCGATGTTCCCGGGCGTCGACTTCGCGTGGTTCCCGCTGGAGAACCCCGGACTGATCTCCATCCCGCTGGGCTTCCTGCTCGGCTGGATCGGTTCGATGATCTCCAAGGAGGAGGCGGCGACCAAGAAGTACGCCGAGCTGGAGGTGCGCTCCATGACGGGCTTCGGCGCGCACTGACGGTGAAGCCGGAGGTGTGACGGGGCGGCTCGTCACACCGGACGTGTGGACGCCACCGAGGTTCAACAACCTGTTGAATGTCGGTGGCGTCCCGTACGCTGCGAAGCATTGGCAATCGTGGGAGGGCCGCCAGCATGCTGCTCGACACATACGGCCGAGTCGCCACCGACTTGCGCGTCTCGCTGACAGACCGCTGCAACCTGCGCTGCACCTACTGCATGCCGGAGGAGGGCCTCCAGTGGCTCGCCAAACCGGAGTTGCTCACGGACGACGAGATCGTCCGGCTGGTGCACATCGCCGTGAGTGAACTCGGCGTCGAAGAAGTGCGGTTCACCGGAGGTGAGCCGCTGCTGCGGCCCGGACTGACCGGCATCGTCGAGCGCTGCGCCGCCCTGCCGGGGCGTCCCAGGCTCTCCCTGACGACCAACGGCATCGGCCTGGAGCGTACGGCCGGGGCGCTGCGCGACGCCGGTCTGGACAGGGTCAACGTCTCCCTCGACACCCTGCGGCCCGAGGTCTTCCAGCAGTTGACCCGCCGCAAGAGGCACGCGGACGTGCTGCGCGGGCTGGCCGCGGCCCACGAGGCCGGTCTGACCCCCGTCAAGATCAACTCCGTTCTGATGCCGGGGGCCAACGACGGCGAGGCACCCGAGCTTCTCGCCTGGGCCGTCGCCCACGACTACGAACTTCGCTTCATCGAGCAGATGCCGCTGGACGCACAGCACGGCTGGCAGCGCGACGGGATGATCACCGCGGGCGACATCCTGGAGTCGCTGCGCACCCGCTTCACCCTCACCCCCGAGGGCGCGGACGAACGCGGTTCGGCGCCGGCGGAGCGCTGGATCGTCGACGGAGGCCCGCACCGGGTCGGCGTCATCGCCTCCGTCACCCGCCCCTTCTGCCGGGCCTGCGACCGTACGCGCCTCACCGCGGACGGTCAGGTCCGCACCTGCCTCTTCGCCACCGAGGAGTCCGATCTGCGCGGTGCGCTGCGCGGGGGAGCGGACGACAGTGAGGTCGCGGCGCGGTGGAGGCTCGCCATGTGGGGGAAGAAGGCGGGCGCCGGTATCGACGACCCGTCCTTCGTGCAGCCGGACCGTCCGATGTCAGCCATCGGCGGCTGAGTCCGGGCCGCCCTCCCTCCACTCGGTGAGCAGCACGACGTCCTTGAGGAAGCCGCGCATGCCCAGGAAGGACGAGAGGTGTTCGCGGTGCTCCTCGCAGGCCAGCCAGGTCTTGCGGCGTTGCGGGGTGTGCAGCTTGGGATTGTTCCAGGCCAGTACCCACACGGCGGCCGCACGGCAGCCCTTGGCGGAGCAGATCGGGCTCTCGGGGTCTTCTGCTGGGGAAGACGGGGGAGTTGAGGGAAACACGGTCCCTATCCAACACCCGGAAGCGGACGACAAGCGACGCCGGGCAGCCACGGGGGGAGCCGCCCGGCGTCGGTCTGTCGCTCCGACGGGGGATGCGGAGCGCTTATGAAGTATGGCATGGGGACCCCTGCCAGGTGCAGCGGAACAACATGATTGATCTGAGCATTTCTTGAGGGTGGCCGGGGGGCTTGGCCACCGGTTGTGCCGCCTGTTGTGCTGCCGGCCGCCGTCCGTTCGGCGGCGACGGTGCTCTTCCGGCTCAACGGCCGTCGGCCGCAGGGCCTTCGGGCCTGCCGCCCGGAGCTTCCGCCACGGGCTCGGACGGCCCGAGCGCGGGCCGCACGGGCGCCTGCATGTAGGAGGACGGCAGTGAAGGAGGCTGCTCCCGGCCCGCGTTGGCGATGACGACGGCCACATACGGCAGAAGCGCGCCCACCACGAGAGTCACCACGGCAAGCGGCCGTTCGACGTTCCAGAGCACCACGGTCAGCAGGACCGAAAGCGTCCGGATCAGCATAGAGATCACATAGCGCCGCTGCCGCCCGCGGACGTCGTCGGCCAGACCCTGCCGGGCGCCGGTGATCCGGAAGACCTCGTCCTCACGCTTCTTCCGCATCGCTCTCCACCACCTCACCGGGCCGGCCGGCGCGCCCCTGCCGGGCTTGCGCACGTTCCTCACCGTACGCCCCGCCCCGGCGGCCTTCGAGGGCGGGCCGCGCATCCGCCCCGGCCGGCGCGGATGCGCCACCGCCCGTACGGCGCACTCCGCAGTGCGGCGTAGCCGGCCCGGCGCCAAGCTGACGGCGCACGCCCGCCGTAGCGGCGCGGCGAGGGCAGTACGTCGACGGAGGCACGATGGACTGGTTGTGGGCGATCCTCGTGGGGCTGGTCCTGGGCGTCATCGCGCGGGCGGTCCTCCCCGGCCGGCAGGGCATCCCCCTGTGGCTGACGGTGCTCTTCGGACTGCTGGGAAGCGTCCTCGGGAACGCCGTCGCCACATGGGCCGGGGTGGGCGACACCAAGGGCATCGACTGGATCCGGCACGTGCTGCAACTGGCGGGCGCCGTGGTGATCGTCGCCCTGGGGTCGCCGCTGTGGGCGACGGTCAGGGGGAGGAGCACACGCCCCCGCGCCTGACCCCGCCGCGGGGGACACCGCCGCCGCCCGACCACGGCGACGCCGGGTGCGGGAGCGTCCTCACAGCCCGTCGATCTGGGCGACCCGCCGCCCGGCCTTGAGGTACACCGTTCCGCTCACCCCTGCCTCGGCCAGCTTCTCCGGCACGACCTCGGCGAGCGGGCGCAGCGCGTCCGCCTCGGGCAGCACGATGGAGCGCTGCTCGCCGCTTCCGCCGGCCGTCTCGACGACGAGCCTCAGCCCGTTCTGCTTCGCGATACGCCGGGCCGCAGACGCGCTCGGTGTGAACTCCAGGACGCGCGTGAGGATCGCGGCGATGCCCTCGCCGCCGTGGACACCGGCGTCCACGGACGGCAGTGCCTCCAGGTCCCCGAAGGTCTTCCTGGAGAACTGCGCGGTGAAGCCGGCGCGGGCCGCCTTCGCCGCGTCCGCGCCGTGCAGTGCGGTGACGACCTCGCCCGCGAGGATCTTCTTCAGGTCCATCGGGTGCAGCGACTTCGCCTCGACACGGGCGGTCGCCCGGTCGATCTCGGGGTCCGTCCACTCCGTCCAGGCGCGCAGGTACGGCACCGTCAGCCGGTCCGGAATTGACATGATCTTCCCGAAGACGTCGTCCGCGTCGGCCGTGAGCCCGATGTAGTTGTCCTTGGACTTCGACATCTTGGCGCCCGAGCCGTCCGTGCCCTCGATCAGCGGCATGGACGCGACCATCTGCGGCCGCTGGTCGTGCAGTTCCATCACACGGCGGCCCATCTGCATGTTCAAGAGCTGGTCGAC
The DNA here is from genome assembly GCF_000424965.1 of Streptomyces sp. TAA204. Classification (NCBI taxonomy): domain Bacteria; kingdom Bacillati; phylum Actinomycetota; class Actinomycetes; order Kitasatosporales; family Streptomycetaceae; genus Streptomyces; species Streptomyces sp. TAA204. The sequence goes on from NZ_AUKW01000005.1 coordinate 422,316, forward strand.
GCCGCCGAGTTCGATGTCGCAGTCCAGCTCGACGGAGTCCATCGCCATCGCCACCGGGTAGATCAGCTCGGACATGGTCAGTCCGGAACCCTGCGCGAGCCGGTTGCGGAAGTCGTCGCGCTGCAGCAGCGCCGAGGCGGGCACCTGCGCGAGCAGGGTGATCAGCTGCGCGAAGCCGATCCTGCCGAGCCAGTCGCTGTTGTGGCGGAAGCTCACCCGCTCGAAGTCGAAGAAGGGCCTGACCTGGTCCTGGTAGCCCGAGAGGTTCTTGGCGATGTCCTCGTCCGTCAGGGCCGGGCGCTCGGCCGTACGTCCTGAGGGGTCGCCGATCTTCGCGGTGAAGTCGCCGATGATCAGCGTGACGTCGTGCCCCATCCGCTGGAAGCGGCTGAGGACGATGATGGGGACGGCGTGACCGAGATGGACATCGGCCGAGGTCGGGTCGATGCCCAGTTTCACGTGCAGTCCCTTGCCCTGCGCGCGCTTCGCCTCGATCTCCTCGGCGAGCTTGTCCACACCCGGCAGCACGTCCACCGCGCGCGCACCGACCAGTGCCGCCTGCTCCTTCGCGGGAAGATCACTCAGATCGAGACGGCGCCGCGACCCCGTCTCCGCGAGCAGCCGCTCGACGGTCTCGTCGGATGAGAGGTCCTGCGTCAGCAGCTGGCTGGCGCGCTGTACGGAGTCGCCGAGGCGTGTCACGTTCTGTCCTGGGGAGTCGTATGTGGAAGGGGCCGCCCGAGATTCTATTCGTGCGCGGGCGCTCCTTGTGAGTTGCGGCCCTCGTACGGGCGGCAGGCAGAGCTTTCCCCGCCGGGTGTTCCCGGTGTGAGCGTTCCCGCAGCCCGCCACGTGCCTCGCCAGGCCCGCCGGCACCGTCGTCGGACTGTAGAGATCCGACAGGAGCCCGCGCGGCCCCCTGTCGCTGCCCGAGTCACTGGAAGGCGGTCCCGGCCGATAGTTTGCGTACGGACAGACATCGGCCGTGGCCGGCGCCCACTGCGCGCGGGACACGGAGACCGCAGAAAGGGTGGACCCACCTTGAGCCGCTCCGTACTCGTCACCGGAGGCAACCGGGGCATCGGCCTTGCCATCGCCCGCGCCTTCGTCGACGCAGGGGACAAGGTTGCCGTCACCTACCGCTCGGGGGAGCCGCCGGAGGGCTTCCTGGCGGTCAGGTGCGACATCACCGACCCCGAACAGGTGGAGGGGGCCTACAAGGAGATCGAGGAGAAGCACGGCCCCGTCGAGGTACTGGTCGCCAACGCCGGTGTGACGCGCGACCAGTTGCTGCTGCGGATGTCCGAGGAGGACTTCAGCTCGGTGCTGGAGACCAACCTCACCGGCACCTTCCGGGTCACCAAGCGCGCCGCCAAGCGGATGCTGCGGGCGCGCACCGGTCGTATCGTGCTGATCTCCTCCGTGGTCGGGCTGCTCGGCTCCGCGGGACAGTCCAACTACGCCGCGTCCAAGGCCGGTCTGGTCGGCTTCGCCCGCTCGCTCGCCCGTGAGCTGGGCTCACGTAACATCACCTGCAATGTGATCGCGCCCGGCTTCGTCGACACCGACATGACGCAGGCCCTCACAGACGAACAGCGCGCGAACATCGTCGAGCAGGTGCCGCTGGGCCGTTACGCCCAGCCCGAGGAGGTCGCCGCCTCCGTCCGCTTCCTCGCCTCCGACGAAGCCGCGTACATCACCGGAGCCGTCATTCCTGTCGACGGCGGATTGGGCATGGGCCACTGAAGATGAGCGGAATCCTCGCAGGCAAGCGCATCCTCGTCACGGGAGTCCTCACGGACGGGTCGATCGCCTTCCACGCCGCGAAGATCGCCCAGGAGGAGGGCGCGGAGGTCGTACTGACCGGATTCGGACGCCTCAGCCTGGTCCGGCGGATCGCCAAGCGTCTCCCGAAGGAAGCTCCCGTCATCGAGCTGGACGTGACGAACCAGGAGCACCTCGACTCCCTCGCCGACAGGGTCGGCGAGCACGTCGGCGAACTGGACGGCATCGTCCACTCCATCGCCTTCGGACCGGAGGGCGTCTTCAACTTCCTCGAAGCGAGCTGGGAGGACGTCGCCACGGCCGTACAGATCTCCGCGTACTCGCTCAAGTCCCTGACCACGGCCTGCCTTCCGCTGATGCCGCGCGGCGGCTCCGTGGTCGGCCTGACCTTCGACGCGCAGATCGCCTGGCCCAAGTACGACTGGATGGGCGTGGCCAAGGCGGCTCTGGAGTCGACCAACCGCTATCTGGCGCGCGATCTGGGCGGGCGGAACGTGCGGTGCAACCTCGTCTCCGCCGGGCCGGTCAGGTCGATGGCGGCCAAGTCCATCCCGGGCTTCGAGGAGTTGGCGGAGGTGTGGAACCACCGCGCCCCGATCGGCTGGGACCTGAGCGACCCCGAGCCGACCGGGCGCGGAGTCGTCGGTCTGCTCTCGGACTTCTTCCCGAAGACGACGGGGGAGATCGTCCACGTCGACGGCGGCGTGCACATGATGGGCGCCTGAGCGACGGGGACGCCGGCGCGTCTGTACGCGCGCCCGCTTCCCGGCGTAGGGCCCGGCATCCGGACGCACCCGCGTCCCGGTACCGGGCCCTTGCGCGTATGCTCCAGCGGCAGCGTCAGCCCCGAGCTGTCCCCCGCACCCCGCAGCCCCACTCCTTCGTGTGAGAAGCGGCCTCGCTCGCCGCCGCCTCCGGATCGCCCGCCCTGACTGCCTCGATCAGACCCGCGTGATCCATGTGCTTCCCGGGGCGCAGCTCCTCGCCCACATCCGTGCGGAGGAAGTCGCGCATCACCTCGCCGAGGTCGGCGTAGACGGCGGTCAGCACCTCGTTGTGCGACGCGGCGACGACCCCGAGGTGCAGTCCCGCGTCGGCCTCCACGAAGCGTTCGACGTCCCCGGAGACCCAGGCCGCCTCGCGCCGCTCCAGCAGCGCGTCGAGCTGTCCCAGGTCGCTCTGCGTGCGCCGCAGCGCAGCCAGCCGTGCGCCGGAGGACTCCAGGGTGGCCCGCATCTCGGCGACATGACGCGGATCGGCGTCCGCGAAGCGGCGGTGCATCACCCCGGCCAGCTCACTGGTCGCCACGACGTAGGTGCCCGAGCCCTGCCGGATGTCCAGCAGACCGTTGTGCGCGAGCGCGCGCACCGCCTCGCGGACGGTGTTGCGGGCCACCCCGAGCTGGTCCACGAGTTCGGGCTCGGTGGGGATACGGGCGCCGACCGGCCACTCTCCCGAGGTGATCTGGGCGCGCAGCGCGGAGATCACCTGGTCGGACAGGGCGGAGCGCTGCGGCGAGGACAGGGTCATCTCTCTCCCGGGAGGAGTTCGCCGGCGGGTTCCGGCGGGTTCTCTGGCGTGGCGGGACGCGGTAACGTCCATTCATCCCATGATTCTATGATGGGTTCCATGGCGATGACGGAAGAAGGCCTGAAGAACACCGACGGTTCCCCGGTATCCGGGAAAGCCGCCACGGGCGGCTCCCCGGACGTCCCGCGCTGGGTGGCGGGCCTCGTCGCCGCCGGACTCCTCCTCGCCGCCCTCAACCTCCGGCCCGCCATATCCGCGCTCGGGCCCCTGCTGAAGGAGGTGCGGGCCGACCTCGGCATGAGCGGCCTCGTCGCCGGGCTGCTGACGTCCGCGCCCGCGCTGTGCTTCGCCGCCTTCGGCAGCCTCGCACCACGGCTCGCGCGTCGCCGCGGGTCCGCCCCGGTGGTACTGGCGGGCATGGTCGCCATCACCGCGGGACTCGCGCTGCGCCCCCTCGCCGGCGGCACCGGCACCTTCCTCGCCTCCAGCGCGCTCGCCCTGGCCGGTATCGCGGTGAGCAACGTGCTGATGCCGGTGGTGGTCAAGCGCTGGTTCCCCCACCGTGTCGGTTCGATGACGGGCCTGTACTCGATGGGGCTCGCGCTCGGCACGGCGTGCGCCGCGGCCGTGACCGTACCCATGACCGGCGCCCTGGGCGGCAGTTGGCGTGCGGGACTGGGTGCCTGGGCGCTGCTCGGCGTACTCGCGATCCTGCCCTGGGCCGCCGTCCTCAAGGACCCGGGCAGCCGCCGTCCCCCGCCCGCGGCGGGCAGCGGCGCCCCGGCGGGCGCTCCCGCGTCCGCGCCCGCCCGCATCCGCATCGGCGCCTCACCCACCGCCTGGGCGCTCAGCGGGTTCTTCGGGCTCCAGGCCTCCGCCGCGTACATCGTCCTGGGCTGGCTGCCGCAGATATTCAGGGACGCGGGGGTCTCCGCCTCCTCGGCGGGCCTGATGCTCGCCCTGACCATGGGCATGGGTGTGCCGCTGGCGTTCGTGGTGCCCAGGCTCGCGACCCGTATGCGGCATCAGGGCCCGCTGGTCGTCGTGCTCGCCCTGTGCGGGCTGACGGGGTATGCCGGGCTGTGGTTCGCCCCCGCCGCCGGAGCCTGGCTGTGGGCGCTGCTGCTGGGTATCGCCAACTGCGCCTTCCCCGTCGCGCTCACGATGATCAGCCTGCGCTCGCGGTCCAGCGCCGGGGTGGTCAAGCTCTCCGCCTTCGCACAGAGCACGGGCTATCTGCTCTCCGTCCCCGGCCCGCTGCTCGTCGGGGCACTGCGCGACGCGAGCGGCGGCTGGCACCTACCGCTGATGCTGATGACGGCGCTGCTGCTCGCGCAGACGGTGATGGGCGTACTGGCCGGCCGGGACCGCGTGATCGAGGACGGACGCTGAGTGCGACACTGGCCGGTATGCCACTGCTGGAACCCGAGCCGCAGAACGGGCAGAAGAAGCTGCTCCTCATCGTCGGCGTGATCTTCGGAATCATGGTCGTCATCGGGGTGATCGCGAGCATCGCCGCCCCCTGAACCGTCCCGGACCGCCGGCCCCGAGGCAGCCCGAGCCACCCGCCCCGCGCACCGTGGTGGTGCTGGCCCCACCCCCCTAGGGGGGCTGGGTCAGGGGGAAGTGGGTGGCTCACCGGATGGGAGGGCACGCCCCGTCTTCGTAGCGTGTGGGTACACGCTCGACGACTCACGGAATGAGGAGGGCGAGGCCATGACCACGGCCCGTGCCCGCACCCGGCCCGCACCCGGCGGAAGCGCTGCCCGCACGCACACCCGCCCCGCCGGCGGGCAGACACGGCTGCCCTGGTGGGCCGCGGTGCTGCCGGTCCTGGCCTTCGCCGTGCTGCTCGCCCCGCTCCTCGGCGGCGGGGAGGCGAACGCCGCGGAAGGCCGGGCCGGGGTGTACGTGCTCGCCCAGGTCCTCGAGCGGGTGGAGCAGGCCCTGCTGGGCTGACGCACGGGAGACGTCAGCCCTTCGTGCTCTGTCAACACCCTCCGCTCCGCGCGGCGTTTCATGCGAAGCTGGGATGCATGAGCGTCGATCTTCCCCGCAGTATCGTCCTTGTCCGGCACGCCAAGGCCGACTGGCCAGAGGTGGCAGACCACGAGCGTCCTCTCGCGGACCGGGGCCGCAAGGACGCCCCGGCGGTGGGTGAGTGGCTCGCCGCACACGGCGTCGACCCCGGGCTGACCCTCTGCTCGACCGCCGTCCGCACCCGTGAGACCTGGAAGCTGGCCGTCCACCACCTTCCCCACCGCCCCAGGACCGTCTACGAGGAGCGGCTGTACGAGGCCTCTCCCGGCGAGATCATCGCAGTGCTCAACGACGTGGACGAGGACGTGCACGACCTGCTCGTGGTCGGACACAACCCCGGAATCCAGGGAGTTGCCGAGGCGCTCTCGGGTGCCGCCGAGGGCGACGCCGGTGAGCGCATGGCGCGCAACGGCTTCCCCACGTCGGCGGTCGCCGTGCTCCGCTTCGACGGCTCGTGGAAGTCCGTCGAGCCGGGCGTGGCCACGCTGAGCGAGTACTGGGCGCCGCACGAACCGCACGAGTGAGCGTCTGGTCCGGGCAACATGCCCGGGAGGACGGGCCGGTGGACGGCTGAAGGTTGCCGGGAGGGCGGCCGGTCTGATCCGTGACCGGCGCGCGCCCGCGCGAGGGTCACGGGGGCCGTCGGGACGCCTCCGGTGCAACGCTGTCGCCCCGTCGGCCGCCGCCGGACCGCCGTTCAGTCGCCGCCCCGGAGGAGTTGGCTCTCCGCGTCGCCAGGGCCGGTGCGGTCGTCGTCGCTGCTGCAGTCGGCGGCCTCGACCTCTTCCCGCGTCACGCCCAGCAGATACAGGACGGTGTCCAGGAAGGGCACGTTGACGGCGGTGTGCGCCGCCTCGCGGACCACCGGCTTCGCGTTGAAGGCCACCCCGAGCCCCGCGGCGTTGAGCATGCCCAGGTCGTTCGCGCCGTCTCCGATCGCGACCGTCTGCATCAGGGGTACGCCCGCCTCGGCTGCGAAGCGGCGCAGCAGCCGTGTCTTGCCCTCCCGGTCCACTATGTCGCCGGTGACGCGGCCGGTGAGCTTGCCGTCCACGACCTCGAGGGTGTTGGCGGCGGCGAAGTCGAGGCCGAGTTCGTCCCGCAGGGCGTCGGTGATCTGGGTGAAGCCGCCGGAGACGACGCCCACCTGGTACCCGAGACGCTTGAGGGTGCGCACCAGGGTCCGTGCGCCGGGCGTGAGCCGTACGTCCTTGCGCACGGTCTCCGCCACCGATGCGTCCAGCCCTTCCAGCAGTGCCACCCGCGCGTGGAGGGACTGCTCGAAGTCCAGCTCGCCGCGCATCGCGCGTGCGGTGACCTCGGCGACCTCTTCCTCGCATCCCGCGTGAGCGGCGAAGAGTTCGATCACCTCGTCCTGGATGAGGGTGGAGTCGACGTCCATGACGACCAGCCGCTGCGCACGGCGCTGCAGCCCGGAGGCGACGACCGCGATGTCGACGCGGTGCCTGGCCGCCTCCAGCGCGAGCGAGGTGCGCAGCGTGGAGGTCTCGGTGCCGGAGACGTCGAACTCGACGGCCGTGACCGGGTATTTCGCGAGCCGGAAGATACGGTCGATGTTGCCGCCGGTGGCGGTGATGCTGGCGGCGATGGCGGAGGCCGACCGGGCGGTGAGCGGCTGTCCCAGCACGGTCACATGTGAACGGCCGGTGCCGCGCGGCTTGTTGTCGCCCGTGCCGGAGATGATCTCCGCCTCCAGGCCCATCGACTCCGCCCAGCCGTGCACGGTGGCCCGCAGTTCGCCCTCACTCGCGGTGGACGCTCCGCCGCCCGTCTCCGTGCCCGGGGCGGTCACCAGGGCGCACAGCGTGATGCGGCCCCGGGTCACGAGCTGCTCGATGTCGACGACCTCCACCGCGAAGGCGGCGAGGGTGTCGAAGAGTCCGGCGGTGATGCCCGGCCGGTCCCTGCCGAAGATCTTGACCAGAAGGGTGGGGGTGTCGGCGTACGAAGGCGGAGTGGCCGGCGATGTGGTCATGATGTTCTTACGGTATCGCTGCGCGGCCCGCGCCACCTGCCGGGGCTGCCATCCGCCCGGAACTCTGCCCGGATTCCGGCGCTCCGGCTCGTTCACGACGGACGGTGGCCGCATTCCGCCTCCCGCGGTGGCCGTTCCGGGCCCGTCACGGACGAAGTGGGGTTGTGACATGGGCCGACTTCCTGTCCGGGGTGCGGGCCTGAAATAGTTCCTCCCGATGTTCACCATCCCTAGGCTCCCGGTTCGGGGAGTCACTCGGGGGACAACTTTTGGGGCATGGAGTGCCGGAACTCGTACTGGAATTGAACGGACAAACCTGGACGCTCGAACCGTCCAGGGCTTACAGCCTGGGCCGCGATCCGCACGGTGACGTGGTGATCGACGACGCCAGGGTCTCCTGGCGGCACGCCACGATCCGCTGGGGCGGGCGTGGCTGGATCATCGAGGACCAGGGCAGCACCAACGGCTCGTACGCGCGCGGGCAGCGCATCCAGCAGATGGAACTCGCCCCCGGCATGAGCGTCCACTTGGGCAACGCCACCGACGGTCCGCGGCTGGACCTCTCGGGGACGGGCGCGGCCGGCGCCCCGGGTGCGGACGTCCACAGCGCCCACACCGTCGCACCGGAGCCGCACCAGGCGCCCCAGCGGCAAGCGGGGGGAGCACCGGGCGGAGGCGTGCAGCCCGGGCCGGGCGGACCCGCCGGCCCCGGCTGGGGGCAGCAGCCGCAGCCCAGCCCCGGCTGGCAGCAGCAGCCGGGCGTGCCCCAGCAGGGCCACGCGGCCGGGCCGCCGCCCGCGCAGCAGCAGATGCCGCAGCAGCAGCCCGTGCAGCAGCCTCCCGTGCCGCAGCAGGCCCGTGCGCAGGCGCACATGCACCAGCACGGCGGACCAGCGGCGCAGGGCCACGGTGGCCCGGCCGCCCCGCCGCCGCACCCGCAGGGCGGGGACCGCAGCCCCACCACCTTCCACCAGCTCTCCCTGGGCCGTGTCATGCGGATCGGCCGTTCGCTGGAGAACGAACTGGTGGTCTCCGACCTCCAGGTCTCCCGGCACCACGCGGAGTTCCGCGCCACGCCCCAGGGCCGCTTCGAGATCCACGACCTGGGCAGCCACAACGGCACGTACGTCAACGGCCAGCCGCTGCCCAAGTCCGGTTCCGCCGTCATCACCGCGCAGGACACCGTCGGCGTCGGCCACTCCACGTTCCGGCTGGTCGGTGACCGGCTGGAGGAGTTCGTCGACACCGGTGAGGTCTCCTTCTCGGCCCGGCACCTCACGGTGAAGGTCGACAACGACAAGGTGATCCTGAACAACGTCACCTTCGGCGTCCCGGAGAAGTCGCTGATCGGCGTGATCGGCCCGTCGGGCTCGGGCAAGTCGACACTCCTGCGTGCCCTGACCGGCTACCGCCCCGCGGATGTGGGCGAGGTCCTCTACGACAACCGCAACCTCTACCAGCACTTCGCCGAACTGCGGCAGCGCATCGGCCTGGTTCCGCAGGACGACATCCTGCACAAGGAGCTGCGGGTGCGCACCGCCCTGCGCTACGCCGCGCGGCTGCGCTTCCCCGGTGACGTGGCGGAGGCGGAGCGCAACGCCCGTGTCGAGGAGGTCCTCGCCGAACTCAAGCTCGACATCCACGCGGACAAGAAGGTCACCTCGCTCTCCGGCGGCCAGCGCAAGCGCGTCTCGGTCGCCCTGGAGCTGCTGACGAAGCCGTCGCTGATCTTCCTCGACGAGCCCACCTCCGGCCTCGACCCGGGTATGGACCGCGACGTCATGCAGCTTCTGCGCGGGCTCGCCGACGACGGCCGCACGTGCCTCGTCGTCACCCACTCGGTGGCCGAACTCGGCCTGTGCGACAGGCTGCTGGTGATGGCGCCGGGCGGCGGCGTGGCCTACTTCGGGCCGCCGGAGGAGGCGCTGAACTTCTTCGGATACGGCACCTGGGCGGATGTCTTCTCGGCCTTCGAGAACTACCGCGACTACGACTGGATGGGCCGCTGGCAGGGCTCCCAGCACTACCAGATGTACGCCGCCGACCTCGACTCGGTCGCACCGCAGCAGCTCGCGCAGCAGCAGGCGCCCCCCGCCCGTACGCAGAAGCCGCAGAGCTGGGGCTCGCAGTTCTGGACACTGGTGCGCCGCTACGTCTCGGTCATCGCCTCCGACAGGGGCTTCCTCGCGCTGACGGTGATCCTGCCCGTCGTCCTGGGCGGGGTCAGCACGCTGATCCCGAGCGACTTCGGGCTCGGTTACGGGCCGGAGCGCAAGGCCCTCACCAACCGCGACGCCAGTACGATCATGCTCATCCTCGCGGTCGGCATGTGCTTCTCGGGTGCGGCGAACTCCGTCCGCGAGCTGATCAAGGAGCGGGTCATCTACGAGCGTGAACGGGCCACCGGCCTCTCGCGCTCGGCCTACCTGATGTCCAAGGTGATCGTGCTCGGGATCGTCACGGCCGTGCAGGGCCTGATCATCGCCGCCATCGGCTTCGGCCCGCGCGAGCTGCCCGAGGAGGGCGTCGTCGCGGAGAACCTGCCGGCCCTGGAGATGACGCTCGCCGTCATCACGCTCGGCTTCACCTCGATGATGTTCGGCCTGATCATCTCCTCGCTGGTGAAGACCGCCGAGAAGACCATGCCGCTGCTGGTGATGTTCGCCATCGTCCAGGTCGTCTTCACCGGTGTCCTCTTCCAGCTCTTCGACACCCCAGGCGTCGCGCAGTTCGCCTGGCTGATGCCGTCGCGCTGGGCGGTGGCCGCGATGGGCTCCACCGCCGACATGAACACGCTGCTGCCGTGGGAGAAGGGCAACCCCGACCCGCTGTGGGAGCACACTGCCGGCACCTACGCGCTGGACATGGGTGTCCTGCTGGGGCTCGGTGTGGTGCTGGTCTTCGTCGTGGCGCGTCTGCTGCGCCGCCACGAGCCGGAGGTCATGCGCAAGTAGCAGCGCAGGCGAATTCCTTCGGCGCCGAGAGCGCCGAGAAGGGCGGCGGCCTCCCCCGGGAAGCCGCCGCCCTCACGTGTGCGTGCGTGGCACTGTGCCGCAGGGCCCGTGCGCGGCCCCCTGCGGGGAGCTCAGTACCAGTTGTTGGACTGCCAGAAGGACCAGGCACCGCAGGGGCTGCCGTAGCGGTCCTCCATGTAGCCCAGCCCCCACTTGATCTGGGTGGCGGCGTTGTTGCGCCAGTCGGGGCCCGCGGAGGACATCTTGGAGCCGGGCAGCGCCTGCATCAGACCGTAGGCGCCGCTGGGGTTCTGGGCGTGCACGTCCCAGCCGCTCTCGTGCTCGACGATGTTCGAGAAGCACTGGAACTGCGAACCGCTGCCGATCAGCTGCCGGGCGATCTGCTTCGGCGAGCCCGAGGGGGCCGCGTCGGAGGACGTGCTGCGCTTCGCGGACCGGCTCGCGGCCTGCTCGCGCTCGCGGTCGCGTTCGGCCTTCTTCGCCTGCTCCGCCGCCTCGGCCCGCTTCTCGGCCCGTGCTTCGGCCTTCTTCACCGCTTCGGCCCTGGCGTCCGCGCGTGCCCGTTCGTCCGCGGCCGAGGTCTGAGCGTCGATGCTCACCTTCTGCGCGGACGGGCCTTCGGCGGCGGTCTGCAACGCGACGGGGGCGGCCACCATCTCCGATCCGGCATTCTCGCTTCCGCTGTCCTTCTGACCTGGGACGACGGTGAAGGCGAGAGCCGTCATTCCGACTGCCGCCGCACCGGTCGCGGCGGAGATCTTGTGCAGACGGGACAGCTTGCCGTGGCGTTCGGGAGTGGGAACGCTCATGGGAGGAAACCTCTTCCAGTTTGCGGACCGCAGCGACAGTGGCCGCAGCGGCGGCAGTAATTCTCAGCTGCCTTCAGTCACCGAGCAAAAATCACCATTACTAACGTTGGTAGTGGATTGGGAGCAGAGCGGATGCCTTGACGTGCCTGCACTGCACGTCCGGTCTGTAGACAACATCTACTAAGCAAGCTCGTACGTGATCTGGGTCCTATGCGGTGACTCACACCGCACAGTGGCTACATGTACGCAGTGTGTAGAAGATATAAACGCAGGGTCACACTCCTGGGTCTCCGGTCCTGGTCCCACCGACCCACGCCGGCGCCCTTCCCGCGCCTGATCCCGGCCGGCCGCCCCGCCGGTACGGTGACCGCATGCTCCCCCGCTCAGGGCTGACCGCAGTCAGCGCCGCGCTGCTCGCCATGAACAGGCAGCTCGAAGTGCGCGAGGTCCTGCAGACGATCGTCGCCTCCGCCCGCGACCTGCTGGACGCCGAGTACGCGGCCCTGGGCGTACCCGACGACCAGGGCGGCTTCGCACAGTTCGTGGTGGACGGCGTGACGGACCGGCAGTGGCGCGCCATCGGCCCGCTCCCGCGCCAGCACGGCATCCTCGCCGCGATGCTGCACGAGGCCACACCGCAGCGGCTCGCGGACGTCCGGACGGACCCCCGCTTCGAGGGATGGCCCCGGGCGCACCCCGAACTGGCCGACTTCCTCGGCATGCCCGTCGCAGACGGTGAGGACGTGCTCGGCGCCCTCTTCCTCGCCAACAAGCGCTGCCCGCACGGAAGCAGCCGGCAGGCCCCGGTCCGCACGGATGACGCCCGCGGGGACGGCCCGCCCCGCTGCTGCTCCTTCTCCGACGAGGACGAACTGCTGCTGCGCCTCCTCGCCCAGCACGCCGCCATCGCCCTGACCAACGCCCGTCTCCACGAACGCAGCCGGGAACTGACCATCGCCGAAGAGCGCGCCCGCATCGCACACGACCTGCACGACGCCGTCGCCCAGGAACTCTTCTCGCTCCGCCTCACGGCCCAGGCCGCCACAGCGCTCGTCGACCGCGACCCGGAGCGGGCGAAGGACGAACTGCACGAGATCGGCCGCATGGCCGCCGAGGCCTCCGAGGAACTGCGTGCGGCCGTGGTCGAACTGCGCCCCGCGGCGCTCGACGACGACGGCCTCGTCGCCACCCTGCGCACCCAGGTGCAGGTCCTGCACCGCGCCCACACCGCCGAGGTCACCTTCACCACCGCCGGCGCCCTGCGCGCGCTGCCCGCCGCCCAGGACGAGGCGCTGCTGCGCGTCGCCCAGGAGGCCCTGCACAACGCGCTGCGCCACGCCTCCGCGACCCGCGTCCGCGTCGATCTCTCCTACGGCAGCACCGGAGCGCGGCTGCGCGTCAGCGACGACGGCCGGGGCTTCGACCCGAAGGCCGTGCGCAAAGCGGGACGCCACCTGGGACTGGTCTCCATGAGCGACAGGGCCGGCGGAGTGGGCGGCAGGCTGACCGTGGAATCCCAGCCCGGTGAGGGCTCCGTGATCGAGCTGGAGGTGCCCGGTGGCTGACCCCGTCCGCGTACTGATCGTCGACGACCACCAAGTCGTACGGCGCGGCCTGCGCACCTTCCTCGAGATCCAGGAGGACATCGAGGTGGTCGGCGAGGCCGTCGACGGCGACGAGGGTGTCGCGCGCGCCGAGGAACTGCGCCCCGACATCGTCCTGATGGATGTGAAGATGCCCGGCACCGACGGCATCGGGGCGTTGCGGCGCCTTCGTGAACTGGGCAATCCCGCGCGCGTTCTCGTCGTCACGAGCTTCACCGAGCAGCGCACGGTCGTCCCCGCGCTCCGCGCCGGAGCCGCGGGCTACGTCTACAAGGACGTCGACCCGGACGCTCTCGCGGGCGCCATCCGCTCCGTGCACGCCGGACACGTGCTGCTCCAGCCCGAGCTGGCGGGCGCGCTGCTCTCGGACGGGGCGGGCGGCGGCGCCGGCCGGAGCAGCGCCCTGACCGACCGGGAGCGCGAGGTGCTCGGGCTCATCGCGGACGGACGCTCCAACCGCGAGATCGCCCGCAGCCTGGTGCTCTCCGAGAAGACGGTCAAGACCCATGTGTCGAACATCCTGATGAAACTCGACCTCGCCGACCGTACACAGGCGGCCCTGTGGGCCGTTCGCCACGGACTGGCGACATGACCGGCCCGACGCCCGGCACCTCTCCGCCCGCCGCTTCTCACGACCGCTTGCGCTCGAGCTCCTCCGCGTAGGCGTTGTACGCGGCGACCTGCGCCCGCCTCGCCGTACGCTCCACAGGCCGCAGCGCCTCGGCCCGGGCGGCGATCTGCGAGGCGCTCACGGCACCCCCGTGCTCACGGCCGTCGCCCGTGCCGCCGCCCCCGCCCGCCCGGCCGTGGGCGATGGCCACGAGCGCCCCCACCCGCTGGGCCAGCTCCAGCACCCGCACCGCACGCGGCGGATATCCGGGCGCCAGCAGCCGCCTCCCCGCCTCCATCCGCGCCCGGTACGCCTCCAGCGCGGCGTCGGCGACCGGCCCGGACCCCGCCACGTCCAGGTCCGTGAGTACCTGCGTGGCGTCCCGCAGCGCCTCGGCCAGTTCACGCTCCGCCTCGCTCAGCGAGGGCACATCGGCCGGCGGCCCCTCCCGTACGGGAAGGCAGCGCCAGACCACCTCCACATGCTGGTCGCCCTCCGGGCCGGCCGCGTGCACCTCGGGCGTCAGACCGAGGCCCGCGCCGGTGGCCACGACGGCCTCACCGGCCTCCAGCGCCAGGGAGTTGAACTCCGGCGGACCGCTCAGCCCCAGCGGATGGCCGGGCGCGGGGAGCGCCACCCGCAGCCCCGCCGTGCCCAGCGAGCGCAGCCGCCCCAGCGCCAGTGTCAGTCCGACGGGGGAGGGCTCCGGTGCCGCGTCCGGCCCCGGGGAGGAGGGCAGGTGCTCCACCCGGTGCACGGCGTCGTCGCCGGCGATCCGGTCCGCCGCCTCGTCGGGCGAGATCATCCCTGCGAGGAGCGCGTTTCCCCAGGCGGCCAGCCGCCCCGAGCGAGGTTCGTCGAGCATGAGACCAGCCTAAAGAACGGGCCGTCGAACGCGTGGCGTAGGTTTTGTCTGGGGACTGTGCCCACAAGGCACGGGAAACGGCGACTGCTATGGGAGACAACGCGCTCATGAGCGAAGTACTGGAGCTGGTGGACGTATCCGTGGTCCGCGACGGCCACGCTCTGCTGGACGACGTCTCCTGGTCGGTCAAGGAGGGCGAGCGCTGGGTCATCCTCGGTCCCAACGGCGCCGGCAAGACCACCTTGCTGAACATGGCCTCCAGTTATCTCTTCCCGAGCACGGGCTCCGCCACGGTCCTGGGCGAACGGCTCGGCGCTGTCGACGTCTTCGAACTCCGCCCGCGCGTCGGGATGGCGGGCATCGCCATGGCCGACAAGCTGCCGCGCAACCAGACCGTGCTGCGGACAGTGCTCACGGCCGCGTACGGCATGACCGCCCACTGGCAGGAGGAGTACGAGCGGGTGGACGAGGAGCGCGCCCGCGCCTTCCTCGACCGGCTCGGCATGAGCGACTACCTCGACCGCAGGTTCGGCACCCTCTCCGAGGGCGAACGCAAGCGGACCCTCATCGCCCGCGCCATGATGACCGACCCCGAACTGCTGCTCCTGGACGAGCCGGCGGCCGGCCTCGACCTCGGCGGGCGGGAGGACCTGGTGCGCCGGCTGGGGCGTCTCGCGCGGGATCCGTACGCCCCCTCGATGATCATGGTCACCCACCATGTCGAGGAGATCGCCCCCGGATTCACCCACGTTCTGATGATCCGCCAGGGACAGGTTCTCGCCGCCGGCCCGCTGGAGACCGAACTGACCTCCCGAAACCTCTCCCGCTGCTTCGGACTTCCCCTGGTGGTGGAGAAGAGGGGCGACCGCTGGACCGCTCAGGGTCTGCCGCTGAGCTGAGCGCGCGCCTACCATGGCTGTGTGGACGCATGGGTGTGGTGGTTGATTGCCGCGGTAGGGCTGGGGATTCCACTCGTCCTCACCGCGATGCCGGAATTCGGAATGCTCGCGGTCGGCGGTGTCGCCGGAGCCGTGACGGCCGGGCTGGGCGGGGGAATGGTCGCGCAGGTGCTCGTCTTCGCGATCGTCTCCAGCGCCCTGATATTGGTCGTACGGCCCATGGCGCGGCGCTCGCGGACCCAGCCCCCTGCCATGAGCAGCGGCGTGGACGCGCTGCGCGGAAGGCAGGCGACCGTACTGGAGCGGGTGGACGGCCAGGGCGGGCGGATCAAGCTGGCCGGCGAGGTCTGGTCGGCCCGGGCGCTGGACGGCGGACAGGCGTACGAGCCGGGCAGCCAGGTCGACGTGGTCGAGATCGACGGAGCCACGGCGATCGTGATGGGATAGCGGCCAACAACCGTACGTACACGGCGCGTTGCCGTGCGACGATGTTCTTCGATCTTATCGACGTCATTATCAGTGACATACGTGCAGGGGGACGGCGATGGACGCCATCATCATTGTCCTGATCATCCTGGTGGTGCTTGTCTTCATCGCACTCATCAAGACGATCCAGGTCATCCCGCAGGCCAGCGCCGCCATCGTCGAGCGCTTCGGCCGCTACACCCGTACGCTCAACGCGGGCCTGAACATCGTGGTCCCCTTCATCGACACCGTCCGCAACAGGGTCGACCTGCGTGAACAGGTCGTGCCCTTCCCCCCGCAGCCGGTGATCACCCAGGACAACCTGGTCGTCAACATCGACACCGTCATCTATTACCAGGTCACCGACGCCCGCGCCGCCACGTACGAAGTCGCCAGCTACATCCAGGCGATCGAGCAGCTCACCGTGACCACGCTCCGCAACATCATCGGCGGCATGGACCTGGAGCGGACCCTCACCTCCCGTGAGGAGATCAACGCGGCGCTTCGCGGTGTGCTCGACGAGGCCACCGGAAAGTGGGGAATCCGCGTCAACCGCGTCGAGTTGAAGGCCATCGAGCCGCCGACCTCCATCCAGGACTCGATGGAGAAGCAGATGCGCGCCGACCGCGACAAGCGCGCGGCCATCCTCCAGGCCGAAGGCGTAAGGCAGTCGGCCATCCTCACCGCGGAGGGCGAGAAGCAGTCCTCGATCCTGCGCGCCGAGGGCGAGGCCCGCTCCGCTGCCCTGCGCGCCGAGGGCGAGGCGCAGGCCATCCGTACGGTCTTCGAGTCGATCCACGCGGGCGACCCGGACCAGAAGCTGCTGTCGTACCAGTACCTGCAGATGCTCCCGAAGATCGCCGAGGGCGACGCCAACAAGCTGTGGATCGTGCCCAGCGAGATCGGCGACGCGCTCAAGGGCCTCGGCGGCGCGCTCGACGGATTCCGGCCGGGCGGCGGCAACGGAGGCAACAGCGGCGGCGGGGACGCGGCGAGCATGGTCAAGCCGCCACGGGAGAGGCCGAAGATCGACTGAGACCCGCTGACGCACACCGGACGCCCCTCATGCATGATCAGTGTGCAGGCACTGATCAGGAGGGGCGTTTCGTGTGACCATCTGGGAGGCACTCGCCGTCGCCGTCGCGGGCGTCGGCGCCGGAGCCATCAACACCATCGTCGGCTCCGGAACCCTGATCACCTTCCCGGTGCTGCTCGCCGTCGGCCTTCCGCCCGTCACCGCCAACGTCTCGAACGCCCTCGGGCTCGTTCCCGGTTCGGTCAGCGGCGCCATCGGCTACAGGCGCGAACTGCGGGGGCAGAGGCGGCGCGTACTGCTCCTCGGCGTGGTCGCTCTCGCCGGAGCCCTCGCCGGTGCCGCGCTGCTCATCACGCTTCCGTCCAGCGCCTTCGACATGATCGTCCCCGCCCTCATCGGCGTGGCGCTCTTCCTCGTCGTACTCCAGCCGTGGCTGGCCCGCCTCACCCAGCGCCGACGTGAGCGGCGCGGCACCACGCCTCATCCGAACGGCGGCGCGCTGCTGCCGGGCGGACTGCTGCTGGCCAGCGCCTACGGCGGGTACTTCGGTGCCGCCCAGGGCATCATCTACCTCGCCCTGATGGGGATGTTCCTCGACGAGAGCCTGCAGCGGATCAACGCCGTCAAGAACGTCCTCGGCGCGATCGTCAACGGCGCCGCCGCCGCCTTCTTCCTCTTCGTCGCCGACTTCGACTGGACGGCCGTCCTGCTGATCGCCGTGGGCAGCGCGGTCGGCGGCCAGTTCGGGGCCCTGATCGGACGCCGGATGCCGCCGGCCGCGCTGCGGGCCGTGATCGTGGCGGTCGGCACCGTCGCGATCGTCCAGTTGCTGCTGCGCTGAGGCCCGCGCGGTACGTCCGGTACGTCCGGTACGTCCGGCACGTCCGGCACGTCCGGCACGCCCTCCGCGCGGGGTCAGGCGGTGGCGGGCAGTGCCGCGGAGGCCGCCGGTGCGGACACCGTGAGCCACTCGGGCAGCGTCTCCCCGTCCCGCAGGCCCAGTGCCAGAAGCAGCGCGTCGGCGGGGGTCGGCTCGAAGGGCTTCACCGACATCGCCATGCCCGCCTGCGCGGGCGTACGGTCAGCCTTACGGTGATTGTCCGCCGCGCAGGCCGCGACCGTGTTGAGCCAGGTGTCCGCGCCGCCCTGCGAACGCGGCAGCACGTGATCCACCGTGGTCGCACGGCGCCCGCAGTACGCGCACCTGTGCCGGTCCCTGACGAGGACACCGCGCCGCGACCACGGGGCCCGTTGTCGGAACGGGACCCGTACATATCTGCAGAGCCTGATCACCTGCGGCACGGGAAGATCGATGCTCGCCGCCCTCACGCGGAGACCGGGGTGCGAGTGCTCCACGACAGCCTTGTCCTGCATCACCAGGACCACGGCGCGTCGCAGCGAGACCGTCGAGAGCGGCTCGAAGCTCGCGTTGAGGACCAGTGTCTCGCGCATCCCCTGCACCTCCCCGATTCCCTCCCGCCTCCGTGGCGGTGGCTCCACTGTGCCGTTGCCCGATCTCCGGAACAACGCAATTTCAGCCTGCTGTACGGAAGATGGAGCGGAGAGGCGGAAAAGATGAAGGCGGGACACGGAATCCGGACACCGGGAAGAGAATTCGGCCTCCCCGGAGGGAATTGCGGGAGCCGGCGACTCCGGGCACCGAATCAGCGGCATGAAAAGAAGGCAGCCAGCGGCGGGCCTTCGCGGAACAAGGGGCAGCCGACGCGGTCGTCCGGCCCCCGGCCCGACTCCGGCGGACGGCCGGCGCAGACACGAGCGCCCCGCCGTCCCCGCACTGCGGTGCCGGCTGCCCGGCACCACTGTGCGATCAGGGACGGCGGGGCGCAAAGGGTTTTGCTGCCCTGCCCGCTCCCGGATCAGCTCCCGTCGGGCTCCTCGTGCAGCCCGATCAACTGGGCACGCCCGATGGTCTTGAAGCGCAGATTGAAGCCCACGAATGCGGGGGAGCCGTCCGCGTCCGGCCCCAGCTTCTCCTCACCCACCGCGTAGACGGTGAAGACGTAGCGGTGCGGACCGTCCCCGGGCGGCGGCGCGGCTCCCCCGAAGTCCCGGGTCCCGAAGTCGTTGCGTACGTGCACCGCACCCTCGGGAAGCCCCGGCATGTCACCCGTGCCGGCACCGGCGGGCAGCTCGGTGACGGAGACCGGGATGTCGAAGACGGACCAGTGCCAGAAGCCGCTGCCCGTGGGGGCGTCCGGGTCGAAGCAGGTCACCGCGAAGCTGCGGGTGTCCGGGGGGAAGCCCTCCCAGCGCAGATGGGGGGAGATGTTGCCCTTCGCGTACAACTGCTCCGGACGCAGCCGGCCGCCCTCGGAGACGTCCTCACTCACCACCTCGAACGAGGCCACGGGCGGGTGGAAGTCGTGGGGGAGCGGCGGTTGCTTCTGCTCGGTCACGTCGGAACCTCCTGATGGCACGAATCGCTGCACCGGCCAGCCTAACGAGCCATTGTCCCGGTCTTTGTCACCATGGTGGCTACGACGAGACCTGCAAAGCGGTGGTGCGACGATGACCAGTCCCGTGGACCTGCCAGAACTGCCAGAACTGCCCGACGAGGGCCTGCCCGGCCTCTTCGAGGGCACCGTTCCGCCCGGTGTGTACCGCTGCGCCTCCGTGGGCCCGGACGTGCTGATGCAGGCGGAGGCCGCGAACTGGACCGGCGCCGTGATCGACCTCAGCGACGTGACCGACAAGGCGGAGTTCATGAACCGCTGCGTCACGGGGCTGGAGCTGCCCGACTGGTTCGGACGCAACTGGGACGCGCTCGCCGACTCCCTCACCGACCTGTCGTGGTGGGGGGAGACGAACGGATATCTGCTGATGACCGCGGGCTGGCCGGGTTTCGAACAGGCGGACCCCAACGCCGCCGCCACCGCCGTCAACGTCTTCACCGCGGCGGTCGGCTACTGGGCGGTGCGCGACGCGCCGCTGACCGTTCTTCTCGGCTGACCCGGCCCGTACAGGCACGCGGCCGGGCGGCGGGCGGCGAGTACGCCGCACCCCACCCGGCCGGTCACGAGGACTTCAGCCCGGCCGCCGGTCCGGCCGCCGGATCACATCCAGTTCCGCCGCCCCCCGACCTCGGTCAGCCACTGGTTGATGAAGGCCGTCCAGTCCGTGCCCTGGTAGTCGGCGAGGTTCACCTGGAACGCGCGGAAGGAGTCGCTGCCACCGGTGAACAGGCCCGGCTTCTTGTCCATCTCCATCACGACGTCCATCTCGTGGCCGTCGGCCACGAACGACAGCTCGACCTGGGAGAGCCCGCGGAACTGCTGCGGGGCGAAGAACTCGATCTCCTGGTAGAAGGGCAGCTGCTGCCGCGTACCGCGGATGCGCCCCTTCTCCATGTCGGCCGACTTGAAGCGGAACCCGAGCGACCCGAAGGCGTCCAGGATGGCCTGCTGCGCGGGCAGGGCGTGCACGTTCACCGGGTCGATGTCCGTGGAGTCGACGGCCTGGGCGATCGCCAGCTCGGTCGAGACGCCGATGCTCATGCCGGTCAGCTGCTGCCCCATGAACATCGTGACCGGTGTCTCCCACGGCACGGCGAGCTGGAAGGGCACGGTGTGCTTCGCCCCCTCCTTCAGCTCCAGGGCGCCCCCGAGCTGCTGCCGGCCGAACTCGATGTTCTGCTTCATCTCCCCGTCGTTGGTCTCGACCTCGACCTTCGCCATGAGGCCGACGGACAGCCCCTGGATCTGCTGGTCCACGGAGCCGGCCTCTATGTGCACCTCACCCTGCACGACCCCGCCCGGTACCACGTTCGGCTCGTGCAGCACGGTGTCCACCGACGCACTTCCGACGCCCAGACTCGCGAACAGCTTCTTGAAACCCATCTCTCCAGTCCCTCCCAGGCACTTCTCATGTCTCCGGCGATCACAGCCGGGCGGTTCCTGCTACGACTTACGCCCTCCGGGCCCCGGCGGTTCCATCCCGGACGCAAGAGCCGAACCGGCGAAGGCGCAGCACGTTCCCCTTCCTCCGTTACCCTCGGGCGGCATGATCGCTGGCCGAGACCGTACGCGAAGGAGCGATGGCGGCCACACACCGCTGCCCCGCTCCTTCTTCGACCGCCCCGTCCTCGAGGTCGCGCCCGATCTGCTCGGCCGCCATCTGGTCCGCACGGGCGACGGGAGCCGGATCGTCCTGCGCATCACCGAGGTCGAGGCGTACGCGGGGGAGGCGGACCCCGGCTCGCACGCCTTCCGCGGGCGCACCCGCCGCAACGCCTCGATGTTCGGCCCCCCGGGCCACGCGTATGTGTACTTCATCTACGGGATGTGGTTCAGCCTCAACCTCGTGTGCGGACCGGAGGGCCACGCCGGCGGTGTCCTCCTGCGCGCGGGCGAGGTCCTGACCGGGGAGGAACACGCCCGCAGACGCCGGCCCAAGGCCCGCAACGACGCGGAGCTTGCCAAGGGCCCGGCGCGACTGGCGACGGCGCTGGACGTGGACAAGGCACTGAACGGCATCGACCTCTGCTCCCCGGACGACAAGGCTCCGCTCGGCGTCCTGGCCGGTGATCCCGTCCCTGGCGACCGGGTGCGCAGCGGGCCCCGTACGGGTGTGGGCGGTGCCGGAGCACTCCACCCGTGGCGGTACTGGACCGACGGCGATCCCACGGTGAGCCCCTACCGTGCTCACCAGCCCCGGCAGCGCCGGAGGTCGCTTGACTCCGGTCGACCGAAGGTCTAACGTTGACCGAGTCGCTGAAACCGGGCAGGCAATCGCCCAGGCGTCAAGCCGAGCGGATGCCCCGGATGCGACCAAACACTACCTACGACTTCCCATACGGGATCGCATTCGGCATGCCGAAATTCGGTCCAGGGGCTCCGATTAGGAGTCGGCAGGGAAATCCGCTAAAGTAGTGGACACCGAGAGGGAAACGTCCGGAGAGGCCCTGTGAGGGGTTTTGAAGGGATCGTCCGTTCTTTGAGAACTCAACAGTGTGCCAAAAGTCAACGCCAGATATGTTGATACCTCGTGCCTCACAGTTTTGTGGGGTGGGGTTTCTTTGAGATTGATCAGCGAGGATGTTGTGCATGCCGGGATGATTCCTCCCGGTGGTGCCGCTCTTCGGTGGTTGCTGATGAAGCATTCACGGAGAGTTTGATCCTGGCTCAGGACGAACGCTGGCGGCGTGCTTAACACATGCAAGTCGAACGATGAAGCCCTTTCGGGGGTGGATTAGTGGCGAACGGGTGAGTAACACGTGG